>CAIOLW010000121.1 GCA_903859215.1 uncultured bacterium | reverse complement strand
AGGGCCGGATCCTCGGGCTCGCCGCCGCCCTTGCGGGTCCACACCGCGACGGCGCGGTTTTCCTTCGTGAAGTACGTCTTCGCGACGCGCTGCACGTCGACCGCCGTCACCTGCTGCACGGCGCGGTCGATGGCGTCGGCATCGCGCCAGGAGCCGGTGGCCTCGGAGCGGCCGTAGCGCATCATCAGGAAGTAGTTGCTGTCGAGCGAACGGTACGACGCCGTCAGGTAACGGTTCTTGACGCCCTGCAACTCGGTGTCGGTGACCGGATCCTTGGCCAGCTTGTCGAGTTCGGCGTAGACGGCCGCCTCGACCTGCTCCGGCGTGTGCCCGTCCTTGGCCTCGCCGTCGATCTCGAACAGGCCTTCGTACTTGCGGCCGTCGGCGCGGGCCGAGACCGAGGTCGCCGGGCCGTCGCCGAGCACCAGCGCGCGGCGCAGGCGGCCGGCCGTACCGTCGAGCACGCCGGCCAGCACTTCGAGCGCCGGCAGGTCGCGGTGCTCGTAGGCGACCGCGTGCCAGCGGATGGTGACGCCGGGGTTCGTCTCGGCCTCGCCGTAGAAGCGCTTCTCGGCCAGTTGCTTCGGCTCGGTGGTGATCATCTCGGGCGCGGGCTTCGGGCCGGCGGGGATGCGGCCGAAGTACTTCTCGGCCAGTGCCAGGGCCTGCTGCGGGTCGAAGTCGCCCACGAGCACCGCGCAGACGTTCTGCGGCGCGTAGTACAGCGCGTAGTAGGCGCGCGCCGCCTCGTACGTCAGGCTCGACACGTCGCTCGGCCAGCCGATCACCGGCGTGTGGTAGGGGCTCGCCTGCCAGAAGACGGCGTCGAACGCTTCCTCGAACTTGCCGGTCGGCGTGGAATCGACGCTCATGCGCCGCTCCTCGTTGACCACGTCGCGCTCGGAGTAGAACTCGCGGAACACCGAGTTCTGCAGGCGGTCCGATTCGAGCCAGAACCAGAGTTCGAGCTTGTTGGCCGGCATGCTCTCGAAGTAGAACGTCATGTCCTCGCTGGTGAAGGCGTTCATGCGGCTGCCGCCGTTGAACTGCAGGAGGTTGTCGAACTCGTTCTTGACCATGTTCGCGCGCTGCGCGGCGACGAGGGAGTCGAAACGGGCTTCGAGCATCCTGTAGCGCGGCGTCTTGGCCTCGGGCTTCGACATGTCCTCGATCTCGCCGCGACGCTGGGCCGCCCGCAGCAGCGACAGCTCGCCGCGCATCTGCGCCTGCACCTGGTCCTGCTCCTGCATCAGGCGCCGGTCCAGTTCCCAGTCCTTCGTGCCGATGGTCGGCGTCCCCTTGAACATCATGTGCTCGAAGAGGTGCGAGATGCCGGTGATGCCCGAGCTCTCGTTCGCCGACCCCACCTTGGCCACCCAGCCGCCGGCGAAATTCGGCGCGATGTGGCGGGGCACCAGCAGGATCTTCATCCCGTTGGCAAGGATGTGCTCCTGGACCTCGGGGCCGGCAGGTAGCGGCGGCGACTTCGGGGCCGGCTTCGCGCCGGCGGACGCGGCCGCCAGCACGAGGACGGCGCCTGCCGTCGCCAGCCGGATGACGGCACGGGCCGTGACAGAGAATCGAGCCATGGGCTTCATCTCCTGTGACCGGGTGATCGGGCGTGGGGTCAATGGTTGTGCGCATTCTAATGCACACAGGCGGGGTGGGGCCAGCGGAACCGTTGGCGCAACCAGCGGGCGGGATCACTCGGTGCAACGATCGGGAACAAGGCGGAAATCGTCCCCAATGCCGCGTCAACGATTCCGGGGATGCTTCCGCAGGCCCTCGATGATGCGGGCCATCTCTTCAGCGCTGAAATCCTGGCGGTAGAAACGCCGGAAGACCTCAATGCGCAGATCCACTTCGGTTTCCCAGCAATCATCGGGGATGCCGGCGCGAATGATCGCCTTGGCCGCATCGTACATGCCGGCGGCCATGCGCACGCGATCGGCGGGAGTCCTGCTCAGCAGGAGTTCACGGTACATCGCATCGACTGCCGGCGGCGTGTCTCTCATGACCTACCCAGTTCGCGCAGCTTGTCCAGGACGCCCAATGCGCCTGCCCATCGTTCAAGATAGTCGATGTCCAGGTCGGTCACCGCCATCAGGATCTGGACCACGTCCTGATACTGGCTTGTCGAAGCCGAATCTCGGGCCCAATCAAGCTTGGAGAGAATCAGGTCCTCCGGCGAGACCACGGCGACAGACAGGTCGCCGACCGCCATCGTCCGGCGGCGGGTGAACTCCAGTTCCCTGTATTCCGTCTGCCGGCGCACGACCAGGTCGGCCTTGATGGCCCATTCCGTGTGGATGATGTTGAACATCCCCGGCCGCGAGACGGCGTCCCGGACGGCTTCCTCGCTCACGTAGCAGTCCGGCTGGAAGACGTCCAGCACCCGCGTCACATCCTCGGCACGGCACTCGACCACGAAGTCGATGTCGCGCGTCATCCGGGGCACGGCATAAAACATCATGGCCATCGAACCGGTGAGCATGTACGGAAGGCGAGCCTCTTCCAGCTTCCCGGTCATGTAGCGCAGGAATTCCAGCTCTTCATTCACCGATTGGAACCTCGTTTCAAAATCGCGCTGCAACTGCTCCGCCAAGGTCCGCCCAGTGCGCCGACCGCTGCTGCATCAGGCGATGTTCGTGTAGACCGCCTGCACATCCTCGTCGTCCTCGATGCGATCGAGGAGCTTTTCGATCTCGGTCATCTCGGCCTCGCTGAACTCCTGCGGATTCTGCGCGATGCGCTGCAGGCCGGACTTGGCGACCTCGATCCCCTGCGCCTCGAGCGCCTGGGCGAGGCTGCCGAAATCGGTGTAGTCGCCGTACACGTAGACCGTGCCGGCGTCCTCGACCAGCTCCTGCAGGCCGGCGTCGATCAGGGACAGTTCAAGCTCCTCGAGGACCAGGCCCTCCGGCCTGGCGAAATCGAACATGGCCTTGCGGTCGAACAGGAACTCCAGCGACCCGGTGGGCAGCAATTGGCCGCCGCACTTGTTGAAGTAGCTGCGGACGTTGGCGACGGTGCGGGTGTTGTTGTCCGTGGCGCACTCGACGAAGACCAGCACGCCGTGCGGCCCCTTGCCCTCGAAGTTCACCTCGAAGATGTCCGCGGCGTCCTTGCCGGCGGCGCGCTTTATCGCCGCCTCGATGTTGTCCTTGGGCATGTTCTGGTTCTTGGCGTTGATGATCGCCGCGCGCAACGGCGCATTCATCTCCGGATCCGCTCCGCCCTGCTTGGCCGCCATGGTGATGGACTTGGCCAGCTTGGGGAACAGCTTGGACATCTTGTCCCAGCGGGCTTCCTTCGCGGCGCGGCGGTATTCGAATGCACGTCCCATGGTCCTCGTCCTTGTCTCTCGATGGCCGTTCAGGCCGGGTTCAGCGCGTGATCCGACCCCGGCGGGGCGGTCGCGACACCCACGATTATGCGCAGCGGAAGGGCGGCGGTCAATGCGCCCGCGGCGGCCGGCGCAGGACAGCCGTCATCGGGAAATGATCCGACGGCAGGCGCCCTTCCCGCGCGGTGCGGTCGATTTCCGCCGCAACAGGCGCCCACGCCGGCGTCGCCAGGACCCAGTCGATGCGCTGGCCGTCGCGGCCGCCGCCAAAGCCGTGGAAGGTCCCCTCGCCGGGGGCCGGCGCGTGCAGGGCGCGGTAGGCGTCGCGCAGGATGAGCCCGCCCGCCGCGGCTGTGTCGACCAGGGCCGCATAGGGGCCCGGCAGGGCCGCGTCCGCCGGGGCGTTGAAGTCGCCCACGATGACGACCGGCGCCTTGCCGGCCAGGGCCTGCAACCGCTGGCGCAACAGGCGCCCCGACGCCGTCCTGGCCTCCGCGCCGAGATGGTCGAAATGCGTGTCCACGAACACGAAGGCCTGCGTCGAGTCGGACCGCTCGCGCAACCGCACCCAGGTGGCGATGCGCGGCAGGGCCGCGTCCCAGCCCCGACTGCCCGCGACGTCCGGGGTCTCGCTCAGCCAGAAGGTGCCCTGGCCCGCCGGGACAAAGCGGTCCTCGCGGTAGAAGACGGCGCACATCTCCCCGGCCAGATTCCCGTCATCCCGACCGACGCCGACCCACGCGTACCCCGGCAGCGCCGCCTGCAGGAACGCCGCCTGCTCCGCCAGGCACTCCTGCGTGCCGAGCACGTCGGGACCGAAGGCGCGGATCGTTTCCGCCAGGAGATCGCGCCGGCGGTCCCACGCGTTGTCGCCGTCGGGCGCCGTGGCGTAGCGCAGGTTGAAGGACATCACGCGGAGATCCGGCGCGGCGACCGGCAAGGCCGCTGCCGTCGGCGCATCGGCGGTGCGCGCCGGGCCGGCGAGGGCGCAGAGCGCGATGAGGGCGAGCGCGGGCAGGAACGCGCGCCGGCAACTGTTAGTGGTCACGATGCCTCCTCCAGCCAGGTCCCGGCCGACTTGCGCCGGCGCAAGTCGCGCACAACGCCGGCCTTCCGGCTTCGATGGCGGCCTACGACCCGGCCTTGACGTCAGCAGCGGCATGCACCCCGCCGAACAGGTCATGCGGCGGCACCCTGTACGTGTCGCGAAGCGCCACGACCACGACGACCACGTAGACCACGAAGGCCAGCACGATGGCCACCTGCGCCTTCGACGTCTTCTGGATCTCGTGCCGGTCCTTGACCTCGCACACCTCGCCCGGGCAGTACTGCGCCTTCTGCCGGTAGATCAGCGCGTACACCTTGCAGCCGAGGCAGAGGCCGAACGACGTCTCGCAGAACAGGAAGACCAGGCAGGTCAGGCAGATCAGGCCGGTGACCGGACTGTACGTGTTGACCACGACAGCCAGCACGAACATGACCGACGCCAGCACGATGCCGATGATCCAGGCGAACTTCTTCGCCGCGGCGCCGACATACTCGGGCGACTGGTTGCGCACAATGAGGCGACCGAGGATCAGGAACGGCGCGTAGCGCGGGCTCACCAGGACGCGGATCAGGATGTCGGTCAGGAAGATCGTGACGGCGTACTTCAGCAGGACGAAGTTGTGCCTCAGCGCCGCGGTCGCGATCGCGACGAACATCAGGACGAACAGCAGGCCGGCGCCGGCCCGGATCTCGCGCTCGTTGAGCACCGGGATCGCGTAGCCGGCCACGATCTCGCCGAATCCGCCGCGCTTCCTGCTGCTGCCGTCTCGTGACATATCGGGATTCCTCTTGGGCTCGGGTCAGGGTACGACGCACGGCGCCATACTAGACTCGCGTCCCGATCCCGTCCACAAGCATGGCAATCTCGCCGCGCCGCCGCGCCTTCCGGCTCCGGCGCTCCTATGGGGCGGCCGTGACGATGATCGTCGTGGCGTCAGTGAAGGTCATGTCGTCCTGCATGATCACGCCGGCATTGTGGAAGCGGAACAGCGGAACGGGGGCCGCGTCCTGCAGCCCCCGTCCCGGCATCTCCGCTCAACGAAGCCATATCAGCGATAGAGCGCCTTGACCTGGCCCCAGGCGGCCGGGGTCGTGCCCACGGCCTGCTCGTCCTGCAGGGACAGCCCGTCGACCAGGCCGCCGCTCTGTGCCCAGTTGATCGTCGAGTACATCACGCGCACGCGTACCTGCGTCGTGCCCGTCGGTGCGACCGCCGAGTAGGTGAGCGCCTGCCAGACGTTGGTCGGCGTGGTGCCGTCGATGTAGCCGTTGCCGGTCACACTGATCGGGTTGACCTGGGTGCCGGCGGCGTTCAGGAACTGGAAGTCGCAGGTGACAATCTGGCCGATGCCCTGCGCCGTGCCCGTCAGCGGGAAGGTCGAGCAGTGCATCGCGCGCGCCGTCAGCGTCGCGGTGTGCCCGGCCGTGAAGGGCACCGCCTGCCGCAGCAGCGAGTAGGCGTTCGACATGCCCAGGCTGGATTTGTAGGCGACCCACACGTAGTGGCTGCCTTCGTACGGGGTCACGCAACCGGTGCCGCCGTCGATGACCGGCATGTCGCCCAGCTGCGTCCAGCCGGTCAGGCCGTTCTCGAAGCCGGGGTTGCTCAGCAGGTTCTGGGCGCCGGCGCCGCCGGCGGCCAGCGCCAGCAGCAGGGCGCAGCCGATACCGGCCGTGAGGGTCTTTAGCGAATGCGTCATGATCGGTCCTTTGTTTTATGCTCAGTGTGTGGGCGGCAGTTCCGGCCCACCTTCTGTGATATAATGATATTCGCCTGGCAACAATTGATGAATGGGAATTAGCCGCGTTGCCATAGGGAAAATATCGTGATATTCCGCACTAGAAACATCACCTTTGACACCACGTGCAAGCAGAGCGCCGGTCACCTCGAGCCTGTGGCGCAGATGCCGGCGGTCTGCATGGCTTCCGCTGTCTCTACTCGTTCCCGCCCGCCCGGATGGCCATGGCGATCAGCTGTCGGCCGCAGTCCAAAGGCGGCAGGCTCATGGCACGTTCCCGGTTCAGCCCTTGAGGGAATGTCCCGCAACCGCCCGCCACTCCTTCGGGCAAGTGCCCGGACCCGGACAAACGGAAGCCCCGCCACTCTTCCGAGCAGCGGGGCCCCATACAAGCATCAACCCGCAGGCCGATCCCTGCCTATCGGACGATTACCACCGGCTCCCGCCGCCGCCCGAGCCGCCGCGGCTGCCGCCACCGTAGCCGCCACCGCCGCCGCCGCCGCCACCGGCGCCACGGGGCTTGTCCTCGGCCTGGTTCACGCGCAGCGCCCGGCCGCCCAGTTCCTTGCCGTCAAGGGCCTGGATCGCGCCGGAAATCGCGTCGTCATCCATCTCGATGAAGCCGAAGCCGCGCGGGCGACCGGTCTCGCGGTCGTTGATCAGCGCCACCGAGTGAACGGTGCCATGCTGACCGAACAGCTGCTTGAGTTCGTCTTCGGTCGCGGTGAAGGGCAGGTTACCGATGTACAGTTTCTTCAAAACGTTCGCTCCAAGTGCGGGCGTTCCCGCTTAACCAAGCGCTCGGGGTGGCCGGAGTATTCCAGCCGATCCGTCGCGCTTCAGAAATGGCCGGGGCGCCTGTGCGGCGCCGTCGGCCTCATCCCCCGACGGTCGAGGGAATCTCGTGGCCCGCGTCACGCGCGGGCGCTTAACCAGAATGTGCCTGCAACACGTCGTCGCACCGGCACATAAAAAAACCCTCAGGCCACCAGGGCCGAGGGCCTCAGTAAACTTCTCGCCAACCAACTCCGGCGCGAAACAGGTTTGGCTTCGCAAGCCGCACCCACGTCGGGCTCTTCCAAAGAGATGTCCAATATAGCGTGCGCCGGGGCTTATGGCCACAAGAAACGTATCTGGCTGCGAGAGGACCACTTACAAGAGGATTGGGCTCGTTATCGTCTTGGTCCTCGAGTGACCTGGACCCCCTGGAACGGATCCGGGCCGTACGATAGAATCGGCCCGGCTTCGTTCCAGGGGGTCAGGTCAGCATAGGTTCTCGCCTATTTCTTATCGCCGCACTCATCAGGCCACCCGCCGCCAACGCGCCCCACGTCCCCGACCATCGAGCAGCACCAGACCTTCGTCCCGCATGGCGGCCAGTTCCCGCTTGATCGTCGGCAGGCTGACGCCGGGACACTGTGTCTTGATGTCCGCCAAGGCAAACGGACCGACCATGCGCGCGACGGCTTCACGAACGAACATGGTCTTGCTACCCGCTCCGCGGTTCAGGCCGCCAACACGTTCAGTGAACTCGGCGTAGGCCCGCAGCAGAACGCCCCAGAAGTAGTCCAGCCAAGGATGCGGATCGTGGCGCCCTTCGTGCCACTGCCGCGAGCTTCTGGCGAGCGCCTCGTAGTACGTCTCCTTCGACTCCTCGATGACGCGTTCGAGACTGATATACCTGCCCACATGGTGGCCCAACCGGTAGAGCAGAAGCAGGGTCAGCAACCGAGACACACGGCCATTGCCATCGGCGAAGGGATGGATGCACAGGAAGTCGAGAACAGCCAGGGGCGCCACGACAAGACCGGGACGTTCTTCCGCATACAACGCGCGACGCAGACCGGATGCCAGGTCGTCCATGGCCTGGGGCGTGGCCACGGCGGGCACCGGCTTGAATCGCACGCACAACACGCCGGCGGGGTCGCGCTCGACGATTTCGTTGTCCACCATCTTCCAGCTGCCGCCCGGCTGCGGCAGGTAACGATACATGACGGCATGAAGCTGGCGGATGACGTTCGCCGTCACGTCCATGTCGGTGGCCGACTCGTGGATCAGCGCCAGGACGTCGCGATAGCCGGCGATCTCCTGTTCCGACCGGTTGTCCGGCGTGGTGTGCTCGATCACGATTCCCTGGATGCGCTTGCGGGGCGCCCGGATTCCCTCGATCCGGTTGGACGACTCGGCCGACTCGACCTGCGCGATCCGGCGCATCGTCTTGAGCACTTCGGGCAGGCGGTCTGCGTAAAGGGCCTGCTTCCCCTGATACTCGCCGATACGGTTCAAGGTCTCGAGTTGCAGGGCGGAGAACTGCAGGCCATCAAGGTAGGTGGGCGTCAGGGAGTGCACAGGAGCTCCTTCGTGAGTCGCGGAATGGGCTCACAGCGTCATTTTGGGTTCATTTTATAGAATGTTGATCCATTTGTCGATTGTTTTGGATCATTACTAGATCTAAATATCCAATGATTCGTCTTGTGAGCCCATTCGGCTCGCCGTAGCCATCGCCGGTCCGGCCGGGACTTGCGCCGGCGCATGCCATCAGGCAACACCCATAATTAACAACAACTTATCCATAGATCCCCAAACTGAACGGCGTTCACAAGCGAGCGGCAGCCCGTGGCCTCATTTCATCAGCACCATCTTCCGCATCTGAGTGACCGGTCCAGCCACCAGGCGCGCCAGGTACACGCCGCTGGCCATGGCCTGGCCGCGGTCGTCACGACCGTCCCAGACAGCTTCGTGGCGGCCGGCAGCAAGGTCGCCATCGACCAGCGTGTGCACCTTCGTGCCGTACAGGTCGTACACCGCCAGCCGCACCGGACCGGCGGCCGCCAGCGTGAACGCCACGGTCGCCTGCGGGTTGAACGGATTGGGCTGGACGCTCTCGAGCACGGTCGCCAGCGTGGCGGCCGGCACGCCGGCAGGAGCAGCCTGATGCGCGACGTATTCAAACCCGGGATTGGTGAACGGAAAACTGCAGTTCATCGTGCAGAACGATCCGGCGTAGAACCCGGTGGGAGCGGCAGAAAAGGCATACCAGCGGACACTCGAGCGCGCCGTCGCCTCCGTACTGGTCGCCTTGAAACCACTCAGTGTCTGGCCGGGCAACAACGAAGTCGGGAAATTCCCGTCAATCCAGTTATTGTCGTAGTTGATGCCCTGCCCGCCGGAATACATCCCACTGTTAATTGAACTGAACGAAGGGCCGCCCCAATTGGCATTCGGATAGCCCGTTACGTTGTTGGCTCCAAGTTCGACCCCAAAGAGGTAGATGTCGTTCGTCCCGCCGGGACTGTTGACGAGATTGTTGGTGACCGAAAAATCATAGACCCAATTCCCCGAGGAACCAGTTACCGTGTAGCTCACGTCTATCTCATTGGCTTGCGCCGTTGCCATCGTACCGAGCAACGCAAGAGCCGCAATCGCAGTTGCCAGCTTCATCGTGATTCCCCTGTCGCGCTCGGGCGCGTTGTTTGTTGCCGTGGTTTTCCATCGGACTCAATGGCAGCATACTATAAACACGACCCATTTGGTATTCTTTCTAGCCCTTGAGAGTCGGAGATCTCCTCGCGGCACAAGAGGCGTCAGGCGCACCTCACTCCCCGACGCTTTCTCTTCCGCGCCACGTTGCGGCCCGAAAGACCGTGCCCGCAACCGTCCACCCCACAAACAGTTACAAAGAGGCCCCCGCGCCGATGGCACAGAGGGCCTCTGTTAACTTCTCGCTCGTCGATTCCCGCGCGGAAAAGGATTGGCTCCTCGGTCGGGGCGCACAGCGTGACGAAAAAGCGAGAGACCGACCTACACAGAACCCCCGGTGCCGCAATCAAGCAGCACCTGGCACTCCCGCTGCAGCACCGGCACGTCCCGGTCAGCGATGGCCCAGACGATCGTGTCGTCGATCGTGGGGTATTCGTGCGTCAACTGGTTCCGGAAATCAATGATGCGCCGCGCGTGACCGATCGCCGCGAACTCGGCCGGAGACCGGCGAGACAAAGCCACCAGAGCTTCGCCGATGATGATGAACTCGCGCTCCACTGCCGACCGCACCAGCCGGTTCGCGAGGTAGGCTTCCAGATCCAGACCCCGCGTCGCCGCTGAGATCGCCTGGCAGGCTTCAACAATGTCCTCAAGGTAAGCCCTGGGATCACGCGGCATAGAACGCCTGCTTGGTGTTCTCAATGTCCGCAGCGATGATGCGGTTCTTCACGGCTCCGGACACCACCAGATCGATGTCGACACCGACCATCAAGCGCAACTCATCCAGGAACCCGAAGTAAGCGTCAGCTCGCTCGTACGGGTCCATCGGTCCGAATTCGACCAGCAGGTCCAGGTCGCTCTCGCCGGGCCGGAAGTCGTCCCGCAAGGCCGAACCGAACACGTCCAGGCGCGCGATATGGTAGCGCTGGCAAAGGCCCTCGATGGCCCCGCGGTTGTCTTCGAGCAGGCGAACCATGACGTATCTCCCTCGAACGGATGGCTTTGGCACATCTTAACCGATCGCGGCGCCCGCCTCAACCATGGGGGCGGCCGGTGCCGTGCATCTGGCCGCGTCCGCGCGACATTCCGGGCGGCAGCGGCAGCGCCTCGATGATCATAAGTGACCTATTCCATAATGTGTTAGGACTCACGACGCCCCACAAACAGCCGATCTTTTCCCATGCTCAACCTACTGATCTCCCTCCTGCGCGATTTCATGCGCCCCCGCCACGACCTGATCCTGGAGAACCTGGCCTTGCGCCAGCAGATCCTGGTCCTGCAACGCACCAACCCGAAGCCGCCGTTCCGGAATCGCGACCGCGCGTTCTGGGTCGTGCTCTGCCAATGGTGGGACGGATGGCGCCGGCCGCTGCGCCTGGTCCAGCCCGAGACCGTGATCAGGTGGCACCGCAAGTCATGGCGGATGTGGTGGCGATGGAAGAGCAAGCCGCTGCAACAGCCGGGGCGGCCGCGCATTCCTTGGGAGGCCATCCTGCTGATCCGCCGGCTCTCGCGCGAGAATCCGCTGTGGGGCGCGCCGCGCATCCACGGCGAGTTGCAGAAGCTCGGGTACTTCCTGCACGAAACCACGGTCGCCCGCTACATGATCAAGCGGCGCGGGCGGCCGACGCAGAACTGGAAAACGTTCCTGAGGAATCACCTGCACGAGACGGCGGCCATCGACTTCCTGACCGTGCCGACGGTGACGTTCCGGACGCTGTACGTCTTCGTGGTGCTGTCGCTGGATCGGCGGCGCATCGTGCATTTCAATGTCACGACGCATCCGACCGCGGAGTGGACGGCGCTGCAGCTCATCCAGGCGTTCCCGTTCGATACGGCGCCACGATTCCTGTTGCGCGACCACGACAAGATCTACGGCAACGCCGTCGTCGCGGCACTGGAGCAACTTGGCGTCACGCCGATCGTAACCGCGGTGCGCTGCCCGTGGCAGAACGGCTACTGCGAGCGCGTCGTCGGCACGCTCAAGCGCGAGTGCCTGAACCACGTGATCGTGTTCAACGAAGAATACGCGCGCCGCATCCTTCGCGGCTACCTCGAGTACTACCATGGATCACGCACGCACCTGGGGCTCGACAAGGATGCGCCGGATGGACGCGTCGTCGAGCCGGCCGAGTTGGGGCCCGTGAAAAGGCGGCCGATGGTGGGTGGGCTCCACAGTCGGTATTACCGGGCTGCGGCGTAGCGATCGGTGAGCGATGCGGCGGCATTGAGGTGGGCCGGCGTCTGCCTATTCATCGCGATGGGACGCTGGTGCCGGGGAAATGACCGCGCGATCTTCTGGATCTTACCTATCTGCGTGACTCTTACCGACTCAAATTCTGAAGAACGACCGATCTGTCTTACCGTCGATGCGCTACGCCTGTGATGAATGCGTGATGGATGGGGTTTTGCATAGGGTCAGGGATTGTCTCTTCTCCCTGGTCGGTCCAACACTTGGTCGGATCGGAATCGTGAAAACCACAAGAGCCCTCCCTCTATGCGCCAACTATTTCACGCTTGCCAGGTTTCCCATCTCGCAGGAAACTCAGATGCTGAGCCTTTTCGACTGGAATGATCTCTTAGTATAGGAGCGTTGCTGTGTGGTTTAAGAAGAACTCAGCTACGGAAGAAAAGAAATTTTTGTACAACCTGGCCGTAAACAACTTGGCATACGCTCAGGCGATTTCTACGAGTTTTAAGATCGCCGACAGAGTCGAGCAAGTTGCAGATGCCATTTCTCCAGAGATTGCAGGCGCCATCGCCTCCCAGGCCGGTGACGTTGTCCATAACAACGGTGCACGAAGGTCCATGTTCATAATCGGTGCCGGAGCGCTTGCATACATGGTGGCACGGCTCACAATGGCCATGAACGAAGCTTTTCAGCAAGAACGAAATGTCGATCTAATTGAAGCCAATTTTGCATTGTTCAAGATTGCTTGCGCCCGCGAATCAGAATCGGCAGTTAAGGAAACCGCAGAGAGAATCGATACTTCGTTGAGGGACATGAAATTGCTGCCGCTAGATACACCACACGAGGCAATGGCGCTAATCGCAGCATTGGCCCATCATGCTCACACCAACATATCTGCCGCTGCGGACTTGGTGTAACTCGACCGTTCTGTTTGCCGCAAGTCCGCCACGCACGCGGTGGGTGAAAGGCGGTCAATGACAAGATTAATCAACGACATTTGCTGCACGCGGCCCATCTGCGAACGACTCATGGTCATCATTCCATTGCGAACCGCGCGCTCTGTCCCTTCTCAGGCGCCAATTCACATGTATGACTTCTCGCGCGTCGCAATTAAGAGTACGGGCGGAAGAATGAGTATTTGCACGACAGCAAAGGCGATGAAAACGATTATGGCAAAAAACTGATTGAAGTAGAAACACGACAAGAAGAGCGCAAAAAACAGGGCGGCGTTGGCGGCAGTAGCGTTGCTCATCTCATTATCGGGGTCCTTGGACGCCAAAGATAGCCACGGAGACACGGCTAAGACCCACGCCAGGATTAGATACGGCACGTAAGCGATACTGATATTCCCCGTTCCCAACAGATCCTTCACGCCTCCATCCCCTGTAAAAAAACGGGTGCAGGCGAGAAATGATGTCCCGGCAAATGCAACTACGACTGCATTAGTAAACGCAGCTATCGCGAGCGCTGCAGCCACGCCGACAATCACCGCCAATTTGTTATTACCTCCGCCGGAAACCAGCGCGATCAGCGCAGCGATTGGCATAGTCAACATCAGAAGCAGCGAGATGAGAAATGGCGCGGCAATGACCGCCACCACACCTCCGATGACGAGCTTCCATTCTCCCAGGAACAGCAGCCAGATGCCTGCCACTATCCCTGCAACAATTGCAAGAATGGGGAGCAGAGACTGCGCCATGATCCCAGCCATGAGCTTCATTGAAGATGACATCTTTCCCTCCGAGAATTCCTTCGCCCATGTCTCCGTTGCGGTTGTGGCGAGGCAAGCATAGCATATTCGAATGTTAAAGATCATCCTCCGTCTCCCACCCAATGGTAAGCATAACGGATATCACCCGTCGCTACTGCCGAAATCAGATGATCCTCCTCCTGTCGCGGGGACCCATGCGAGGCAGCATAAATTCACTAGGGTACATCAATTCCTCGCAGCGGTCCGGGTGTCCGGCCAGATTGACTTTGCAATACGTCTTCAGGACCGCACAGCGGCGCGGGCTCAACCGGCGGTGGCTGCCTTGTCGGCCAGGCGGTAAAACTGCCCGCCGTTGCCGCTGACGATCTCCGTCCGAATCGCGACGTCGCCACGCTGCTCCAAAGTGCTGATCAGGACGCGGAAGGTCTTGGCGTCGACCTTCATCCGCTTCAGGAGCACGCTGTGGGAGAGTTCACGGCCTGGTGCCGCCCGCAGTTTGCGCAGGAGCTTGAGGCATTCGGCCTGGAAGGGATTCTCGGCCACGTGGGATTGGGCCATGAACAGCATGCGGCGAGCCTGGTGGATGGCGAAGCCGCTCGCCCAGACCGCCGCGTCGCGCCCGATCTCGGGAGCCTGGTGGTTCTCGCTGACCGCGTAAACCAGCGCGAGCTTACGCGCGTGCTCGGCCACTCGGCCCCACAACGCCGTCCCGGCCGAATCGCTGAGGCTTTCGGCTCGTGCATATTCCTGCTCGGCCTCACCACGGGCCTCGTCGAGGATCGTTCGCGCTGCTTCCGTCTGCGGCACGATCAATGGCACGGGGTGCCAGTCCTGCAGATTGCCGGTCCCGGGCCGGAAGTCGGCCCACCATCGCGCCGTCTCCAGGACGCGGTCGGGGACGGGATGAATCCCCGGAGCTTTTCCGTGTGATCGCGTCCCGCACTCGAGGATGATCGTCCGCGCGAAGAACCCGTTGGTCAGCATCCGCTCCGAAAGTGCGTCATAGAAGTGATTCGGAATCGCCGTCCCGAACACCACCAAGCACGGCTGGTCGATGGCGCCAGGCGCGTCTCGTCCGGCCTTGCGTCGCATCGGGAAGATCGAGTTGGCCGAAGAGAACATCGTCAGCAATGTGCCCATGATGTTCTCGTGCCGCGCATCGCGTGCCTTGTTGATCGACTGCAACATGCCGTCGATCTCATCGGTCTGGAACAGCATGGTCGGCTCGGTGAAGAGCGCGTCCTGCACCCCTTCTCCGGAGGCGAATCCCCCGCCGACCTGGCCGGACAGTCCCACCTCGTGGAGGATCTCGGTGTTCAGCTTGCGCGGCCGGTCCTTCCCGGCCGACGAAAGAGCCAAACCAAGCAGGTACAAATTGGTTCGGTTGTCGTCAGGATCTCGGACCTTCCGCCCCGCGAGCACAGCCTGCAGGGCAAGAGCCCCAGCGAATGCCAGCACGAGGTTGGGGTAAGGGGCCGTGCGGAGGCAGTGATCCATGACCTCGGACACGAACCCAGGGATGCGCAGCAATTCATCGGGAATCGGGCCGGGATCCACCGACGCTGGTACCGGCTCCTCGGCCGGAGTGGCCGTCTCTGTGTCCTGCCCCCAGTGGTTCTCCGCCACCGCGACCGAGACCTGGTCGGGCTCATAACGGGCGACGCTGGCCGCGATCCGCTCGATCTCTCGGTCCTTGAGCGGGGGCCGGCAACGGTCCTGGTTCGCCCGCGCCAAGGCGGCCAAGATCTCCTCCTGGCTCATCCCCACCCGGCGCATAGCTCCGCCCAGGCGGGCCAACGTGGCGTTTCGGTGGCCGGTTGGTATTGCGTTGCCACCGGCCGCCGATGTCGCGCCCTGGGGCGCCAGGGGCGCGCCGTGGGCCGCCACCGGGCCGTCCTCAGCGGGCCGGCTGGCACCTTGGGCGAACAGGTCCGTTCCGCCCTCCACCTGCGCCACGAGCTGCGCGGGAGGCTCGGGCAGATCGGCCGGGCACGTCTCGAAGTTCTCGGCCCACCGGTACGGCT
>CAIOLW010000120.1 GCA_903859215.1 uncultured bacterium | reverse complement strand
GACGACGGCGAACGGGCTCACGTTGCCGTCGAAATCGACGGCGCAGACCTGGTACCAGTTGCCCATCGCGCCGTTGTCGACGTAGCTCGTGTCCGTCAGCGAGGCCACGAAGCTGCCGGCGTCGGGCGAGAACCCGGCGGCATTCCCACGATAGAGGCGGAACGACGCGAAGTCGCTGGCCACGCCGGGGTGCCAGTGCAGGCGCGTGACGCCATTGACGTACGCTGCCTTGAACGCGGACGGCGCGGGCGGGGAGAGGTTGTCGATCGAGTAGCCGGCCACGATGCGCGAGTCGCTGTACACGGTGGGCGCCGCCGTGACGGCGCTGACGAAGAACTGCGAATATTCAACGCCCGTGGTCGTGGCGTTCACCAGCGTCGGGACCACGGCGCTGTATTCGGTGGCGCCGCGCGCCCCGACGGAGCCCACCTGTTCCCAGCCGGCATCCTTGTCCACCGTGGCGGCGAGCTGGGCGCCGATTTGGCGGTAGATGTCGTAGTGCAGGACGGGCGTCGGCGAACCGGCTACGTCGAGCCCGCTGCGCAGGAAGCGCAGGCGTACCTGGTGGCCCTGGTCTCCCCGCACATCCGACGCCAGCGTGATGGCGGGGGGCGGGGCCAGTACCTGCAGGCGATTGTTGGCGATTTCGCTCACGACCAGGTTGCCGGCGGCATTGATCGCTACACCCATGGGCGCCCAGTATTGGCCGATGCCGGTCCCTGAGGTGCCGATGCGCGCGAGGAAGCTCCCGGACCCGGTGAACTTCTGGATGCGATGGTTGTCGGCGTCGGCCACATAGACGTCGCCGGCGGCATCCAGCGCGATGCTGTAGGGGAAGCGGAACTGGCCGTCGCCCACGCCGCGGGATCCCCACCTGCCCAGGAACCCGCCGGTGTTCGTGAACTTCTGGACGCGGTCGTTGCCGCTCTCGACGACGAGGATGTTACCGGAGGCGTCGACGGCCACATCGACCGGCGTGTTCAGTTGGCCGTTCGCGGTTCCGAAGCCGCCCCATTGCAGCGCAAAGCTGCCGTCAGCCGCGAATTTCTGGATGCGGTGGTTCCCGCTGTCGGCGACGTACAGGTAGCCGGCGGCATCGACGGCCAGTCCGCTGGGCGAGTTGAATTGCCCGACGCCGGAGCCCAGGCTGCCCCACTTGGCGAGGAACATCGCGGAATAGTCGAACTTCTGTATCCGGTGGTTGATGGTGTCGGCCACATAGAAGTTGCCGTTGGCATCCACGGCGACGGCGCCGGGTCGCTGGAACTGCCCGTTTCCGGAGCCCAAAGTGCCCCACTGCCCGAGATAGGCACCCGAATCGGAGAATTCCTGGATCCGGTTATTGGCGCTGTCCGCCACAAAGAGAATCCCGGGCACGCTCGCATTCACGTGGCGCGGTCCGTTCAGCAGTCCGTCACCTGACCCGTACGACCCGATCACGCGCATCGGAGTCGGCACCTGGTCCGCCCGCGCCAACCCCGCCCCGCTGAACTTCTCGATGCGATGGTTGTTGGCGTCCGCCACGAACACGTTGCCCGCTGCGTCGACGGCGACATTCCCGGGAAAGGCGAAGAAGCCTTCTTCGGTGCCGTATTCCCCCCACATGCCGACAAAGGCGCCGTCGCCCGTGAACTTGTCGATGCGGCAGTTGGCGTTGTCGGACACATAGACGAAGCCGAGCGCATCGACCGCCACGCCCGCGGGGTAGGCCATGAGGCCGGCGGTGCTGCCCAGCGATCCCCACGTCTTCAGGAATGTCCCAGCGGCACTGAACTTCTGGATGCGGTGGTTGCCGTAGTCCGTCACGTACACGTTGCCGGCAGCGTCGAGCGCCAAGCCGTTCGGCGTGTTGAACTGGCCGGCGCCGGTGCCGCCGCTGCCCCAGGTCGAGAGCCACGCGCCGCTCGTCGTGAAGGTCTGGATGCGGTTGTTGGACGCATCCGCGACGTAGACAATGCCGCCCGGGCTGACGGCCACGTTCAGCGGCCAGTGCAGCTGGCCCGGGCCCGAGCCGAGCGTGCCCCACTGGGTCAGGTACGTGCCCGTGCTCGTGAACTTCTGGATGCGGTTGTTGTCGGCGTCCGCGACATACACGTTGCCGCTCGCGTCGAGCGCGATACCGACCGGCGTCACGAACATCCCGTTGCCCGACCCGCTCGATCCCCACTGCCGGATGAACCGGCCGAGGGCGTCGAAGACCTGCACGCGCCGGTTGTTCTGGTCGACCACGTAGACGTTGCCGACGCCGTCGACCGCCACGCCGTTCGGCCCGTTGAACTGGCCGGCGCCGGTGCCGTAGGCGCCCCAGGCGGTGTCGAAGGTGGGGGTCGTCGGGGCCGGGGTGG
>CAIOLW010000119.1 GCA_903859215.1 uncultured bacterium | reverse complement strand
GGCGCGGCGCGGGCCCACGACGAGTTCGCCCATCGAGCCGGTGAAGCCGCTGAGCCAGGCGCGGTGCTTCCAGGCGTCGGGCAGGTACTCGCTCTGGTGGGGGTCGGCGCTGGGCACGTACAGGGCGTTGATCCCCAGCGTTTTCATCTCGCGGCGCAGGGCCGCCAACTTGTCGCGCGCGTTCATCGCGGTCCTCCCGTGGGTTATATGCGGTCAGGGGCCGACATCATAACGGCATCAGCGGGGTTTCGCGCAAATGAAAAACGCCGCCCCGGGGGGCGGCCGATTCGTCAGGACGACAATGTCCGGGCAAAATCAGGCCTTCGGCGCCACGTCCAGCCGCTTCTCGAACTCGATCTCGTCGCGCACCGGGATGCCGTAGTAGCCGACCCGCGGCACGTTCGGCTTGAGCAGGCGGATCTTCGACATGCCGCCCAGGCGCACCTGCGAGATGACGTAGCCGCGCTTCTGGAAGAAGCGCTGGGCGTCGAGGTTGTCGTTGGTGGCGATGGTCCAGATCTTGGCGCAGCCGGCCTCGCGGGCGACCTCTTCCACGCGCTCGATCAGCATCGTGCCGACGCCCATGTACTGGCACAGCGCGTCGATGGTCACCAGTTCGCACTCGCCGCCGTAGATGCAGTAGGTGGCCAGGCCCACGCGCTCGCGGCCCTCTGTGGCGATGAAGCCGGGAAGCTTGTGCGGGTCGTGCACCTCGGACCGGGACACGACAAAGTCGCCGCCGAACAGGAGCTCGGTGCGCTCCTGCACCCAGAGGCGATCATCGTCGGTCAGCTCGGTCACGCGCATGGACACATCCCTGAGGAAGCGTTCGAACAGCTGCACATTCACCGCTGTGCTTGCCTTTGTGGTTCCTGCCTTGGCACCATTCATCATGCGCCCAAAATGGGAGGCGCCCGGGGCGCACGCAAGGAGCACGGTGCTGATCGGACGAAATCCGTCTGGCTTGAAGCCCGACTCGTCGCCATATTGCGTCCAGCCGGCAGAGCCCCGCCCAACCGGAGGCAACACAGGATGTTCGGCCGCATCTCCCATGGGTTGACCCCCGAAGAGCGCACCCGCCGCGCCCGCCACGTCCTCCATGCCCGGCCCCGCCGCCCGCTGAGGGTCCGCCAGGCCGTGCAGTTCGGCACCGTGGCGATCATCATCTACATCGGTTTGTGCTTCGTGCGATGGGTGCACGGCCTCGAACGGGGCGTCACCGACGGCGCGCGTTCGCCGGGCGTCGAGGGCTTCCTGCCCATCGCCTCGCTGATCAGCCTGCGCCACTGGGTCGAGACCGGCGTCGTCAACATGGTGCACCCGGCCGGCCTGATGATCCTCTGCCTGATCCTGCTGACGGCGCTGCTGTTGAAGAAGGCGTTCTGCTCGTGGATTTGCCCCGTCGGCACGTTCTCGGAGTACCTCGCGCGCGCCTCGCACAAGGTCTTCAAGCGGCGCGTGAAGCTGCCCAAATGGCTGGACTGGCCGCTGCAGTCGATCAAGTACCTGCTGCTCGCGTTCTTCGCGTTCACGATCTTCTTCGTGATGACGCGCGAGCAGGTGGCGCAGTTCCTGGACCAGCCCTACAACCGCGTTTCCGACATCAAGATGCTCTACTTCTTCACGCACGCGTCGGCCGCCACCGTGTGGGTGCTGGGGATCCTGACCGTGCTGTCGTTCGCGGTGCCGTACTTCTGGTGCCGTTACCTGTGCCCGTACGGCGCGCTGCTGGGGCTGGTGTCGCTGGCCTCGCCTCTGAAGATCGTGCGCTCGACGTCGGCCTGCACCAACTGCCGGCAGTGCGCCTCGGTGTGCCCCTCGTTCCTGGACGTCGACCTCACGACGACGGTCCACTCGGTCGAGTGCACCGGGTGCCTGGAGTGCGTTGTGGCCTGCCCGGAGAGCCAGGCGCTGCAGTTGCAGCCGACCGGCCTGCTCTCCCGCTGGAAGGTGAAGGTCAGGCCGGCGGTGTTCGCGGTGCTGGTCGCGGGGCTGTTCTACGGCGGCATTCAGGTGGCCCAACTGGCCGGCGTATGGCGGGGACAAACCGACCAACGTGAACTGGTGGAACGGGTTAGACAGGGCATGACGGGGTCCGAGTACGACCACGTGGGGCGGCCGCAATCCAACCGGTGACGGTAAACGCGCTAAATCCAGAGCCGTCGGGGCCGATCATTTCGCGGTACCGCAAGAGGTTAACCGCGGAAGGGATCGCCCACGTTGACCCGGGACAGCAACAACCCAGCGGCCGGTGCGAGCGCTGACCACGCCCGCCGGTTGCCACTACTCGATCGCCAGGCCGATCGTGAACTCGCCGTGCGTTCCCGCCGCGTCGCCTTCGTCTACGTCCCGGTCATCTTCCTGCTGACAATGATCACCGACATCAGGGACATCGCCCCGTGGACCGCCGCAGCCGTCGGCCTGGTCTACGTCGTGGCCGGCGCGCTGCGCCTGCGCCTGAGCGCCATCTTCGACCGGACCTACGACGCCGCCCCCTCGCGATGGCGAAAGCACTTCGCGCTCGTGACGATCGTCCCGGCGGCCTGCTGGGGCCTTCTGCTGCCGTTGGTCGGCCTGAAGCTGGGTGTCAGCTGGTCGTTCCTGGTCTGCCTCCTGGCGACGGCCGGCATCGCGGCCGGAGCCATCAGCAGCCTGTCGCCGCGCATGGTCATCCTGCGGTGGTTCGTGTCCGTGCAGCTGGCGCCGTCGGCAGTCGCGCTGGCGATTTCCGGCCACGGGCGCGAGGCCGGCCTGGCCGTGCTCCTGCTTGTGTTCTGGGCGCAGATGCTGATCCTGGGGCGCTACTTCCACGCCGAGATGTGGTCGGGGATGCGCAAGGGCGCCGAGCTCGAGGAGCGCGCCGTCGAACTGGCCGCCGCCAACCAGGAGGCGCTCGCCGCCAACGTCGCCAAGAGCGAGTTCCTGACGAACATGTCGCATGAGATCCGCACGCCGCTGAACGGTATCCTCGGGCTGACCGGCGTCGTGCTCGAGTCGGACCTGACCGGCGACCAGCGCGAGCTGCTGACCGACGTGCACACCAGCGGCGAGATGCTGCTGCGCATCGTCAACGAGGTCCTCGACTTCTCGAAGATCGAAGCCGGGCGCCTGGAGCTGGAATCGACCACCTACTCGCTGGCGGAGCTGGTCGACAGCGTGGTCAAGCCGCAGCAGGTCGATGCCGCCAGGCGCGGCAACACGCTGACGGCCACGGTCGGCGCCGACGTGCCGGCCTGGGTGCGCGGCGACGATCACCGGCTCGGGCAAGTCCTGACCAATCTGGTCGGCAACGCGCTGAAGTTCACCGAGAACGGCCGCGTCGACGTGACGATCGCGCTCGAGGAGCGGCGCGCCGATGTGCCCACCCTCTCGATCAGGGTCAGCGACACCGGCATCGGCATCCCGCGCGAGGCCCAGTCGACGATCTTCGAGGCGTTCCGCCAGGCCGACGGCTCGACCACGCGCAAGTTCGGCGGCACCGGACTGGGTCTGGCCATCACCTCCCGGCTGGTCGGGCTGATGGGAGGCCGCATCTCCCTGGTCAGCGCACCGGGGCAGGGCAGCACGTTCTGCGTGTTGCTGCCGCTGGCCGAGGGCACCGCCCCCCGCGCCGCCGCGTCCCGGACGACCGCCGCGCCGGCTGATGGCGCCGAGCTGCCTGCCGTGCGCGTGCTGCTGGCCGAGGACAACCCGGTCAACGCCAAGCTGGCCACGCGTCTTTTGGCCAAGCTGGACGTCGAAGTGACCTGGGCCGGGAACGGCCGCCTGGCCGTCGACGCCTGGCAGGGCGGCGACTTCGACATCGTCCTGATGGACGTGCAGATGCCCGAGATGGACGGTTTCGAGGCCACGGCCGCCATCCGCGCGGCCGAGGCCGCCGACGGCCGCAGGCGCACGCCCATCATCGCCCTGACCGCCCATGCACTGGACGGCTACCGCGAGAAGTGCCTGCAGGGCGGCATGGACGACTACCTGACCAAGCCGCTGAAAGCCGCCGAACTGGCCGCGGCTGTCGCCCGTTGGCAGCCGGTCGCCGTCTGATCCTGTCGCCGTCTGAAACCGTCTCCGTCCGAGTCCCTGTCCGCCCTGCTTCCCATCCCGTTTGGGCCGCCGCGCCCCCTGTGTTATAGTGCCGCCCTGTAGGCTCCCCGACCCCCACGGCACGCTTTCCGGAGGTCCCGTCTTGAAGGTCCGGTTCCCCTCGGCGCTGGTCGCCGTCTTCTGCCTGGTCGCTGTCGCGGCCGCCGGTTCCGCGTTCGCGGAGCCGCATCCGTTCTCGGTCCACGACATGCTGGCGATGGATCGCGTCAGCGACGCGCAGGTGTCGCCCGACGGCTCGCAGGTCGCGTTCACGCTGCGCGTGACGGATGTCGCCGCCAACAAGGGCCGCACCGACATCTGGGTCGCCGCGACCGACGGTTCGCGCGTGCGCCAGTTGACGACAAATGATGCCGGAGACTGGAACGCCCGCTGGGGTGCGAACGGACAGCTGTACTTCCTGTCGACGCGCAGCGGCTCGCCCCAGATCTGGCGGCTGGATCCCGCCGGCGGCGAGGCGGTGCAGGTCACGAAGCTGGACGTGCCGGTGGGCGGGTTCGAGATGGCCCCGCAGGCCCACGGGTTCCTGCTGACGATGGAAGTGTTCGCGGGCCTGGGCATCGACGGCACGGTCGCGCGCGATGCGGCCGACGAGAAGAACCTGGCGACGGGCAAGACCTACGACAACCTGATCTTCCGCCACTGGGACACGTGGGAGGACGGCAAGCGCAACCACCTGTTCCTGCTGGCCGAGGCGCCCGGCGCCCAGCCGGTCGACCTGATGCCGAAGCTGGACGCCGACTGCCCGACGCTGCCTTTCGGCGGCCTCGAGGAAGTCGCCGTGTCGCCCGACGGCCGTGAAGTGGTCTTCTCCGCGAAGATCCTGCCCGGCAGCGAGGAAGCCTGGAAGACGGACACCGACCTCTACGTCGCGCCTGCCGACGGCTCGGGCGCGCTGCGCTGCCTGACCGAGGCCAACGAGGCCGTCGACACCCAGCCGGTGTTCACGCCCGACGGCAAGCAGCTGTGGTGGCTGGCGATGGACCGCCCCGGCTACGAGGCCGACCGCCTGCACATCGCGATGATGGACTGGCCGAACGGCAAGGTGCAGCGCCTGGACATCACGTTCCCGACCACCGAACTGGACCGCCCGCTCGACCTGAGCCCCGGCAAGCTGGTCTTTGCGCCCGACGGCCGCGCGGTCTACTTCACCGCCGGCTGCCTGGGCCAGGGGTCGGTGTTCCGCCTGGACCGCAAGACCAACCAGGTGACGCGCGTCATCGGCAAGGGCCACGTCACCGACCTGTGCCTCTTGCCCAAGGGCCTGCTCGTCGCCTCGCAGAACCTGAAGCAGCCGACCGAGCTCTACACGACCGGCTTCGACGGCAAGGTCGTCAAGCCCATCACCAACTTCAACGGCGCCAAGCTGGCCGAAGCGAAGATGGGCGAGCCCGAGCAGTTCACGTTCAAGGGCTGGAACGGCGAGACGGTGTTCGCCTACATCGTCAAGCCGTACGACTGGACACCCGAGGCCGCGGCCGCCGGCCGCAAGTGGCCGGTGGCCTTCCTGGTGCACGGCGGGCCGCAGGGCAGCTTCGGCAACGACTTCCACTACCGCTGGAACCCGCAGGCCTACGTGGGCGCCGGCTTCACGACGGTGGCCGTCGACTTCCACGGTTCGACCGGCTACGGCCAGGCCTTCACCGACGCCATCAACGACCACTGGGGCGACCGCCCGCTGGAAGACCTCGAGAAGGGCCTCGACGCCGCGCTGGCGAAGTACACGTGGATGGACGGCGGGCGCGTGGTCGCCGCGGGAGCCAGCTACGGCGGCTACATGATCAACTGGATGGCCGGCCAGCCCTTCCACAAGAAGTTCAAGGCCTTCGTCTGCCACGACGGCAACCTGGACGAGCGCATGGCCTACTTCGACACCGAAGAGCTGTGGTTCCCCGAGTGGGAGCACGGCGGCCTGCCCTGGGAGAACGCCGCCGGCTACACGAAGCACACGCCGCTCGACTTCGTGCAGAACTGGGAAGTGCCCACGCTGGTCGTGCACGGCGGCAAGGACTACCGCGTCGTCGACACGCAGGGACTCAGCACGTTCACGGCGCTGCGCCGCAAGGGCGTGCCGGCCCGCCTGCTCTACTTCCCGGACGAGAACCATTGGGTGCTCAAGCCCCAGAACTCGATCCAGTGGCACAACGAGGTCATGGACTGGCTCAAGCGCTGGACGAAGTAAGGGCGACATGAGGCTGAACGACAAGGTCGTCTTCATCACCGGCGCCAGCGCCGGCATCGGCGAGGCCTGCGCCGAGGCGTTCGCCGCCGAGGGCGCGCGCCTGGTCCTGGCGGCCAGGCGGCAGGACAGGCTGCAGGCCCTGGCCGCGCGACTGCACGAGGCGCACGACACCGACTCGCTGCTGCTGGAACTGGATGTCCGCGACCGCGAGGCCGTGAACGCCGCGGTCGCGGGCCTGCCGGCCGGCTGGGCCGACATCGACGTGCTGGTCAACAACGCCGGCCTCAGCCGCGGGCTGGACCGGGTGCAGGCCGGCAGCCATGTCGACTGGGACGAGATGATCGACACCAACGTCAAGGGCCTGCTCTGGCTCACCCGCGCGGTGCTGCCGGGGATGGTTGCCCGCGATCGCGGCCACGTCATCAACGTCGGCAGCATCGCCGGCCACCAGATCTACCAGGGCGGCGCCGTCTATTGCGCCACCAAGTTCGCCGTCCGGGCGCTCTCGCACGGGCTCAGGCTGGACCTGATGGGCACGCGCGTGCGCTGCTCGACGGTGGACCCGGGGATGGTGCAGACGGAGTTCAGCGAGGTGCGTTTCCGCGGCGACACCGACCGCGCCGCGGCGACCTACCGCAATTTCCCGCCGCTGCAGCCGGCCGACATCGCCGATGCGATCGTCTACTGCGCGACGCGGCCGGCGCACGTGGTGGTGCAGGACATGGTCCTGATGCCGCAGGACCAGGGCGCCGTCTACCTGTCGAACCCGCGCGGGATCGACTGACTCTGGGGCAGCCGTCCGCCCGGGCGGCTGCCGATTTCCCCACAACTCTCCCTAAAGCCGGGTTCGCTCCCGACGATAAACCGGTGACGACTGTCACCGGCTTATACCTGTGAGTCTGCCCGCTCAACAGGCGGCCCGCAGCGGGCCCACGGCGAAAGGAAAGCGAACGATGGCACATAGTAATCGCGCCAACCGCGACGGCTTCACCCTGATGGAGATCGTGATCGCTGTTGCGATCGTGGCGGTCTTCGCTGCCGCGATCAGCCCCATGGTGTTCAAGCACCTGGAGGACGCGAAGCTCACGCGGGCCCAGAACGAGACCGAGAGTCTCGCCACTGCGGTACTGAGCTACTACAAGGACACCGGCAACTGGCCGTACACCAGCGCCAATGGCCCCACCGGCAACGGCGTCACCCGCGCCGTCAGCAGCGCCACCGTCGCGACCGGCACCGGCACCGGCGCCGGCGCCGGCGCCGGCAACTGGGGCAATTTCGGCACGGCGAAGATGTTGGGCGACTACCTGTACTACAACAACCCCGACGACGATACGTCGAGCACCGGCGCCGGCGCCGACCAGACCGGCGAGGATTGGGCCAAGACCGGACAGGGCTCCTGGCGCGGGCCGTACGTGAGCGCCTATTCGTTCAACGACCCCTGGGGCCACGCCTACGTGACCAACGTGCGCTACTGCCCGGGCGGTACCTATGGCGGGACGGTGCGCCACAAGGTGTTCGTCCTGAGCCCGGGTCCGGACGGCGTGTGGCAGACGGCGTACTCCGACGCCGTGACCGAGGACGTGACCGGCGACGACATCGGCACGGTCGTGACTGTTCGCTAGGCTTGTGATCCAGGCGATCATCGCCGAAAACAAGCGCTGAACAAAATGGTCGGCCGGGGCTGTAGCTCCGGCCGACCGCTTTTTTGCCTGGAAGAGGACGGCTATTGAGGGCCGTTGATGCCCGCCCGCGCCGCCGCCACCGCCTCGGACATCGCCTTGCCGTCCATGATGGTCGGCGTCAGCAGCACCACCAGCTCGATGTTGTACTTCTCCCGCGACGTATGCCCGAACAGCAGCCCCAGCCCGGGCACGTCCTTCAGGAAGGGCACGCCGCTGCGCACGTTGCGCTCCCGTTCGGAGATCAGGCCGGCGATGACCATCGTCTCGCCGTCCACCACGGTGCCCACGGTGTCCAGTTCACGCACCGACAGGACAGGGGCGGTGTCCAGGTTGGGGCTCGTCGCCACGGCGACGACATCGGAGATGGTCGGGTGCACGTTCAGGGTCACGATCCGGTCGTGGCCCACCTGCGGCGTCACGTCCAGCACGACGCCGACCGGGATCGTCTGCGGGGTGTAGGAGATGACAGGCTCGGTCGCCACGCCGTTGCTGACGACCGCCGGCTGGACCGTCGCCAGGAAGTACACATCCTCGCGCACGACGCGCACGATGGCCTTCTGGTTGTTGAGCGTCGTCACCCGGGGCGTGCTGACCGTGTGCAGGTCGCCGCTGGTTGCCAGCGCCTGCAGGATGCCGTTCAGGTGCTTCGTGTCGACGATCATCTGCACGAAATTGTCGTCCAGGCGCGGCGGCGTGCCGAGGGTGTTCTGCCCCAACTGCGCATCGCCATCCAGGTAGGTGGTCCAGTTGACGCCTGTTTGCGTCTTCGCATCCAGCACCACTTCCATGATCTGCACCTGGATCGCCACCTGCCGCTGCAGCGATTCCTTCAGGCGAGCCAGCAGGTCCTCGACCTTCTGCACGCGGTCCCATTCGGCCGTGACCTGGATCAGGCCCGCCATCGGATTGACGACGAGACTGCGGCCCTGGCCGTCGGCGGCGCTCAGCGACTGGGAGTGCTCCCCGCCGTCGGACGAACCGCCCCCGGCAGCCGCGCCCTCGAACGCGAGCGTCTGGAGAGCCTTCATGACCTCCGGCCAGATGGACATCGTCGC
>CAIOLW010000118.1 GCA_903859215.1 uncultured bacterium | reverse complement strand
GAAGATGGCGACACGTCGCGACGAGGAATCCGGACACAGCACCGACGTGCCGCGCGAGCGGGCGATCGTCGTCGGCGTCAACCTGCCGGACGCCTGGCTGGGCGGCAAGGGCGGCCTGGCCGACCTGCCCGAGCTGGCGCAACTGGCCGACACGGCCGGCGCCGACGTGGTGGGGCGCATCGAGCAGACGCGGCCCAAGCCGGAGTCGGCCACGTTCCTGGGCTCGGGCAAGCTGGGCGAGCTGAAGGCGCTGGTCGAGGCGACCGAGACGACGCTGGTCATCTTCGACAACGACCTCTCGCCGGCGCAGGGGCGCAACCTCGAGAAGTTCCTCGACGTGAACGTGCTGGACCGCACCGAGCTCATCCTCGACATCTTCGCCAAGCATGCCAGCTCGCGGCAGTCGCGGCTGCAGGTCGAACTCGCCCAGCTGAACTACCTGCTGCCGCGCCTGACGCGGCTGTGGACGCATCTGGAGCGGCAGGCCGGCGGCATCGGCACGCGCGGCCCCGGCGAGACGCAGCTGGAGACCGACCGCCGGCTGCTGGGCCGGCGCATCGCGGTGCTCAGGGAAGAGCTGAAGGACATCGAATCGACGCGGCGCACGCAGACCGCCGGGCGCGACGAGGTCTTCAAGGCGGCGCTGGTCGGCTACACGAACGCCGGCAAATCGACGCTGATGAACGGCATCACGCAGGCCGGCGTGTACGTGAAGGACCAGCTGTTCGCGACGCTCGATGCGACGACCCGGCGCGTGGACATCGACGAGCGGCGGCGGTTCCTGTTGACCGACACGGTCGGGTTCATCCGCAAGCTGCCGCATCACCTGGTCGAGAGCTTCAAGGCCACGCTGCAGGAGGTGCGCGAGGCCGACCTGCTGGTGCACGTGGTCGACGCGAGCGCCGAGGATCCCCAGCACCAGATCGACTCGGTGGACAAGGTGCTGCGCGAGCTGGCGCCGAAGGTGCGCGCGAAGGAAGCCCCCCGGCCGTTCGAAAAACCGACCCTGATGGTCTTCAACAAGGTCGATCTGGTCGACGCCGAACTGGTCGCCAACCGCTTCAGCCGCCCGTACCCGGACGCCCTGTTCGTCTCGGGCCTGGACCCGGCCGGCGGGCTGGCCGTGCGCGACGCCATCCTGGACCGCCGGCTGGGCGGCGAGATGATCCGCACCGTGCGCCTGCCCCTGACGAAGCTGGCGGCGCTCAGTTCATTCCACCGGACCCAATCGGTCCTGGACCAGCAGTTCGACGGCGAATGGTGCCGCGCCACCCTCCGCCTGAGCGAGATCGAACTGAACCGCCTGCTGTCGCGCGAGGGCGCCGAGCTCATCGTCGACTAGTTTTCTCCACATTGGCCCCGCCCGGGCATACCCCTTGCACGAAATCGCTGAGGTCGTGGGCTTTCCGGCCGATAACCGGCAGCAGGAAGGCCCCGCCATCGACCCATGGCGGCACCGTCGCCTTTGTGTCGGCCGCGCCCGGGGAGAAGGTCCAGCGATGAAACGTGCGACAAATCACGGGTTTACGCTTGTCGAGACGATGCTGGTGCTCTGTCTCGTCGGCGTGATGGCCTCGATGGCGGCGCCCCCGTTCTTCCGGTACCTGGCTTCGACCGAGCTGGCGACGCAGACGGACCGCATGGTCGCCGATATGCAATACGCACGTTCCCTGTCGGTTTCGAACGCGCAGATCCTGCGTTTTTCCGTCACCGCGGCGGGCTACCGGCTGACCAACCCGCTGACCGGCGTCGTGATCCGGGAAAGCACATTCAGTCACGGCCTGAACCTCGACCGCAACCAGACAGCCGATTTCTTCCCGTGGGGCATGGCCAACCAGGCGGTCTTCAGCCTGCACGGCAACGCCGGCACCAAGCAGATCACGCTGCTGCCGACCGGCCTTGTGGAGGTGCAGTAGGCCATGTGGAACACGCTGCGAATGAAGTTGCGGAGGTGCGTCGCGCGCCGCGCCCACACGCGGGCCGACCGCAAGGGATTCACGCTGGTCGAGATCATGATGGTGATGGTGATCCTCGCCGTCGGCGTGCTGCCGATCGCCGTGATCCAGCACCAGGCGCGGCGCCAGGTGAACAACGCCGATCGCCATACGCAGGCGATCGCCGTGGCGCAGATGCAACTCGAGCGGATGAAGAGCATGGGCTTCGGCCGGGCCGTCGCCGGCAACGGCACCGTCGGCAATGTGACCTGGGTGTCGCAGGTGCAGAACGTCAGCTTCGGGCTCGACCGGCTGACGGTGACGGCCAGCTGGCGCGATAGGAGCGCGATCGAGTCGCTGACGGTCTGCGATCTGGTTTCGATGCGCTGAGCGCGCGGAGGCGGGAGACGACATGGACATGGCCAGAGGCACAACCGGGGACGGGGCCGACGCGCGGCGCGCGGGCATGACGCTCGTCGAGCTGATGGTGTCGCTCGTGATCTTCGGGATCATCACCGCCGTCGTGTTCGGCTTCCTGGCCGAGTCTCGCCGGAGTTACACCAGTATGCGCCAGAAGGCGCAGTACCAGCAGGGGCTGCGAGCGGTGATGTCGCTGGTCACGCGCGAGGTGCGCTCGGCCGGCTGTGACCCTCGGGGCGTCAATTTCGAGACGTTCCCGGTGGCATCGGCCAGCCAGTTGCGCTGCCGCATGGACCTGAACGCCGACACGGACATCGTGGACACGGCGCCGGACGAGGATGTCACCTACGCCTACGACGCCGGCCGCGGCGAACTGTCGCGGACCGTGGGTGGCGCGGCAACCGTGATCCTGCGCGGCCTGACGAATCTATCGTTCCGGTACTACGACAATACCGGCACCTTGCTGGCGGCCTTGCCACTGAGCGCGACCGATCGCGTGCGAATTCGCGCGGTCGATCTGGTGATGCAGGGCGAGACCGCGAAGGACGAGCCGGTCAGCTACACCACGCGCATCGCCGTGCGCAACGAATGAGGCGGGAAGGGCACATGATGATCGGGATGCCGTCGAATCGCCGCGAAGGCCGCGAAGGCTTCGCCATGGTGACCGCCCTGCTGGTCGTGCTGGTTCTCAGCGTGCTGGCGGTGGCGGCCGTCTGGCTGTCGTCCACCGAGAGCAAGACGACCACCGCCGAGGCGACGCACCTCAGCTCCGTGTTCTCCGCTGACGCCGGCGGCGAGGCGGCCATCAACTTCGTTCGTGTGTCGGACGCGCCGCCCCAGATCCTCGACTTCACGACGATGGCGGTGCGCACCCAGCCAAACACCACCATCGCCGGCACCCAGCAGTACAACTACGGCGTGAACTTCGTGCGCAAGAGCCCCAAGCCGGGCTGGGGCGTGGACTATCTCGACTACGACTACAACGTCGCCGCCATCGGCCGGGCCGGCCGGCAGGGCAACAGCGGCGTGGCGGTCGTCGTCAGCCGATTGTTCAAGGAAGGCTATTGATCCGGGTTTCGGGGGAAGCGGAACACGGCCGGTTCGCCGGCGAAAGAGGCGATCATGAGACAGATTTCCACGACCCGTCGGATGATGGCGACGGCCTGGCTGCCCCTGGTGGTAGCCGTGTGCCTGCTGCCGTCCGCGCGGGCGTTCGCCCAGACGTGCGAGATCCCGCTGTTCGTCCAGCAGGGTCTCGTCGGTGCCAATGTGATGATCCTGGCGGACAATTCAGGATCCATGAACGAGCCCATCCTGCACGACGCCTACGACAAGACCGTGGCCTATTCGGGGAACTTCACGAGAACCTCGGAATACGCGATCTCCACGACGAAGGCGTACACGCCCAAGAGCTTCAAGTCGACCTGGCCGACGACCCCGTCGGCGACCCTCGTGGTTTCGGACAAGGGCGAGAGCGGGCGATACTCCGGCAATTACCTGAACTGGATCTTCTTTCACGCGACGGCGGCGCAGCGCGCAGCGATCCCGCAACAGACCAAGATCCAGGTGCTGAAGTCGGTCCTTTCGGACCTCATCACGCGGTCCGCCCGGTTGGATTTCGGCCTGACCGTGTTCAATACCGACAACGGCGGCAATATCCTCGGCAAGTGCGGGTCCACCCATTCGACGCTGGTCACCCAGGTCACCGGCATCGCGGCCAACACCTGGACGCCCCTCGGCGAGGCGTCCGAGACGATCCTCAACTATTTCACCACGACCGGCGCCACGGCCCCGATCACGGTTGCGTGCCAGTACAACTTCATGATTGTCGTGACGGACGGCGAGCCCACCCAGGACCTCGGCGTGAGCGCCTACCTTCGCGATGCCGACGGCGACGGCAAGGACCCCGGCAACTGCACGAGCGTGGGCTCGGACCTGCCGAACACCGACAACTGCAGCGACTACTTCGACGACGTGATCTACTACCTTGCCCACCACGACCTGCGCCCGGACCTCGCGGGCGACCAGACCGTCTCCACCTATGTCGTCGGTTACGACCTCAACCTGCCGATCCTGCAGGAGGCGGCCCACAACGGCAACGGCCTGTTCTACAAGGCCACGAACGCGGCCGGCATGAAGCAGAGCCTGGAGTTCGCGGTGCAGGACATCCTGCGGCGCATCTCGGCCGGTTCGGCGGTGGCCGTCGTCTCGACCGAACAGGGGTCCGATGACCGGCTGTACCGCGGCAAGTTCATGCCCGTGGACTGGGACGGGTTCATGGAGTGCTACAGCCTGCCGTATGCCGCAGGGGACGCCGCGCTGTGGGAGGCCGGTGAGCTGCTCCAGCAACGCACGAGCGACTCGCGCACCATCTTCACGGCCCTGGGCAAGACCAAGTACGACTTCACGACGGGGAACGCCGCGACGCTGCGCACGGCGATGAGCGCGACAACCGACGCGGAAGCCACCAACCTGATCAACTGGGGACGCGGCAACAACGTGACGGGCATGCGCAACCGGCACAGCTGGATCCTGGGCCCGATCGTGCATTCGACGCCTGTCGTGGTCGGGCCGCCGTCCAGCTTCCTGGTCTCGGCGAGCTACCAGACGTTCTACCAGAACCAGCATGATCGGCGCAAGATGGTCTACGTCGGCGCCAATGACGGCATGCTCCATGCCTTCGACGCGAACTCCGGCGAGGAAGCCTGGGCCTTCGTGCCGCAGTTCGCGCTGCCGGCCTTCAAGGTGATGGCGGATACGCTCTACTGTCACAAGTACTCCGTCGACCAGACGGTGACCGTCAAGGACGTCCAGATCAACGGGGCGTGGCGCACCGTCCTGGCCACGGGCGGCCGTGAAGGCGGCGCCGCGGTGTTCGCGATGGACATCACCGATCCCGTCAGCCCGCAACTGTTGTGGCAGAACACCCTGCCGACCGGCATGAAGTTCACGTCCGATGTCGAGATCGCCACGGTCGGCGGCGAGGCCGTGGCGCTGGTGGGCAGCGGCCTGGACAAGACGAACAAGGAAGCGTGGGTCTACAGCTACCGGCTGTCAGACGGCACGCTGCTGGGCTCCAAGCGGATGAGCGTGCTGGCGACGGCCGTGCGCAACAAGGCCTCGCGCCCGATCACCGTGGACCGCGACCTGGACGGCAACGTCGACCTGGTCTACGTCGCCGACCTCCTTGGCTCGATCTACCGCTTCGACACGCGGGGCACTTCCAATGCGTCCAGTTGGACGATGACCAAGCTGTACAGCGGCACGGTGGAGATCTCGGCGAGCCCGACGGTCTCCTTCGGGCCGGACAACAAGATCTTCGTGTACTTCGGGACGGGCGCCTACCTCGAAGAGGCCGACATGATGACGACCGCCGCGCAGAACTTCATCTGCGTGATCGACAAGCATGACGGGGCCACCACGTCGATCGGGTCGCTGAAGAACCAGACTTCGAACCCCGGGGCCCTGGGCGCGGCGCCCGGTTGGTACGTGAACCTGGCCCAGAAGACCGGCGAGCGCGTGACGGAGGCGGCGGCCGTCGTGGCCGAGACGGTCATCTTCACGTCCTTCGCCCCCGACCTGGACGCCTGTGTGGCCGGCGGCACGTCGTACCTGTACCAGATGAACTACGGGGACGGCGGCAAGACGAACCAGCAGGGAACACCGGCGGATCGCGTCACGACGCTGGGCGAGGGCATCGCCTCGTACCCGGTCATCGACCTGGCGAACGGCACGGCCGTCGTGCAGTCGAGCGATGCGAGCATCAAGATCACCCCGATCGCCTCGCTGTTCCAGCGCATGAACGTGCGCTCGTGGCAGGAGAACTTCAATCAGGTGCAGGCCGTGCCTGCCGCGCAATAGGGAACCCGAGGAGGAGCCGCGATGAACCGCACTACGGCGCTTGTACTTTCCATCGGCCTGCTTGCGGGTGCCGTCCTGGCGCCCGCAGCCGAGGCCGGGTGGCGACTGAAGGAGAAATCCGCCAATCCCAAGCGGGTCGAGATGCCGGAGGAGTTCCGGCAGCCGCACCGCTTCGACGGCCAGCCCACGATGCAGTTCCAGACGGGCACGCTGCGCCGCGAAGGCCTCAGCGACTGGTGGTTCGGTGACTATCGACTGCAGTTGAGCGCAGAGTCCGTCGTTATCGGGCCGGACGGCGAGAACTCCATCCTGCAGGAGGGGCGCACCGTCGCCGTGATGGGCTCGGTGAGCGGCAACACGATGTCAGGCTGGAGCGTGCGCATGCTGGGCAACGAGATGCCGTTGACGCTCACCAGGACCGAGACGATCACCAAGCCGAGTGATTCGGACCCGGATGTGAGTGAAATCGTGAGCGCGCCGCGCTAGCGGGCGCGGCTTTCCTGCGATGAGATGGCGGGGGCGGTTGCGAGAGCGGCCGCCCCCGCCGCATACAGGGGCGTCTTCAGCCGCAGGCGGACGACCTCGTTGTCGTCGGGACTGCCGGGGCGCCGGCCGGAGCTGAACGGGTAGTTGTTGTCGTTGGCGACGACGATCGTCGAGGCGTCCAGCACGACCAGGCACTCGGGCGTGACGAACGGCAGCGAGAAGCGGCGGCCCAGCCCGATGGCGCCGCGTTCGCGCTGCGTCAGGCCGCGGTCGTCGTCGATGTTCAGCAGGTCGCAGACCAGCACCTTGACCAGGTAGCCGTGCGCGTCGACCTGGTCGGGCACCACGCGGTACACGCGCTTCACCGCGGCGGCGCGGCCCTCGCCGGTGTCGCGCTCGAGCACGAGCAGGCCGTCGCCTCCGTCGCCGTCCAGCGAGGAGATCGACACGTTCGGCGTCGTCGCGTGGTAGCTCCAGAAGCGGCCGGTGAAGTTGCGGCGCGCGGGATCGAACTCGAGGATCAGCCGGCGGCTGCTGTCGATGTCCTCGACCAGCCCCTTCTCGATCGACGCGTAGAGGTGGCTGCCGTCGGCGGAGCGGGCCAGCCCCTCGATGCCGCCGCTGCGCGGCAGGTTGGCCAGGTCGCGGCGCGTGGCGTCCGTGCTGTAGCCGCGCAGGTCCGGGTGGTCGGGGGTGCGCAGGAACGGCGAACCGCGGGCGAAGGCGCGCAGCATCGCGGGCATCGGCACCAGCACCGGCTTCTCGAGCAGCACGCCCTGCCGGTCGACATGGATGAGCGAAGGGCCGAACTCCTCGCCGATCCAGTACGTGCCGTCGCCCATCGCCACCATCGACTCGGGATCGAGGTCGGCGCCCGACAGCCGGCGCGCGCGGCGCATCTCGTCGGTGCCGGCCAGCGGGAACGGCAGCAGGCGCCCCGGGTCGGTCATCGCGACGGTGGCCTTCAGCGTGACGGTGCCGGCGCTCCAGTCGGGGCGCAGGCGGTACCAGCGCAGCGGGCTGTCGTGGCTGTTGTCCAGCGTGCCCAGGCCGTTGTCCTGCAGGGCGATCAGGTCGTCGCCGTCGACCAGCAGCGAGCTGAAGCCCTGCACCGGCGACGCCTCGAGCGGCAGCCGCCGGCCGTTGATGACCGTGTCCATGCCGGCGCCGACGGGCCCCTTGCCGAAGAACGTGTCGGCCGGCAGCACCACGCGCGCGTCGAGCCGCGCCCTTGAGGCGCCCGTCGAGTTCGCGCGGCCGCCGCAGGCGGCGAGCGCCAGTGCGGCCAGCGTCGCGATGACGGCAAGGGCGGCGATGGTGCGCGGGGGCCTGGCGTGGCGGGTCATGGGACTCCCGGTGGGTGCGGCGGGGACGACGGCCGCCGGCGCGATGGCGTGGCGGCCGCGGGAAATCTAGCACAATCGCGCCGATAGTCACGTGCGCACTGGAGGCGGGGGCGCGTTAGCGGAAGAGCGCCTGCACGGTGCCCCAGCTCGTCGCCCGGGCGGGGACGGCCGAATGGTCGGTCAGGTCGTCGAGCAACTGCAGCATCACATCGCGCTCGTAGCCGACGTGGCCGTAGCGCAGCACCATGTCCCGGTCGAGGATCGCGTTGTAGGGCAGGCCGCCGGCGTAGGGGAAGCGCGTGAACACGTCCCAGTTCGGGGCCATCACCACCCGGTAGGTCAGCGCCTGGCTCGAGAGCCAGGGGATGACGACCGCCAGCTGCTCCTGCAGGTCGATCGCGAGCACCGTCACGCCGTACGGGCGGTACGTCTGCCAGATCTCGTGCTCGAGGCTCTGCGCCTCGTCGTTGCAGCCCGGGCACCAGGTGGCGAAGAAGTTGACGACGATGACATCGCCCGCGAACTGGTACAGCGAGACCGGCGCGCCGGTCGTGTCCAGGAGCGTGAAGTCGGCCATGGTGTCGCCCACGTAGCTGCTTGCGCGCGCGACCTCGGGCTCAGCCAGGAGCGCAGCCGCCAGCGCGGCGATGACCAGCAGTGATGGCAGGCGTGCCCGCATGGCGGCGGCAACTCTCCGGGGCGGATGGCTGGAACCCCCGGCTTCGACCGGGGTGATACAAGACAATACTACAATTCCTGTCCGCTGTCGCCGCCATCCGGGGCCGGGAGGGCGAGGCTCGCGCGGGCCGCCGGGCCACCTTCGGCGACATGCGCCGCAGTTGTTGCGACCAGTCCCGCCAGGTCGAGCCCCAGCAGCGGGCCGCCGGCCCACGCGGCATGGGCGCCTGCGTGTTCGACAAGTCGTTTGGCGCCAGCCGTTTGGCCGCTGATCACCTTCAGGTGGGCGGCCGCGCACTGGATGACGGCCTGCAGGGCGTGTCCGGCCGGCGTGCCCAGGCCGGCGGCCAGCCAGAGGGTTTCGAGCGCCTCGTGGCATTCCCACCAGTAGCCCAGATTGAACAGGTCTATCCCGTAGAGGTATTCGTCGCAGCGCCACCAGGGGGCGCTGTTGAGGTCGCGCACGGAGGCCTCGGGATGCCCGAAGGAATGGCCCTCGGGATGCCGGGTGGGGTGGGGGGTGCGCCCGGGAACATGGCGGTAGTCCGGCAACGGGCGGTCGGTGTATCTTGCGTTGTGTATTGCGTTGTGTTTTGCCGGTGTCGAGTCGGCCATTGGTCCCCGCCTGGTCGGCGTCTGGATGCATCTGCACGGAAGCGGGCTTCATGATAGCGCCGGACGGCCGGACCAACAACTGCGCGCATCGCGGCGCCTCGGGACAGGCGCCCGAGAACACGCTCGGTGCGATCGAACGCGCGCTGGCGCTGGGCGCGGACATGGTCGAGATCGACGTGCGCCTGACTGCCGACGGCCGCCTGGCCGTCATCCACGACGCCACCCTCGAACGCACCACCAACGGCCGGGGCCCCGTCGCCGAACGGACGATGGCCGAACTGGGCGGGCTCGACGCCGGCTCGTGGTTCGGGCCCGAATGGGCCGGCGAGCACGTGCCCGAGCTGGTTGACGTGATGGACGCCGTGCGCGGCCGCGCGCGGCTGAACATCGAACTGAAACCCGACGACCGCCCCGAGGCGATGCTCGACGAGCTGCTGCGCCAGCTGGCGCTGCACGATTTCACGCAGCACTGCATCGTGACCAGCTTCGACGCCGACCTGGTCGACGAGCTGAAGGCGCGCGCGCCGCAACAGGTGGCCGGCTACATCTTCGGCAAGGGCGGGCTGCCGGGCTGGGCCTTCAGCGCGAAGGTCGACGTGCTGAGCGCCGAGCGCTCGCTGGTCGACGCCGCCTTCTGCGAATTCGCGACCGCCGCCGACAAGGCCGTGCATGTCTGGACCGTCGACGAGCCCGCCGACATGCGCCGCTTCCTGGCCCTGGGCGTCGACGCGGTGATCACGAACCACCCCGAGCGGTTCCCTGCGCGTGGCTGACGACGCGATCTTGCAACCGGAGGACCCGACGTGCGCCCGATCGACCTGGTCGAGACCCTCAAGAGCCCGCCGCAGTGGACCAGCGACGACGGCAGCGCCCAGTACTGGGTGCCGTCGCCCTTCAATGCCGGCCAGCTCTGGATCGGCCACTTCAAGGGCAGCGGCCCGTGGACGCGCCACGTGGGCGGCGACGCGCTGCTGCACCAGCTCTCGGGCCGCGCCGAAGTGACGCTGCTGGGCCCCGGCGGCGAGGAGATCGCCACGATGATCCCCGGCCAGGTGCTGCGCGTGCCGGCCGGCTTCTGGTACCGCGTGCACACGGCCGACTGGTCGGCGCAGTACGGCGTGACGACGGCCGCGACCGAACACGCGCCCGGCGAGGCGGCGCCGGGGGCGTAGCCGGCGCACCGCCTAGAGTGCGCCCTCGAGCGTGAGCAGCCGCTGCTTCGCCTCGACCCCACCGCCGAACCCCGTCAACGAACCGTCCGAGCCGATGACCCGGTGGCACGGCACGATGATCGGCAGCGGGTTGCGCCCGTTCGCCGCGCCGACCGCGCGGCAGGCGCTGTCGTTGCCGGCGCGGTGCGCCAGCGTCGCGTACGTGATCGTCCGCCCGTAGGGGATCTTCCGCAGCTGCTGCCACACCTTCAGCTGGAACGGCGTGCCGCGCGGGGCCAGCGGCACGTCGAACTTCTTCCGCGTGCCGGCGAAGTACTCGTCCAACTGGGTGATGACGGCGGCGAACGGCTGCCGGTCGCGCACGACCTGGTCGTCCGGGCCGACGGCTGTGGCGACGGGCTCTTTCTCGCCCGGCAAACGCAGGCGCAGCAGCGCCCTGCCGTCGCTCTCGAGCACCAGCTTGCCGATCGGCGACTTGTATTCGGTGACGTAGACGATCGCCATCGCGGTCCTTCCTCGGGTTGCGCGTGATTCAGTCTTCCAGCCCCGCCCACAGGTGCAGCGCCGCGTAGCCGCGCCACGGGCTCCACGCCTCGCTGCTCTGCGCCAGGTCGACGCCAGGCAGCGCATGCTTCAGGCCGAGGTCGCCCAGCGGGAACGCGTCGGGCTCGCCGAACGCGCGCAGCGCGACGTACCCGGCCGTCCACGGGCCGATGCCCGGCAGCGCCGTCATGCGCGCGGCGAACTCGTCGGGGCCCAGCGGCGTGTCCAGTTGCAGCGTGCCGTCGGCGACCGCCTGCGCGAACGTGCGCAAGGTCTGCGCGCGCGTCGTCGTCAGGCCGAGGCCGCCCAGGTCGGCCGCTGCCAGCGCGGCCGGCGTCGGGAACAGGTGCGTGAGCGCGCCGCGCGGCTGTTCAAGCGCCCGACCGCAGCGCGCCGCCACGCGCCCGGTCACGGTCGTGGCCGCCTTCACGGTGACCTGCTGCCCGACGATGGCGCGCACGCCCAGCTCGAACGGGTCGAACGCCGACGGCAGGCGCAGGCCGGGGCGGCGCCTGAGCAGCGGCCTGAGCGCCGCGTCGCGCGACAGGTGTTCGGCGATGGCGGCGGGATCGGCGCCGCAGTCGAACATCCGCCGCACGCGCGCTACCAGCGCGATGGCGCCCGTCAGGTCGGGCAAATCCAGTTCCAGGTCCAGCCAGTCGCCGGCGCCGGGCGTCACCTGCAGGAAGCCGGCGCGGCCGCCAGGCAGCGCCAGCGTGCGCGCGTATCTTCCATCATCAGCAACCTCGACACCGGGGATGGCGCGGCCCCGCAGGAAGCGCGCCAGTTGCGGCCAGTCGTAGGGCGGGCGGTACGGGAGGCGGCACGCGAGCGTGGCGAGTGGCGTGTCGGTGGTGGCCCCGGGCACGGGCGGGTTGCGCCGGCGCAACTCCCGCGGCGCGCAGCCATAGGTCGCCTTCATCAGCGTATTGAACCGCCGCAGCGAGCCGAACCCGGCGGCCAGCGCGACCTGCGTCATCGACAGCGACGAATGCTCGACCAGGCCGCGCGCGAAGTGCACGCGGCGGGTCTGGGCCAGGCGCACGGGCGTCGTCCCGAGGTGACGTTCGCACAGCCGCGTCAACTGGCGGGGACCGAGGCCCAGGCGGGCGGCCAGGTCGTCGACCGAGCCGTCGTCCAGCGCGCCCTCGGCGATGCAGCGCACTGCGCGTGAGACGGTGGCCGAGGTGCCCAGCCAGGCGGGCGTGCCGGGCGAGGCCTCGGGCCGGCAGCGCTTGCACGGGCGATAGCCGGCCTGTTCGGCGGCGGCGGCGCAGGCGTAGAACGCCACGTTCTTCCGGCGCGGGGTCACGGCCGGGCACACGGGGCGGCAGTAGATGCCCGTCGTGCGCACGGCGGTGAAGAAGCGGCCGTCGAAACGGGCGTCGCGGCTGGTCACGGCGCGGTAGCAGATGTCGTCGTCGAGTTCCATGCGTCTATGATACACCGCCGCCGCCGGTGCGACTCGCCGTTTTCGGACCTGGACGCACCCGATGTTTCCCCTGCCGTTTGCGGCCGCCCGGACGTATCATGGGCGGCGAACCTCCGGCCAGGGAGCACACCGCCATGACCCAGAACCACCACGACTTCCAGTTCGGCGACCGCGAGCCGCCGCACCACCCCGGGCTCGGCCTAGTCCGCGTGACCGAGGCCGCAGCCCTGGCCGCCGGCCGCTGGATGGGCCGCGGCGACCGCGACGCCGCCGACGATGCCGCCCAGCAGTCGATGGCGCACGCGCTGAACCTGCTGCCCATGCGCGGGCGCATCGTCAGCGGCGAGGAAGGCCGGTTGCACGCCGGCTCGCCGCTCGACAGCGGCCAGGACGTGGGCACCGGCGACGGGCCCGAGCTGGACGTGGAGGTCAACGCCATCGACGGCGCCACGCTCGTGGCCAAGGGCAAGCCCGGCGCGCTGGCCGCCGCGGCGCTGGCCCCGCGCGGGGCGATGTGGCGCCCGGGCCCGGCCGTCTACATGTACAAGCTGGTCGTCGACCGCACCGTGGCCGGCACGCTCGGGCCCGAGGCGCTGGATGCGCCCGTCGGCTGGACGCTGGCCGCGGTCGCGCGCGCCAAGGGCAAGGACATCCGCGACCTGGCCGTGTTCGTCGTCAACCGCCCGCGCCACGACCAGCTCATCATCGACCTGCGCAAGGCCGGCGCGCGCGTCGTGCTGCGCGGGGGCGGCGATGTGGGCGGCTCGCTGCTGGCGGCCGATGCGCGCGCGAACATCGACATGATGATCGGCGTCGGCGGCGCGGCCGAGGGCCTGCTCGCGGCCTGCGCCGTGAAGTCGCTGGGCGGCGCGATGCTCGGCCGCGTCGAGCCGATGGATGAAGATGAGCGCCGCGCCTGCCTGGACGCCGGCATGGACCTGGCGAAGGTGCTGACGACCGACGACCTGATCCGCGGCGACGAGGTCTTCTTCTCGGCCACGGGCGTCACCGAGAGCGCGCTGCTGAGCGGCGTGCGCTACCTGGGCGACACGGCCGAGACGCAATCACTGGTCCTTCGCTACGAGACCGGCACGCGCCGGTTCATGGCCACGGAGCACCGCCCGCGTTGAACGCACGCCTGGCAGACCGCCTTCAGCCCGTGCGGCGCTGGTTCGCCGCCGAGTCGGTGTTCTTTGCCCGGCCGGCAGCCATCTTCCGCGGGTACGACCGCGCCGTGAACCTGCGGCCCGACCTGCTGGCCGGCCTGACGATCGCCGTCGTGCTGCTGCCGCAGGCGATCGCGTTCGCGACCCTGGCCGAGTTGCCGCCGCAGATGGGCCTCTACACCGGCGTCGTGGCGGCCATCGTCGGCGCGCTGTGGGGCAGTTCGCGCCTGCTGCAGACCGGCCCGACGAACACCAGCAGCATGCTCATCTTCGCGACGCTGCTGACCGCGGCCACCCCCGGCACCAACGAGTACATCCAGGCCGCCGGCTACCTGGCGGTGATGGTCGGCGTGCTGCGCCTGACCCTGGGCCTGGCGCGCCTGGGTGTGCTGGTGCACTTCGTGGCCGACAGCGTCATCGTCGGGTTCGCCGCCGGCGCGGGTGTGCTCATCGGCCTGAACGAGATGCGCCACGTGTTGCGCCTGGACATCCCCAGCACGCCCGAGGCCGGCCTGACGGTGCGCATGCTGCTCCTGCAGATCCACCACACGCACTGGCCGAGCGTTCTGGTGGCTGTGGG
>CAIOLW010000117.1 GCA_903859215.1 uncultured bacterium | reverse complement strand
TCGAAGACGCCGACGCGCACATGCGCAGGAGCGGGCAGGCTCCAGCGGACCGACGTCTGTGCATCGAACGGATTGGGCTCGACGATGGCGCCCTCGAGCAGCGGGGATGTCCCGGGATCGTGCACAGGGCTGAGCGCCAGCCGCTGGTGTTGGGCCCGGTCCCTCCACCGATGATGTTCGGTGGCGACTGGGTGGGCCCGAAGTGGCCGCAGCCCGGTATCTGCGCCAGATGGGTCTGGACCGTCCCGTCGGCCATGGCGGAAATGAGGATGCCCTGGGCCGCGTACTGGTTGCGATCGAGCGGGACGTAGCAGGGGCCGGGCGGCACCACGAGTTCGTCGAAGTTCAGGACGGTGCGGCCCGACTGGAACGCGGCGGTCGCCGCGGCATCGAACGTCGAGAGGACCGAAGCGGCGGCGGCGGAAGCCAGGACCAGGTACGCCGGCAGCAGGAACAGCGCGATGGGCGATTTGCTCAAGTGCATGGCGACTGCCCGGTTGCCGAATCGTTGTTGCATGATGGCTTCCCCCTGGATAGGCGTCCTGACCAGACGCAGAAATTGTAACGCATCCCGTCACTTCGGCTCAAGCATTTCCCACTGCATCAGTAGCTTAACAGGCATTGGTCGGACGCGGCCCCGGCCGACAGTGGTGAGCGGGGCCCCGGACGATTGACGAGGCAACCACCGATCGATAGTGTCGAACAGGAACGTGGGCGCGCGATGCAGGAGGCCGGATCAATGGCAACCAACGGGAACGACGAATCAGGATCCCGCCCGGGCGATCGTCCGGGGTGGGCGACCAGGTTCTTCGCGTGGCTGCGGGACGCGCCCCTGGACCGCCGACCGACCCTCGCCGATTTGATCACCGGCGCCTTCTCGTTTCTCGAGGAGCAGTACGGATTCCGGCGTGGAGAAGTCGTCGACCGTTCGATGTACACGACCGTCACGTGGGTCACCGACACGTCCCAGGTGCGCGTGAGCGTGGACCAGCGCGAAGGAGCCGAGGTCGACGTCGCCTGTCGCGAGCCGCGACCCGGTGTTCAGGGATATGGTCTCTTCACGATCAGGCACTTCCGCGAGCACGGGTCATTGGCCGGAATACGCGCCGCTGCGAAAGCGCGCAGGCGCCCGCGCACCTGGAGCGAGGAACTGGAACAGCTCGCAAGCGATCTGCAGGCACACGCGCCGGACATCCTGAAGGGGGACTTCTCGCTCTTCGACGCTCTCGACGAGGAGTGTCGGGCGCAAGTCGCCTCGCGTGCGGCAAGACAAAAGGGCCGGCAGTAGCACACCGCCGGCCCTCGTCCTCATCGCGAGTGAACTCTCACTTCACCAGCATCATCGTCCGCGTCTGCGTGAACTCACCGGCCCGCAACCGGTACAGGTACGCGCCGGCCGGCAGCGAACGGCCCGCGTCGTCGCGCCCGTCCCACGCCCGCGCCTGCGAACCCGCTTCCAGTTGCTCGTCCGCCACCAGCGTCCGCACCAGGCGGCCCGACACGTCGTAGACGGACAGCGTCACGCGCGACGGGACCGGCAGGTCGAACCGCAGCTCGGTCCGCGGGTTGAACGGGTTCGGCGTCGCGCCGTGCAGCGCGAATGCCGACGGCAGCGCGCCGGGCACCGCCGACAATCCGTTCAGCGAAGCGGCACCGCTTTCGTTCCCTGCGTAGTCGGTCGCCGTCAGGTAGTACCAGTGCCAGCCCAGGCCCGACACGTTCTGCGTGCGGCTGATCGAGTGGCCGACCACCACCGCCGTGCCGTCGAACACGCCGCTGTTCGAGCCGTACACCGTGAAGTAGCGGAAGTCGGCGTCCACGGGATCGCCCCAGCCGAGCGTCGAGACATTCAGCCGCGCGAAAGCCGCCGGCACGTTGGGAGCCAGGTTGTCCACCGAGCACCCGCTGTCGGCCAGCGAATAGAAGAACGTCGAACCACTGGTCGCGACCGCAGAGACAGCGAACACCGAGCGGCGCACGCCCGCTGCGGTCGAGTCGGCCATGGTGGGCACGACAGCCTGGTAGCTGGCAAGCCGCTGCGCCGGCACCGAAGCCACGAAGTCCCACGTGCCGCCCGGCAGCCCCTTGGACGTGCCGACACCGGCCCGCCGCCAGACCGAGTAGCTGGCGATCGGGGTCGGGCTCATCGCCGCGTCCTGCCAGACACTGCGCCACTTCAGGCGCACGGCGCCGCCCTGGTCATTCGGGATATCGGCGATCGACGTGATGGCCGGGGCGTCCATGTTGACCATGTTCGCCACGAGCTGGCGGAGCCAGGCGAGATCATGTGGATAGTAGTAGAAATTCAGCGGGCCCGCGGCGTAGGTGATCGTGCCGGCGCCGCGCTCCCGGGTGGCCAGCACGGGGATTCCGACCGCGTTGCGCGCCACGACCGTGGCAACGGGGTCGGTCACCCTCAACTGGTAGAAGGTCAGGCCGCTCTCGTTGAAGTTGTACGTCGCGGGCAGCCGGAACCCGAGCCGGCTGCCGGGCTGCAGGTTCGTGACGTGCGGCGCACCCGCCGCCATGGTCCACGTCCAGTTGGCGGTGTCCACAAGCATGAGGGTGGCGTTGAAGGCGTTCGTGAAGGCCGCATTGCCGCAACCACCGAAGTAGGTCAGCGTGCCGCCTGCCGCCGCATAGTTCGCCAGCGCCTGCAGGTTGGCCTGGGAGGTCGTGGTGCCGTTGTTGCCCACGAAGACATCCCGATAGGGAGAGAGATCCATCGCGGCCCAGTTCGCATCCCCCGCCAGGTCCCACGCGACTCCGAGGCTGGTCAGCGCATCCGTGACGGCTGTGGTGCCATTCCCCAGGACGAGGGCGGGCGGCAGCGTCGCCGGGCCGCCCAGCATGTTGGCGACCACGCGGAAGAGCTGGGCGCGGTCGTTCGGGTCCGAGTTATAGCTGGGGTTTGGGCTGTAGATATCGATGTCGAACCGGCCGGCGCCGATCTTCTTCGTCGCCAGCACCGTACGCCCGTCACTGTTGGTGGCAACCACGTGCGCTGCCGGGTCGGTGATCCGGAGATTGTAGTAGGCCTGCCCGACGCGGTCGAAGGGAGAGGTCAGGCCCCGCGCCAGGTAGCTGAGCGGGTCGACGGTCAGCACTTCCGGACTGCCGGGGTTGACCGTCCAGCTCGTGGCCGCCAGGTCGATGCCGATGAGATATGCGTTCAAAGCCGTCGTGAACGAAGAGATGCTGGTGCCGCCCAGAAGATGGACCGCTCCGCCCGCGGCCGCGAAATTGCGCATGGCCAGGACGTCGGCGTCCTGCGGACTGCCGCCCTCCAGTGCCAGGAAGATCTGGTTGTAGGTCGACAGGTTGAGCGTCGACCAGGCATCACCGAGGTACGTGTCGTACGCGGTTCCTAACGCATCGAGCGCCGCGCCGACGGAAGTCCTGCCGCTCAGCGACTCGATGACGAGCACGCGAACGGCCTTGTCGGGGCTCTTGATGAAGGTGCTTTCACGGGCCGGGTCGGAAGCGCCCGGCGTACCGCCCGGGCCGGACATGGACGGCAAAGCACACAACATCAATAGGATTACAGACAGGGGCGAAAGGTGGCGAGCTCGCATCGCAGCGACTCCTCGGGTAGCAGGCATTCAGGGGAGCGGGGCCCTCGGGAACAGGGCGGCAGTCATCGAGCGCTGTTTAAATCGTGACAGATGCCATCTCGTTGAGCAATTGTTATATTTATGACAGGATTCGTCACCCGGGCCGCCGTTATGATCAGCGGAACATCGCCTTCACGTCCCCCCACGACTCCTTTGCCGTCGGCACGGGCTGGTTCGCCAGCGGGCTGAACAGGACCGTCGCCGGGATGGCCGGGTCGTCGTCGTGATCGATGACCCAGGCGCGGACCCGGGCCTCGTCGGTCGTCCCCCGGAAGTTGCCCGTCAGGTCGTGCACCACAGGGATGGGCGAAGTGCCGCAGCTGACCACCGGGCCGGAACCCTTGATGAAGTCGGAGGCGGAAGGACGGTAGCCGTTCGCCGGCCACCGGCCCTACAGCCGCGCCAGGTTCACCACCAGGTTGTACGTGAACCAGCCGTCGCCGGTGACGAAGACCTGCGGCTTGGCGCTGGCCGCGTCGCGCATGATGCCGATCCCGTCGTCGTGCGGCTCGAAGCTGAGGATCTTGCCGTAGGCGATCCTCATGCTCTTCTGCGGCCCGGCGAAATAGATGTTCTTGCTGGTCACGAACAGCCAGCCGGTGTCGACGTGCACGCGCTCGGTGGTGGTGACCGGCTCGCCCTTGAAGGCGCCGACGCGATAGTACACGCCCTTCATGATCCGCACGCTGACGCCCTGCGAGCCGCCGACGAACTGGCGGTGGTTCTTGTCCTCGAGGTACCGGCAGTCGGGGAACGCCCAGACGACGGTTTCGCCCTTCTGGAAGTTGACGAGCGTATCGCCGGTGAGCGTCACGCGCTCGGGGATCTTCCCCTCCATGATGTCCCGAAGGATCGCGGCCTTGACGATCCGCTCGTGGGCGCCGGTGTTGCGCAGTGCGTCATCGGGCAGCTTGAAGTAGTCGGTGAACGCGCCCAGCCGATCCTCCTCGGCCTTGTCCAGGACCTTGTCCTCGAGAAGTCCATCGACGGCGTCCTGCCAGGCGCGGACCAGCAGTACGACGCGTTCGTCCGGCGGGACGCCGGCGGTCGTTTCGATGGCGCCGATCCTGGCTTCGAGGTCCGCGAGCGGGGTGGCGTCGAGGATCGCGGCGCGCGCCGCCGACGTGATGTCGGTGCGGCCCTGGGCGCGCGCGGCGTCCTGCTTCTCCTGGGCTTCACGGCAGGTGGAGTGCACCTTTTTCAGGAACCCGGCAGGTTGGCCGCAGATTCGGCAATTGCCCATCTGTTGCTCTCCGATTGTCGATGAACATCTGGATCTTCGCGCCGTCACCAGGATCGGCCGACTATATCACACCCCCCGACAACGACAATCCCCTCAGCGCGCCTTCTCGTCCTTCAACAAATCCCCGAACACCGTCTTCCCCGCCAGCGCCGTGCTGACGCCCCACGCCAGCAGCGCGATGAAGATCGCCGCCGGCAGCAGCGCGCGGTTCGCGTACCACGCGGAGAAGTCGAGCGTCGCCACGGTGGACGACATCACCTGGCTGACGAACGCGGCGGCGAACGCCGGCAAGAGCCCGAAGCGGAGCAGCACGAAGAGCAGCGCCACGACGTTGATCCCGTTGACGGCAAGCGCGAGCGGCAGGCCGTCGACCGGAGCCATGCCGAGCACGCCCATGCCGCCCATCAGGATGGCGCCGGCCACCGCGGCCCGGGAGGTGCGGCCCAGGACCAGGCGCAGCAGGAACAGCTGCACCAGGGTGCCGAGCACGTTCAGGATGGTCACGGACCCCGCGTATGACAGGTTGTAGCCCGTGCCGCCCACGCCGGTCAGGGACGTGAGCATGCTGGCCGACAGCTCCGTCGGCAGGCGCGCCAGCCCCAGCGCCGTGAGCGCAGCGACCGCCGCCAGCAGGGCAGCCGCCATGCCGGCGCCGGCCACCGAACCGACGAGGATGTCGCGGCCGACCAGCGGGTCGCGCCCCCGGCCCGAGATGAGGCGCGCCCATGACACGAGCATCCGCGGCCAGAGCCGGCGCACGTACGGCTCCAGCGCCACGTAGGCCAGCCACATCTCGACGGCGTGGGTCAGCGAATGGCCCATCGCCCGGCCGGCGACCAGGTCCCACAGCGCGGACTGCAGCCCGATCTCGCGCAGCGGCGTGTTGAAGACGGCCTCGAACATGTTCGCGGCGAAGACGAACAGCGCCAGGCGCGTCGCCCCGCGCCGGTCGCCGCGGCCGAGCCTGAGGTTGCGCACCGAGAAGTAGATGCTCACGCCCAGGCTGAGCAGCCCGAACACCGTCAGGTTGAGCCAGCCGGCAAGGCCGCCCGACTGCTCGGGCCGTGGCTCCAGCGGGGCCGTGGAACGGCCCCAGTCGTGCGTGATCGAGAACCAGGTCAGGCGCCCCCCGCGCATGGCGCCCATCCGCAACGTGACGGGTTCGTCGTCCTTGCCGGGCAACCGCCCCTGCCAGGCGGCGACCACGTCGCTGGCGACCGGCAGGGGCGGCGGCGGCGCGATGCGCTTGAACAGCGTGGAATCGAGGCCGGCCGCCGTGAAGAAGACGTTCCAGTCCGGCGCTCCCCCGGGGCGGGCCTGCACCGAGTCGGGCGGCACGGCCTGGAATCCCACGAGTTTCCCCGCCGGGTCCAGCATCACGCACGCCTGTCCCGACGCCAGCGGCGGCGGGCTGTCGACAGTCACCACCTCGGAGTGGAAGTTGGCGTGCTCGAGCGGATCGGCACTCCAGCGCCGCCAGTAGAAGGCCGGGCTGCCGCCCTTCTTCACCTCGGCCGTGTCTTTCCGCAGGTGCGTCAGGTGCGTCTGGTTCAGGTCGAATCCCTCGGCCGTGTGGCGGGGAACGGTCTCGAAGCTGGCGGCCTTCTCGAGGATATCGCTGGCCCGCACCGACAGGACCGATGCCGGCTGCGTGAACGGCCGCAGCGCCGGGCCGACCAGCCCGCACCAGAGCCCGACGGCGATGAGCCCGAGCGCCGCGACCCCGAACGCCACGGCCGGGCGCAGCCCACCGCGGTCGCCCGCATTGGCCACCAGTTCCGGCGAGGGCGTCTCGCCGGCGGCCAACGCCGCGGCCAGCGGGTCGCCGCCGGGCAGGGCCCCGAGCACCGCGTACGCCGACGCCGGGCGCGACTCCGGATCGGTCTCGAGGCAGCGCAGGACCACGCGCTCGACCGCGGGATCGAGGTCGCGCACAAGGTCGGTCAAACTGGTGAACGAGCCCGACTCCTGCTGTTGCCGCAGCTCGACCAGGCTCACCGCCGTGAAGGCGCGCTTGCCGGTGAAGATCTCGTACAGGAGAAGGCCCAGCGCATAGATGTCGCTGCGCGCGGAGACCCGCCCGTCCTTGAGCTGCTCCGGCGCCATGTAGCCCGGCGTGCCGGCGATGCGTCCGTCCCGCGCCAGTTCGTCCGCCAGACCGGCCAGGCCGAAGTCGGTGATGCGCGCGCGACCGCGGCCGTCGATCATCACGTTGGCGGGCTTCAGGTCGCGGTGGAGCATGCCGGCTTCATGCGCGGCGGCCAGGCCCAGGCATACCTGTCGCGCGATCTCGAGCGCCTTGTCGGACGACGGGCGCCCCATGCGGCGCAGCACCGAGGCAAGGTCTTCGCCGTCGATGTACTCCATGGACAGGAAGACGTTGCCGTCGATCTCGCCGATGTCGTACACACGGCAGACATTCGGGTGCGCGATCTGGCGCGCGACGCGCACTTCGTTGCGGAAGCGCGCGAGTTCCGCCGCGTTCCGCGACACCGACTCGGGCAGGAACTTCAGCGCCACCGACTGGCCCAGCTCGAGGTCGTCGGCGCGGTAGACCTCGCCCATGCCGCCGCGGCCGAGCAGCGCGACGATGCGGTAGCGCGTGCCCAGGCGCGTGCCTGTTTCGAAACGGCCGTGGTAGCTGGCGGAAGACAGCGGGGTGGGATCGGCGGCCGTCGCATCAACTGGCAGCGTGGCGGCGATGGTCGGCGCGATGGGGGCCGCGACCGGAGGCGGCGGCGCGTCCGCAACGGGCGCCGCAACCGGGGCGGCGCAGGCCGGGCAGAAGCGCCCGCCTTCGGGGAGCGCCTGGGCGCAACGGGTACAGAATGCCATGCGGCCGGACCAGCCTTTCGGGTCGGGATCGACACTTGGGGAAGCGGCGAATGGCGTTGGGGTGCCCTATCGCCCCAGTGAGGCACCGGGAGATGCTACGAAAGACCGGCGCCGGCCGCCATGTGCGGGAGGCGGGGCTGCGGTGCCGGCCACAAAGGCGTCGCCGTCGGCAGCCGATCGTCCAGGCCCTCTGCCGGATCGAGTCAGGGGGGGGACGGGCGCCAGCGGTCCAGGACCACGGCGAGCCCGGCGCCGGCCAAACCGAGAAGAGCCCCGAGAACACCGCCGGCCAGGACGAACTCCAGCACCTCGCCGCCGCGGAATCTGTCGCCGTGCCGCCAGCCGATCGCCTCGTCAACAACTCCACCCTTCATCACCAGCAGCGTCAATTCAACGACGAGCACGCCGGCCAGCACCCCGGCCGTGATCCGGTCACGCGTGCGAGCCTGGTGTTCCGGTGTCGCGGCCCGCCATCGTCCCATCAGGGTTCCGGCGATCAGGGGTGCGGTCAGGAGGAGCGCCACGATCCGGACAGGGATGCCCCGGTTCCAGGTCAGCAGGACCACCGCCAGGGTTGCCAGCCAATAGACCAGGAACAATACCGCCGCCCGCCGGTGGGCCTGAAAATCGCGCCGGAGTCTTTTCATCCCGGGAGACCTCATTTCTGGAATCGACACGAGTACGTCAGGAGGTGACGCCTACTTCAAACAGCTCTCCAGCCGCCGGGCCACGAGCCGGGCACAGGCTTCGGCCGACATCGGCTTGATGGCCTGGTAGTCCTCAAGCTCCGCATTCTGGAGATCGACGATGACCCAGTCGCCACGGCGATCACACACGATCGTGTGCACCAGTCCCTGTTCCCAGCGTCCCGGCGTGAACACGAGGTCGGCGAACAGGATGTAGTCGGCGTCCGGGTGGTTCGCCCGGACCCAGCCCTGGCAGGCGCGGGCCGTCAACCACAGGGTCTTCATCTCGTCGGGCTCGAGCGGCGGAGCGGTGACGGTCGAAAGC
>CAIOLW010000116.1 GCA_903859215.1 uncultured bacterium | reverse complement strand
TCAGCGCGGCCCAGGTCGAGATGGCCGACAACCCGCAGATCGACCAGGACCTGAGGCCCGCCGCCGTGCGGGCCTTCTTCCTTCTGGGCCGGTCCATCCTGGTGCTGGCCGGCGGCTTCCTGCTGCGCGCGCTGACCGAAGGCGGCACGCTGCCGCCGGCGGCGGGCTTCGCGGCCGGCGTCGCCTACCTGCTGGGCCTGGCGTTCTTCATCGACCGCGCCGGGCGGCGCGGGGACAACGCGGGCGCTTCGGCGCTGGGCATCACCGCCGTGCTGGTGGCGTACCCGTTCCTGGGCGAGGCGACGGCGCGGCTGCACCTCGTGTCGCCGACCCTCGGCGCATTCGGCTGGGTGCTGGTGACCGGCGCCGGACTGGCTGTGGCGGCGCACGCGCGGCTGCGACTGGTGGCGTGGGCGTTCACGCTGGGCGCGCTGGGCACGGGCGTGCTGCTGTTCGTGGCGGCCGATCGACCGGTGCTCTTCACGTGGCTCCTGCTGGGACTGGGCGCGGCGACACTGCTGCTGGCCTATGGGCGCGAGTGGCGGCTGAAGCGGTGGCTGGTGGCGGCCGTCGTCGACATGCTGATCCTGCGGCTCGTCCTGATTTCGTCGGCACCCAACGCGGCCGAGATGCACGCGCCGGCGGCGGGCGCGGTGCTGCCTCTGGCCCTGGCGTTGCCGATCGTCTACCTCAGCCTGTTCACATACCGCTCACTGGTCCTGGGCAAGGGCGTGCGCGCGTTCTACATCCTGCAGTCGCTGGCGATCCTGGCGATCGGTTACGGCGGCGCCGTCAAGCTGGCGCTGGCGATGGGCCACGGCGCCGCGGCGCTGGGCATCGCAGCGCTGGTCGCGGCGGCGGGCTACTACACGGTGGCCTTCACGATCGTCCACCAGCGCCACGGGCGCGGGCGCGCGTTCTTCTGGTTCGCGTCGCTGGGCCTGGTGTTCATCGCGCTGGGCAGCCGCGTGGTGGCCGGCGGCTACTGGCTGCCGTGGTGCTGGCTGGCTCTCGGCGTGGGCGCCACGCTGGAAGCCAACCGCACCGATCGCCTGACGCTGCATGCGCACGGCGTCATCTACCTGCTGCTGGGTGTGCTCAGCAGCGGCCTGGGCAAGGCCGCCTGGCATGCGTTCCTGGGCAGCGCCGACGATGCGTGGCCGGGGCCGGGCGCCGCGGGCGTCTTCATCTGGCTGGGCGCGATCGCGTGCTGGGAGATCCAGTTGCGCTCGAAGATCGCCGCGGGCCTGGCCGGGCCCAGCCGCATCCCGCGTTTCGGCGCGGCGCTGCTGGCGCTGGTCGGCGTGGGCTGGGGCGCGGTGGCTGGACTGGTCACGCTGTTCGGCGGGCTGCCGCCGGGCGGCGCCGGCGTTGCCGCCGTGGCCGTCGTGCGCACGGGCGTGCTCGCGGTGACGGTGATCGCGCTGGCGCTGGCCGCGCGGCGCGCGCGCTGGAGCGAACTGGGCTGGCCGGTGGTGCCCCTGCTGGCGCTCGGTTGCGTGAAACTGTTGGTTGAGGACATGCGTCGCGGCACGCCTCTGACGCTGACGCTCGGGTTCGCGCTGTTCGGCGCCGCGCTCATCATCGCGCCGAAAATGCTGCTGGCCACGCGCAAGGCACACCGGGAGGCGGTGGAGGAAGCGTCCTGAAGATTGCATTATGTGCGGCCGCGCTGGTGGCGGCCGTGATCCTGTCAGAGGCGGCGGTCGTCGAATCCGGTGCTGCACCGGTCACCCCCGACACGATCGCCGCCTCCCTTCTCCCGCCGGTTCGTCATCCCGTGGAAGTGCTGTACGAGGAGGCCGTCGCTGCGGCGGGTCGCGGCGATTGGCCGGCGTACCTGTCGGCGGTCGAGCTCGCTCTCGTCGCGGCGCCCGGTCACCCGGCGCTGGAGCGACGGCGAGCGGAGGCGCTGGCGCAGTTGGGGCAGTTGGATGAAGCTGCGGCGGTGCTGCGCGGGCTGGCCGGCTGGGGCGTGAAGTTCAAGCTGGAGGACAACGAGCTGCTGGCGCCGCTGCGTTCGCGCGCGGACTGGGCGGGGATCGTCGCCGCCGCGGCGGCCTCGCTGGAGCCGGCGGGCGCGATGACGACGACGTTCACGGTGCCGCGTGACGACCTGGTTCCCGAGGGCCTCGCCTGGGATCCGCGGCGCGACGTGTTCTATGTGAGCAGCGTGGCGCAGCGGAAGATCGTTCGGGTCGACCGCGCGGGGGCGGCCGTCGATTTCATCACCGATGGCCGGTACGGCTACCTGGCGGGGCTGGGCCTGGCGGTTGATGCGGTGCGCGACCGGTTGTGGGCGGTGAGCGTGGCGGCGGCCGAGGATTCGGCGCGGGCCGGGCAGTCGGCGGTGCACGTGTTCGACCTGGCGACGGGTGTGCTGGCCTGGTCGTGGACATCGCGCGCCGAGGACGCCTTCGGGTTCAACGACGTGTGCGTGCTTCCGGATGGCGGCGCCGTGGTGTCGGCCAGTGATCGCGGGCTGGTGCTGCGGTTCGCGCCCGACGGCGGCGCACCGGTGGCGTTGACGCCGCCGGGGGCGGTGCCGGCGGCGAACGGGATGTGCCTGGCTCCCGATGGTGCGCATCTGTACGTGTCGGCGTGGGGGCTGGGGATCATGCGGGTGGGGTTGGCCGACGGTGTCGTCGGCCCCGCGTCCGTTCCCGGCGCCGGGTTCACGACGGTGGGCGTCGACGGGTTGTACATCGTGGATGGCGGGCTGGTCGCGGTGCAGAACTACGGTGGGCTCGATCGGGTGGCGCGGTTCTCCGTGCGTGGTGACGGGCTGATCGACGGTTGTTCGGTGCTGGTGGCGCGGCAGCATTCCTTCGTCGACCCGACAACCGGCGCCCCGGCCCGCGACGGGTTCCACTTCATCGCGAACAGCTACGTGACGCCGTTCTTCGAGCGGAAGGACAAGGCGGTGGTGACGGGGTTCGGGAAGAGCAGTGTGATGCGTGTGGAAATGGGCAGGTAGCCGCCGAATCGTGTAAAGTGGCGCCGGCGCAAGGGGCCCCACGAGGGTTCACTTGCGCCGGCGCAACTTCTCGCGGCCGTCAGTCCTCGCCGACCCCGCGCTCCTCAGCCGTGATCGTCAACGACCACGCCACGTGCCACGGCGCGTCGTTCGGCACGAACGTCTCGTCGATCTCCTGCGCAGAATACCGCACCCTCAGGAAGTACCGCCCGTCGCGCCCCGGCACGAAGCGCACCGTCGGCACCAGCGCCGACAGGCACGGGTCGTGGCGCAGGACGATCCGCCGCTCGTCATCCCCGATGACCAGTTCGCCGTCGGTGGCGCCGAGCCCGCCCTTCGCCGTGATCAGCGTCGAGTACGCCTCGCCGTGGTGGACCGGGCCGTCGCGGAAGCGGAAGACCTCGCGCGCGCGGCCGCCGTTGCGCACGGCGAAGCCGAGGCGCGCGGCGTCGAGGATGCCGGGGATGACCGTGATATGGGCGACGTGGATCTCGGCGGCGCGTCGCGCGGGCAGCGTGAGCTCGCCGCGCAGCGTGACAACGGGCGCCGTGTCATCGACGATCCATTCCTTGCGCACGACCAGGTCGCCGTCGACGACTTCGGTGCGGACGGCCTCGTGGTCGTCGCGCGTGAAGAACGTGCCGGGTACGGCCGCGCGCAGGTCGGCCTGCTTTACGCAGCCCGGGCGCTGGACGACAACGTGGCCGGTGTAGAAGTCGGCGCCAAGCGTGATGTCGTCGAAGTAGCCGTGCGCGAGCGTGCCCAGGGCCGGGCCGCGGCCCCAGCGCGGGAACGAGATCGTTCGCGCGGCCAGGCCGCGGCGCGGGTTCAGGTGCAGGCGGGCGGCGGCGCCCTGCAGGACGACGTCGCCGTCGTCGGCCAGGCGCGGCGTGCAGGGGACACCCTCGGTCGGCATCAGATGCGGCAGCACGGCGCGCGGCGCCACCTCGGCCCAGCGGTCGGCCGTCAGGTGGGTGCGCAGGTCGCTCGACCACAGGAAGAGCAGGTCGCGCCAGCTTTCGTCGCTGGTGTCGCCGGCGGCCAGAAGTTCGCGCGCGCGCACGTGGCAGGCGGTGTTCAGTTCGAGATCGCCGCGGCCGGTCACGGCCCAACGGTTGAGATTGTACTTCTCCTGCTTCTTGACCGGCACCGGCTGGCCGACGGCCTCCAGGCGCAGCGACTGGCCGCACAATGCCGACGGCGGTTCGTCCAGCGTCGCCGACAGGGGCGCGAACGCGACACCCGGCTCCGCGGCCAGCCAGCCGGCCGCCTCGCGGATGATGTCCCATTCGCCTTCGGGGTGGCCGGGCAGGCCGCCGTGCTCGTCGCGGTAGCGGCCGGGGCGGAAGTCGAAGACCTCGGCATCGCTGCCGTAGAACATCGCATGCCGCGGGGAAGATTCGTCGTCGCCGGGCATCCGCGCGCGCCAGTGCGCCAGGAACTCGTCGCGCGTGACGTCGCCCGAGCACAGGCGCTGCAGCTTCTGGAAATCGAACGTGTCGACCCACACCACGGGCACCTCACTGCCGGCGGGGCCCTGCGCGCGCTGCCAGTGCCAGCGCAGGCGGCTGTCCCACTCGGGGTGGGCGTGCCAGGCGTTGTTCCATTCCATGATCACCGCGCGCGCGCCGGCGTCGCGGTAGAGCGGGGCCAGGCCGCCGCTCCAGGCCATCTCATTGACCAGCCACAGCGCGGGCTCGACGCCCAGCAGGTCCGCCGCGACGCGACGTCCGAGGTCGAGGTTGCGCTCGTTGACCGCCGCGGGCGCCAGCGGTCCGATGACCTGGCTGTAGCCGCTGGCGACGTACTCGGCGCGGCCGGTCTTCAGCAGTTCGCGGAACCGCGCGATCCAGCGCGCATCGATCCCGTTGATCATCTCGAGCGTCAGGCCGCAGGCCTCGACGGCCACCGGCACGCCGCCCTCGGCCAGGTCGAGCAGGCGGTGATAGCAGCGTTCGACGACCTCGTGGCGGCGCGACGGCGGGATGGACGAGTACATCAGGTTCAGGTGGAAGAGCGTCCCCAGCTTCAGCATGGCCGGGTCCGGCGCTGGCTGAACAGCCGCGCGATATGCTCGGCGGCGCGCGCGGCGCCGTCGCCGTCGACGACGCTGCCGGCGGCCCGGCGCAGCGTGGACAGGTTGGCCGGGGCGATCGTCGCGGCCAGCGCCCGCACCAGGCTGTACTGGTCGATCAGGTCATGGCGGCCGAGGTCGGCCACCGCGCCCGTCGTGGCGAGCATCGCGACCGTGGGCACGTCCGCCTCGTAGTTGCTCAGGATGGCCACCGGCGTGTGCATCACCAGCGCCTCGCCGACGCTGACGCCCATCGCCGTGATCAGCAGCGCCGAGCCGGCGACGATCGTCTCGAGCGGGTCGCCCGTCACGATCACTTCCTGTTCCGGGTAGCGCCGCGCCAATACCTGCGCCTTGATGCGCGAGTAGGGGGCCGTGGGCGCCAGGACGACCTGCACGCGCATCTCGCCGGCCACGTCGTGCAGCGCGGCCGAGACGCGAGCCGTCAGTTCATTGGGGTCGCTGCCGCCGAAGCAGACCACCACGCGCGGGCGCGGGTCCGGGTCGGCAGGCGCGTGGTCGCGGCAGTACCGCACGTCGTCGCGGATCAGCAGGTAGCCGACGCCGCCCACGAGGTCTTCACGGCCGGCCGGCGGGTCCCAGCCGAACGAAGGGACGATGCCCAGGTCACCGGCCGTGCAACCGGGTTGGTCGATGACGATGACCAGGTGGCCGTCCGCCTGCAGGCGCCGGGCGAGTCCGTCAGCCGGGGTGTCGGTGTCGAGCACGCACACGGCCGGCCCGCCGTGCCGCGACAACGAGGCCAGGAAGCCGATGTCGCGCACCAGCGACTCGTCGTCCACGAACGTGCTGTGGTTGAAGCCGTGCCGCGACAGCAGCGCCAGCGGCCCGGCGTGGTCGGGCGTGAAGAAGAACGTGTCGGCGTCGTGACGGTCGCGCATCGGCTCGGCCAGCGCCAGGCAGCGGGCGACATGGCCCAGCCCCTGGCCCGCCGCGATGAAGAAGACATCCGGTCCGGTCCGCGTGGTTTCCGGCTGCGCGCGGGGCCAGTCGTCGCGCACGGCGATCGTCGGCCGCAAGCCGTCGCGCGGGTCGGCGCGCCAGCCGCGCTCGGGCAGGTCTTCGGGCAGCGGGGCGATGCGACCGTTGCCGTCGCACTCGGGCGACACGGGCGCGAACGAACCGGAGATGACCGGCGCGATGGCGTTGGGCAACCAGCAGTGGCCGGCGGCGAACTCGGCGCCCTCGCCCTCGAGGTCGAAGTGGAACTCGATGCAGTCGGCGGCCCAGTGGCGCAGCGCGCGGTTGATGACGCCCGGCGACACGGAGTGGTCCGACCAGCCGGCCTTGAACGACACCTCCGGCCAGTCGTCGGCGAAGTTGCCGGCCATCATCTCGCGCAGCGTGCCGATCGCCGCCAGGTTGCAGGCGTGTTCCGGCACGGGATAGCGGCTGACGCAGTGGAGCATCGTCAGGTCGCGGCAACCGGATTCGAGCGCGGCCTCGACCGCGGCCCAGGCCTCGCCCGCGTCGGCCATCCCCGCCGAGACGATCAGCGGCAGGCTCGTCGCGGCGCAGGCGTGGATCAGGTCGAGCCAGGGAAGTTCATAGGAGGCGACCTTCAGGAAGTCGACGTGCGGCGCCAGTTCGTCGACCGCGCCGAGGTCGAACGGCGTGCAGCCGAACTTCAGGCCCACGTCACGCGACGCGGCCGCCAGCTCGGGGATGAAGCGCAGCGGCAGCTCCCAGCGCCGGCGCTCGCGGTGCTTGCGGCTGGCGCGCAGGATCTCCGGCGCGAACAGCTGGTCGACGCGGAAGAGCTGGAACTTAACGCCGGTGCAACCGACCCGCGCCGCCTCGGTGATGAGTCGACGGCAGCGCGCCAGGTCGCCGTTGTGGTTGCTCGAGATCTCGGCGATGAACTCAGCCATCTTCACCACGTCCCGCGCTGCGTCCCGCGCCGGAGGTCACCGTCAGGGCGGCGTCCGGCCGTTCGGCGAAGAACCGCCACACTTCCCCGATGACCCGCTGCTGGTCGCCGTCGCTCATGGTCGGGAACAGCGGCAGTGAGAGGGCCTCGTCATAGTAGGTCTCGGCCGCCGGGCACAGCCCGGGGCCGGTTCCGAAGCGCTGACGGTACCACGGCTGCAGGTGGACGGGATAGTAGTGGACTTGCGTGCCGATGTTCGCCGCCGCCAGGGCGTCATAGAGTGCCCGGCGATGCGCGGTGCGCACGATCATCAGGTGCCAGCAGCTGGCGTCCGGGTCGGGCCGGGCCTGCGTCCGCAGCTGGGGGATGGGCTCGAAGGCCGCGTCGTAGCGCTGCACCAGTTCGAGCCGGCGCTGCTGGACGCGCGCCAGCTTCTCCAGTTGGGCCAGGCCGAGCGCCGCCTGCAGGTCGGTCAGCCGGGCGTTGAAGCCCAGGTCCTGCATCTCGTAGTACCAGGGGCCGTCCGCGCGTTCCAGCTTTGCCGGGTCGCGCGTGATGCCGTGCGTGCGCAGCAGGGCCAGCTTCCCGGCCAGCACGGGATCGTTGGTCGTGACCGCGCCGCCCTCGCCCGTGGTGATGGACTTCACCGGGTGGAAGCTGAAGCAGGTCATCACGCCGTGGCTGCCGTCGCCGACGGTGTGCCAGGCGCCGCCATTGTCACGCCAGCGCGTGCCGACGGCATGGCAGGCGTCCTCGATGACGACCGCGCCGTACTGCCGCGCCAGCCGCGCCAGCGCGGGCAGGTCGGCTACACGGCCGCCCAGGTGCACCGGGACGATGGCGCGGATCGTGGGGTCGGCCAGCAGCGCCGCCTCGACCTTCGCCGGGTCCAGGGTCAGGGTCGCGGGATCGATGTCGACGAAGACGGGCTCGGCCCCGCAGAGCACGCCCGCGTTGGCCGTCGCCACGAAGGTGATCGGGGGGACGATGAAGCGATCGCCGGGGCCCAGCCCCGCCGCGCGGAACGCGATGTAGAGCGCCAGCGTGCCGTTGGCCACGGCCACCGCGTGCTGCGCGCCGCAGGCCTCGGCCAGCGCCGCCTCGAAGGCGGGCACCTGCGGGCCCTGCGTCAGCCAGTCCGACTCGAGCACTTCGCGAACGCGGCGCAGTTCCTCGTTGCCGATGTCCTGTCGTCCGTACGGCAGGAACGTGTTCATGCGTGGCTCCCGACCGCCATGGGCTCCTCGTTCGGCACCGTGCACAGCAGCTCGGTCAGGTCCATCGCCGTCAGCCACTGGTCGTTCGTGTCCGAGGCGTAGCGGAACTCGCGCGGCACCAGCACGCCGCCGGGGCGGATCTGGTCCTGGCGCGACTCGGCGTACGAGAGCGGGTAGACGACATAGTGGTCGCCGTAATCGAAGGTCGAGCGCGCCTCGTCCTCGGTCAGCATCACCTCGTGCAGCTTCTCGCCCGGGCGGATGCCGGTCTCGACCAGCCGCGCCCTGGGGTTGACGGCGAGCGCGATGTCGGTGATCAGGCACGACGGGATGCGCGAGAGGTACACCTCGCCGCCGCCGCCGTTCTCGAGCGCGCGGACGACCAGGTCGACGCTCTGGTCGAGTGTGATCCAGAAGCGCGTCATGCGGCGGTCGGTGATGGGCAGCGAGTCGGCGCCCTCGGCCGTCAGCTTGCGGAAGAACGGGATGACCGAGCCGCGGCTGCCGACGACGTTGCCGTAGCGCACGACCACGAACTGCGTGCCGCCGGCCGAGTACGCCTGCGCGGCGCGGAACAGTTTGTCCGAGACGAGCTTCGTTGCGCCGTAGAGGTTGACCGGGTTGACGGCCTTGTCGGTCGACAGCGCCACGACCTTCTTGACCCCGCGGTCGATGGCTGCGTCCAGCAGGTTCATCGCGCCGATGATGTTCGTCTGCACGGCTTCGTGCGGATTGTATTCCATCAGGTTGACATGCTTGAGCGCCGCGGCGTGGATGACGTAGTCGACGCCGGTGAAGGCGCGGTACAGGCGGGCGCGGTCGCGCACATCGCCGATGAAGTAGCGGAGCCGCGCGCGATGCGCAGCGAACTCCTGCTCCATGTGGTACTGTTTGAACTCGTCGCGGCTGTAGATGATGATGCGCCGCACGTCGGTCTTCAGGAACCGCTTGACCAGGGCGTGGCCCAGCGAGCCGGTGCCGCCCGTGATCAGGATCGTCTTCCCCGAATAGATATCGCCCGTGCTGGTCGTGCCTGCGTCCACCATCGTTCCGTCCTTCCGTGGGGGTCTCCTGAGCAGGGTCGCGTGTCGCCCCTGGCAGGATATCGTCCACTTGCGTCGATTCCCGGCTGCCGATGCCATTCGGCCCGGCCGTCCAAAAAATCGCAAACCATTGCCCGCGAACAGGTTTACATGGTGTTCAGGGCCGAAACCTTCCCGGAAGGCAGCTTCCCCCCGGTTCCTGGCCCATGGACCCGACACGGTTGTGCAGGATCCGGACCAGCGGCCGGCCTGCCGGCGGGCAGCGCTCCTTGACGCCCCCGGGGGGCGCCCCTAGGCTGACCCTTGCTACCGACCGCAGCCGCCACAGCCCTGGAGAGCCCATGTCAGCAGACCAGCGTTCGCTCGATGGTCCCCACGATGGTCCAGTCGTCGCCGCCAACCACGGCGTCGACGTCATCGCCTGCCGCCGTTGCGGCTTCCGCCACGTGACGCCGCTGCCCGACCCGGCCGCCATCGACAAGCTCTACACCGAGGATTTTTACGGGACGCTGCACGAGACCTACATCGCCAGCCAGCGCGCGAACCTCGACTGGTGGCACCTGGAGTTCGGCGCGAAGTACGACCTGTTCGAGGATCTGCTGCCGGCCGGCCGCCGCGCGCTGCTGGACGTCGGCTCGGGCCCGGGATGGTTCGTGCAGTTCGGGACGAAGCGCGGCTGGTCGACGATCGGTGTGGAGCCGGGGCCGCCGGCCGCCGCGCACACGCGCGAGGTGCTGGGCGAGAACGTCATCAACGACTTCTTCACGCCGGCGGCCGTCGCGAACGTGAAGCAGGTCGACGTGGTGCACCTGCACAATGTCCTGGAACACGTGCCGGACCCTGCGGCGCTGCTGCGCACCGCTCACGGCGTGCTCGCGCCCGGCGGCCTGGTCTCGGTGACGTCGCCCAACGATTTCAACCCGCTGCAGGAAGCGCTCGTGCGGCAGCGGGGCCACGCGCGCTGGTGGATCTCGCCGCGCGAGCACCTGAACTATTTCGATCGCGAGGGCCTGGAGGGATTGCTGCGCCGCGAGGGCTTCGAGCCCTGCGCGCACCTGGCCAGTTTCCCGCTGGAGCTGTTCGCGCTGATGGGCGAGGACTACATCGCCGACCCCGCGCTGGGCAAGGCGATCCACGGCAAGCGCATGGCGCTGGAACAGGAACTGCACGCCGCGGGCGAGGGCGCGCTGCTGGGGCGCATCTACCGCGCGCTGGGCGAGCTGGGGCTGGGGCGGACGTTGACCGTGATGGCGCGGAGGATGTGAGGTTGCTGAAGTGAACGTCCACGACAAACTGCCCGTTGCCCTGGTCCAGATGGACAGCGGCGAGGACGTCGCGGCCAACGTGGCGCGCGCCGAGGATCTCACGCGCGAAGCCGTCCGCGCCGGCGCCCGCTTCATCGCGCTGCCGGAGATGTACCACTATCGCAGCACCGGCAGCCCGAGCGTGCTGCCGGGCGAGGAGATCCCCGGTTCGTCGACGCGCGGCCTGCAGGCGATTGCCACCGCATGTGGCGTCGCCATCCTGGCCGGCAGTGTGTGCGAAGCCATCGACGGCAGCCGGCGCGTCCACAACACGTCGGTGCTGATCGGCCCCGACGGCGCCATCACGGCCACCTACCGCAAGATCCACCTGTTCGACGTCGACATCGACGGCGTCGCCATCCGCGAGTCGGACTGGTACGTGCCGGGCGAGGCGACGGCAACCGGCGGCATCTTCGGTCGCACCGTGGGCCTGAGCATCTGCTACGACCTGCGCTTCCCCGAGCTTTACCGCCGCTACGCCGACGTCCGTGCCGACATCCTGACCGTGCCCGCCTCTTTCACCGCCACCAGCGGCGCCGCGCACTGGGAGAGCCTGCTGCGCGCCCGCGCCATCGAGAACCAGGCCTTCGTGCTGGCGCCGGGACAGGTGGGCGCCGGATCGGGCGGCGTGCGGACCTACGGCAACAGCATGATCGTGGATCCGTGGGGCGTGGTGCTGGGGCGGGGGAGCGAGGACGGGACGGAGATCGTCAACGCCACGCTGGATTTCGCGAGGATGGACGAGGTGAGGCGGCGGGTGCCGGTATTGGGGCACCGGCGACTGGGTTGACGCGCCCTAGCGCGTCTTGCGCCGGGGTAGTGTCGCGGGACTTGCGCCGGCGCAAGTGGCGCGGTCTTCAGTCACCTCAGCCGCGCGCCTTTTGCCAGACGATGGTCGCGACCACGATGACGACCACGATCAGCCCCAGGAATCGCCATCCGCGGGCGCGGTCCACCTCGGCGTCCGTGCGCCCTTTCGCGTCGAGGACCGGGCGGGTAGTGGAAACGTCGCGACCGCAGAATCGGCACACGATCGCCTCGGCGGCGATGATCTCGGCGCACGCCGGGCACTTGCGGGCACGTCCGAGCTCCAGCTCCTCCCGCTGTTTCCCCGCTTGGTTCGTCGGCACGCCGATCGCGATGAGCAGGCCGATGGGCCCGGTCAGCAACCCGATCAGGAACCACCGCGTCCAACTGCGTGACTTGGACATGCCCAGTCCACCCGTCGCCACAGCGAACAGCACCATGATCAGGAAATACCCGATATATCCCATGTCATCCTCCACATTTGCGGTGCCGGCCGTCCGGGTGCTCGCCATTAACGCCAGTAATTAGCACTTGTGCCGGCGCAAGTCGTGCGGCTCGCCGGACAGCGTTCTCATGCGATCGCGAAGGTGGTATTCGCATACGCACTCTAGCCTGCCAGACGGTCCGCTGACTACAACGAGTGCTGTCATGCGTGTCCGGCGGTCTCGCCGGGTGCACGGACTAAGGAGAACGGCGCTTTGAATTCCCTTTCGCTTCCTCTTGGCGTCGCCATAACTGAATACATAACAGCGCATTGCAATTTTCTCCTTGATTTACTCAATATTGTGAGTAAAATATCTCACCATGAAGAGTAAATCTGGAAACACACCTTTCCGCCGCCAGCGCGCCGACGACCTTGCACGTCGCCTGCGCGAGCCCCGGCATTTCATCCAGGTCGTTACCGGCGCCCGCCAGGTGGGGAAGACGACGATGGTGGGCCAAGTCCTCGACACCCTGGGCCGGCCAGGCCTCTACGCTTCGGCGGACGAACCGACATTGCGCGACGCTGCCTGGCTGCACGTGCAATGGGACGAGGCTCGCCGACTCGCGCGCAGCAACGAGGCTGACGGTGCCGTCCTGGTCGTTGATGAAGTACAGAAGGTGGACGGATGGGCTGAAGTCACGAAACGCCTGTGGGACGAGGACACCCGAAGCGCGACGCGCCTGCAGGTGGTGCTGCTGGGTTCGGCGCCGCTGCTGGTCCAGCGCGGGCTGACCGAGAGCCTTGCCGGTCGTTTCGAGACTTTGCACGTGCAGCACTGGTCCTATGGCGAGATGCGCGCGGCATTCGGATTGACGTTCGAGGAGTATCTCTATTTCGGCGCCTATCCCGGTGCGATGTCACTGCGCCACGATCCTGCGCGCTGGCGGCAATATGTGCTCGATGCACTGATCGAGACGACAATCTCCCGCGACGTCCTGCTGCTCACCCGCGTCGACAAGCCGGCGTTGCTGCGACGATTGTTCGATCTCAGCTGCCACTATTCCGGGCAGATTCTTTCCTACAACAAGATGGTTGGACAACTGCAGGACGCGGGCAACACCACGACCCTGGCCCATTATCTGGACCTGCTGGCAGCCGTCGGCATGGTGCGCGGGTTGGACAAGTTCGCGGGGGAAGCCGTGCGGCGGCGCGGTTCGAGTCCCAAGTTGCAGGTGATGAACACCGCGCTGATGACAGCTACTTCGGGCCTGACGCCGGAGGCCGCGCGGGCCAATGGCGAGTTTCGCGGTCGCTTGGTCGAATCGGCCGTCGGCGCCCACCTCGCCAACGCAGCCGCCGCCGGCGAGTGTGAGCTCTTCTATTGGCGCGAAGGCTCGCGAGAAGTGGACTTCATCGTGCGCCGTGGCCGCGACCTGACGGCCATCGAGGTCAAGAGCGGACGGGCGCCTGCGGGGCCACCGGGATTGCTGGCCTTCGAGCAGTTGTTCCGGCCCCGACGTGCGGTTGTGGTCGGCGATGCGCAACTTCCCGTGGAAGAGTTTCTGAAGCAACCGGTTGCGCACTGGCTTGAAGGCTGATTCACTTTGCCGTTCTAGACGAGCACCTGCGAGGCAATCCGCTCCAGCGCCCGCCCCAGCGCTTCCTCCTCGATCCCCGAGAACGACAACCGCACGTGATTGCGGTACCCCGAAACGCCGAACGCCGGCCCGGGGATGACTGCAACGCCAGCGTCCAGGAACCGCCGCAGCACGAACTCCTCCTGCGCCAGCCCGTCCGGCGCCGCGGGCACGTGCCCATTCAGGTTCAGGAAGAAGTAGAACGACCCGCTGGGCACGAACAGCTGGTCGTCCAGCACCGGGCGCAAACGCTTGGCGATGAGGTCGCGCCGCCGCTCGAACGCGGCCACGACCGGCCGCAGCCAGCCGTACAACTCGTCCGGCGATTCCATCGCCACGGCCATCGCCTTCTGGATGAATGTCGCCACGCCGCCGGTCTGGGCGTACTCGCCGATGGTCAGCTTGGTGACCAGCGCCGCGTCGCGGCAGACGAAGTAGCCGATGCGGAAGCCCGTCGCCGCGAACGTCTTCGAGCAGGTGAAGACCGCGAAGATGTGGTCGCCCGGGAACTCGAGCATGCTTACGTGCTGTGCGCCGCCGAACAGGAAGTCCTCGTAGGCCTCGTCCGAGACGACGCGCACGCCGTGCTTCACGCACAGATCATTCAGCCGCGTCAGTTCTTCCCGCGTGAAGACCTTGCCCGTCGGGTTGTGCGGCGAGTTCAGGTACAGCAGCGCGGCGCCCGGCAGCTTCGCCTCGACCTGCGCGAAGTCGATGTCGAGACTGCCTTCGCGCTCGACCAGCGCGACCGGGTCCAGGCGGCAGTTCGAGTAGGCGGCGATGTTGTCGGGCACGCAGGCCCACACCGGCTCGAACAGCACCACGCGCTGGCCGGCGAACAGGTTGAAGATCAGTTCGAGGCCTTCCTGCGCGCCGCAGGTGCACATGACGTGCTGCGGGCCCAGGCCGCCCGCCAACCCGCGCGCGCCCAGGCGGGCCAGCACGGCCTGGCGGAACCACAGCTCGCCGCCGGCCTTCGGGTAGCGCGTCAGCCCGGCGGCCACTGCGTCAGCCATGGCGCGCGTCACCACGGGCGGCGTGTCGTTGGCCAGCTCGCCCCGCTGGAGGTACGCGAAAGGCTCGCCGTGCTGCTCCTGCCAGCGCGGGGCCACCTCGCGGATGCGCTCGCTGATCTCGACGATGAGCGACAGGCCGATGCGGTCGAAGACGGGGTTCTGCATGGAGTTTCCTCTCGCGCAGGGGCTTGCGGCGGGGCGCCGGCTCCCGGCGGGTGCGGGCGACCCTTTCCGGGCGTCGATGATACTCAATAAGCGTAATAGTGACAAAATGTTGTCTCGGAGTCGAAAAAATCATCCCCACGCCCTTGCGCGGATCGTCTATACTCGATTTATTCACTCAACTTTAGCCGAGGGGCAGCCCCACGACCGGTTCGGTGTCCGGGAACACCGCTTTGAGAAAGCAACTTGGGGGAACACAGCATGCGGCACTCGAACGCTCGCGGACTCCTGCTGACCGGTCTGATCATTCCGATCCTGCTCGGCGCCGGCACCGCGCACGCCTTTACCGTCACCTTCGGCAGCTCCTGGGATCGCGTCCCGCTGCAGCAGATCCTCGATGCCCGTTACGGCATCGGGGTCATCAACGTGGCCACCGATTATGAAGGTCACAATCCGGGGGATGCCGACCCGCCGTACTGGCAGGATGTCTCCATCGGCGGCCTGATCGTGCGTGAAGTCGCCGGTTACGCGAACACGAACACGATGGGCTGGTACGCCGAGACTCTGGCCGGTCGACCGGTCATCGACGGTGTGGGCGACGGCGTCATCTTCTCGGGGGCGATGAGCGCGGGCGCCGTCGCGACGGTTGCGTTCCCGAGCGGCCTGACGCGCTTCGGCTTCTGGCTGAACCCGAACGGCAACCAGAGCGCCGGCACGTGGGCGCCGGAGCCGGAGAAGTTCTTCACCAACCGCTTCTACAACGACATCGGCACGACCGGCATCAGCGCGACGCACGCCCCGTTCGACGGCGACGTGCAGTGCCTGGTCTTCAACATCTCGCGCCTGTACAACGGCGTGCCGACGTACATCATCGCCTGGGAGGACCTCGACTACGGCGCGCCGATCACGGCCACGTCCTCGGCGTCCTCGACCGACAACGACTTCAATGACCTGGTCGTCGAGGTCCAGGCGGCCTCGCCGGTGCCCGTCGAGGGCCAGTCGTGGGGCTCGGTGAAGGCCCTGTTCCGCCAGTAGGCGCGTCAGCCGAGGCGCCGCACCAGCACCAGCGTCACGTCGTCGCTGACCGGCGCGTCCGCAACGAATGTTGCCAAGTCGGCCAGCACCGCATCGCGGATGCCGCCGATCGGCAGTGAGCGCGAGGCCGCCAGCAGGTCGCGCAGGCGCGCGTCGGTGTAGTCCTCATCCTCGGCATTCCAGGCTTCGGGGATGCCGTCGCTGTACAGGGCCAGCAGGTCGCCGGCCGCCAACGTCACTTCGCGCAGTTTCCAACTACCCTCGCCGAGCAACGCCACGGGCGGGCCGCCGGGCGCCAGTTCCTCGACGGCGCCGTCGGCGCGCACCAGGTAGGGCGGGTTGTGGCCGGCGTTCGCGTACTCGAGGCGCCCGGTGGCGGGATCCAGAACGCCCACGAAGATCGTCGCGTAGCGGATCGGTTCGGTGACCGGGAACAGCACTTCGTCCAGGCGCGCGACCAGCGCCGACGGGTCCAGGCCGGGTCCGGCCAACCCGCGCAGCAGCGGCAGCAGCGACGAAACCAGCAGCGCCGCGCCCAGCCCCTTGCCCGACACGTCGCCCACCACGACGAGCACGCGCCCGTCCTGCAACACCTGGATGTCGTAGAGATCGCCGCCCACCTCGGTGCACGAGACCAGGTGCGTCACCAGTTCCCAGCCCTGCACCGAAGGTGTCTCCTCGGCCAGCAGCGCGCCCATGATGCGCCGCGCCGCGCCGAGTTCCGTTTCGAGGCGCTGCTTTACTATCTCGACCACGCGGTAGCGCGCCTGCGTCAGGGCGACGGCCACGCAGTTGGCCAGCAGCGAGAAGGCCTTCAGCTCGTCGGTGGTGTAGCGGTCGTGCAGGTCGGCCGAGTCGGCGTACAGCAGGCCGATGACGTTCTCGTTGTCGAACAGCGGCGCCGCCATGGCGGTGCGCACGCCCTGCGAGACGATGCTCACCTGCGACTGGAAGTCGGCGTCGTGCTGCGCGTCCTCGATCAGGAACGACACGCGCTCGCCCAGCACCCGCTTGACCACGGTGCGGCTGAGCATGAGGTTCGCCGCCGTGCCGCCGCCGCGCACGCGCGAGGCGCGCACATGGGGTTCGCCGGAAGCCTCGTCCAGTAGCACGATCAAGGCGCGCCCGGGAGCGACCGCGGCGTCGACCAGGTCGAGGATGGGCTCGAAGAGATCCTCGGGTGCGCTCGTCGAGATCAACAGGCTGCCGGCCTCGGCCAGCACCGTGAACAATTCGGCGCGCTTGCCCGCGCCGCGCGCCGACGCCGCCGATGTCGACGACTTGCCGCCACGACCGGTGGCTTCCTGCCAGGTGATGGCCACGCCGTTGGACTGGTGGTCGCCCACGATCGTCATCAGCGCCTGCGAGTCCAGCCCGCCGCCGACGGTGAACGAGGCGCGCCCGAGCGTCAGTTGGTCGCCCGGCCCGATGTTGCGCCAGCCGTCGATGGCGTTGCCGTTCACGCGCGTGCCGTTGTGGCTGCCCAGGTCGCGCACGCGGGCCCGGCCGCTTGCATACTCCAGTTCGGCATGTCGGCGCGAAATGGACGACTCAGCCAGGACCACGCTGCACTCGGCGGCGCGTCCGAGGATGTGCAGGCCTTCGCCCAGTTCGAAGCGGGCGTCCTGGTCCCCGACGCGCCCGGCAAGGACGAGAAGGTGTTGGTCCATCGCCAGATTCCTGTCCGGTAAGGGGTTGCG
>CAIOLW010000115.1 GCA_903859215.1 uncultured bacterium | reverse complement strand
TGTGAACGCCGGTCCAATAGTGCGGCGGGCGCCGGTCCAATAGTGCGGCACCCACGACCAGTTTACCCCTCTGCGATGAGGGGTGTCAAGATGCCCTCTCAGCTCTTCTTTTGATCCTTCGGCCGGGTTCTCTTCTGGCGGGCCATGGCTTCCTGGAGTCGGAAGCTCTCCCCGTTCGCCTCGATGATGTGGACCTTGTGGGTCAGACGGTCCAGCAGGGCGCCGGTCAGTCTTTCTGAGCCCAGCACCTCGGTCCACTGCTCGAACGGCAGGTTGGTCGTTACCAGCAGGCTGAGCCGCTCGTAGGCGCGACTGACGACCTCGAACAACAGTTCAGCGCCGACCTTGGAGAACGGGACGTAACCCAGTTCGTCCAGGATCAGCAGGTGCTGGCTCTCGAGCTGCGCCATCAGCCGCTGCAGGGCCCGTTCTTCCCGGGCCTCGAGCAGCAGCCGGACCAGGTGCGTGACGGTGTGGAACCGGACCTTGCGGCCCTGGGCGCAGGCGGCGAACGCCAGTGCCGTGGCCAGATGCGTCTTGCCGGTGCCGCTGTTGCCGACGATCAGGATGTTCTCGCGATCGGCGATGTACTGACCGCGCATCAGTTCGCGGATCAGCGCCTCGTTGACCGATGGCTGGCTGGCGAACACGAACGTGTCGAGAGTCTTGATCACCGGCAGCCGGGCCGCCTGCAGACGGCGGTCGGCGGCACGGCGCTCACGATCCAGCAGCTCCCGTTCGGTCAGGCGCAACAGGTACGTCGCGTAATCAGCCTTCTCCTGGCCGCAGGCGGCGGCCACCGGCACGTACTCGCGCAGCACCGTCGGCAGCTTCAGCGCCTTGAGATGGTGTTCCAGGAGCACCGTGGCCCTCGTGTCGTTCATGACGCCACCTCCACGGCCAGCAGGTTGGCGTAGGCGGCGGGGCACGGCGGTGCGATGTGGATGGCCCGCAGTTGCGGCCTGCCGGCCAGCACGAACGTCCCCGGCTCGGTCAGCTGGTCGGGATACAGATACATCGCCACCACGTCGGGCGACGGCGCGCCGATGAACATGGCCTTCTCGATCGCGGCGGCCACGCGTCGCGTCGTGTGCGTCTCCAGCAGCCGCAGCACGGTGATGTAGTCCTTGGTCCCCTTGTGCCCGTTCTCGCTCTCCAGACGGCGGCGCAGTAGAGCGAAGCACTCAGGCAGGTCAAGTGCCTGCAACGGACGGCCGTGGTCCAGGGCGCCGGGCTTGCGGTCCAGCAGCGGCAGGTAATGCCGCGGCTCGTACACGGTCTGGCCCTTGCCCCAGCAGCGCCGGTGGGTGGCCACCAGATCGGCACCGTGGCAGATCTCCACCCGATCCCAGTAACCCTTGGCCGTGACCTTGTGATGGGCCCAGCGCACCGGCACCGAGTAGTCGTTGTCGTTGAACCGGACCAGTGACAGCGAGTTCGGCCGCGTCGCCTGCTTGCGGCAGGCATCGAACGGGCCCGCGGGCATCTTCAGGAACGCCGCCTGGTCCTCCTTCAGCAACTCGGCCTTGACCGCCCGCTGGCCCCTGAGGCGGCGCTGAAGGTCGCTCCGGCAACACTCCAGCAGGTGGGCGTTCAGCGCGTCGTAGTCGGCCATCTGAGGCACTGGGACCAGGAAGTTGCGCCGTGCGTAGCCGCCGGTGCCTTCGACCACGCCCTTCTCGTTGCCGCGCCGCACAGTGCAGAAGTGGTAGTTGAACAGGTAGTGGCTGGCCAACTGCAGGAACCCGACGGTCAGCTTGCGGGCGTGCACGCCGATGATCGCCCGCACGGCGATCTTGCTGTTGTCGTAGCTGATCCGGTCCGGCACACCGCCGAAGAACTCGAACGCGCGCGCATGGCCTTCCCAGAAGCTCTCGGTGCACTCCCGCGGCACGCACATCATGAAGAAGCCGTCGCTGTACGGCAATGCCATCAGGAAGATCGCCACCTTTTGCAGGGTGCCGCCCAACCGGGCCAGGGCGTGGAAGTAGTCTACCTGGGCGTCCCCGGGGCGGTGGACCAGCGGCATGTAGACCTCGCCGCTGGTGCGCTTGATCTCCTGGACCGCGTCCTTCACCACCGTGTAGCCGCCGCTGTAGCCGTCGGCTCGCAGCCGCTCGAAGATCCGCTTCGCGGTGTGCCGCTGCTTCTTGGGGATCAGCTTGTCCTGGGCAATGATCTGGCGTATGGCGTCCACATACGGCCCCAGTTTGCCCTTCTGGCGGAACTCCTTCAGCCGGTAGCCGGGGGGCTGGCTGTGGGCCAGGATCTTCTCCAACGTGGTCCAATGAAGGCCCGTCTCACGCAGAATCTGGCGCTTGCTGACGCCTTCCTGCAGGACGCGGCGGCGGATGTCGGCCCATTGCTGCATGTTCCTGTACACCTCCATGCCTCCGGGAAGTCGGGGTCAGATCCGTCTGGGAGAATCCCCGACGAATCTGGCCTACTTCCGGGTGGCGGCAAGGGGTGCCGCGGTTTTGGACCGGCGCTACAGGTGCCGCACTTTTCGACCGGCGTTTACATTCCGGCGTTGTTCATCGGTGACCTGCCGTCCACGCCGGTCTGGGTGACCGTCTACCGGGCCCACCGCGGCGACGAGTCCCTCGCGGTGACGATTTTCAGCGGCAAGGTGATCCGGGCGCGGTTCGAGGAATCCGAAGCGATCCTCACCGGGGCGAGCCTGATGGCCATGCTGGCGCGGACGGTGCCGATCCTGGCCCTGCAAACACCATGCAACCACGCCTTATACTCGGGCCCCTGCGGCGCAAACCCCACCGCGAGCCGAGACCTGGTCTCCGTCACCGCGGTCAATGGCGCCACCGTGGTCTCAGGCGGCTTCGCCCTGCGCCCGGACCAGTGGTACCGCGGCGGCCGACTTGAGACCGCCACCGGCGAGACCCGGTTTATCGTCGATCACCAAGGCAACACGGTCACGCTGATCTCCCCGCTGCCCGGCCTCGGCTCGCTCGATGAAGTGCGGGCCTACTGGGGCTGCGATCACCTCGAAGCCACCTGTCAGGACAAGTTCGACAATCTCGTGAACCACCTGGGCTGGTCGCGCCTTCCGGGCCGCAATCCCTTCAGCGGGAGGATCGACTGATGGCCTTCTGGATCATGGCGCTGGTCTACATCGTGGGCACGGTCCTGTACGATGTCCTGCGCCCGAAGCCCAAGTTCGATTCCCCGACGCCGTCCGCCCTGGGTGACTTCCAGTTCCCGACGATCGGCGAAGGCCGTCCGATCCCGATCGTCTGGGGCACCTGCAAACTCGCTGGACCAATGGTCACCTGGTACGGCGATCTCCAGGTTCAGGCCATCACGGAGAGGGTCAAGACCGGGCTGTTCTCCCACAAGGACATCACGACTGGCTACCGCTACTACCTCGGCGCCCAGCTGGTTCTGTGTGGTGGCGAGATCGATCGCGTGTTGCAGATCCGGTTCGATGACCGGGCCCCCTCGGCCGGCTATGCCCGCCTGCCGGGGCTCACCCAGGTCAATATCAACGCTCCGAGCTTCTTCGGTGGAGACGACTCCGAAGGCGGCGTCACCGGCAGCGTGTACGTCTACCACGGCACGGCAACGCAATCGCCCGACAGCTACCTCGAGGGCCGGATCGGTCACGCGCTGCCAGCCTGGCGACGCGTCAGCTACGCCGTCTTCCGCCATGTCTACCTGGGAACGAGCCCCTACATCAAGGCTGTCTCTTTCGTGGTGCGCCGCTGCCCCAACAGCCTGGGCCTCACAGATGACGCCCACGACATTGACGGCGACGCCAACCCCGCGGCTATGATCTACGACATCCTCATCTCACCGCCGGCTGAAAACGGGCTCGGCCTGCCGGTCGGGTTCTTCGACGTGGCTGCCTTTCGTGCGGTGGGGCAGACCTTGGCCGCCGAAGGTCTCGGGCTGTCCATGCTGCAAGACCGCACCACCACTGCGAAGGACCTGGTGCTGGAGATCCTGCGCCACATCGACGGCGTCATGTACGTCGAGCCTTCGACCGGGCTTCTGACGATCCGGCTCGTGCGCTACGACTACGATCCCGAGACCATCCCCGTGCTCGATGCGGACAACTGCACCGTGAAGTCATTCGCAAGGCCGTCGTGGGGCGATCTCAAGAACTCCGTGCGCGTGGGCTACGTCGACCGGGCGGCGGGGTTCATCGAGAAGACCGCTCAGGCTCAGGACCTGGCTTCGATCGAGGTACAGGGCGGCGAGGTCTCTCTCCAGGACCTCACCCTGCGCGGCCTCTCCAATCCGACCACGGCCCAGCTGGCCGCGGCGCGCGCGCTGGCAGCCTTGGCCTATCCCCTGGCCACGATCACGATCGACGCGGACCGGTCCGCCTGGGCGTTCAGGCCGGGCGCGGTGTTCAAACTGGTCTGGGATCCCTTGGGTATCGCCGGCATGGTATGCAGGGTCGTCCGAGTTGGAACCGGGCGGTTGGACTCGGGCAAGATCGAGATCGAGGCCATGGAGGACATCTTCGCCGTGGAATGGACGGGGTACACCGCCCCACCCGCTTCCGGCTGGGAAGATCCCTCGGGTGATGCCCCTGCTCTCACCGATCAAGTGGCGTTTGCCGCCCCCTACGAGGCGACCAAGGACTATGGCAACAGGGGCTCTGACGTGCAGCTGGCCGTGGCGATGGCCGCACGTGGCACGACGGGAATATCTCTGGGGTATAGGGCCTACGTGGCCGATGGCTCTGGCGGTTGGGGGCCGCCTGTGGGCATCCCCTTCTTCACCCCATCGGGCGCACTCAGCACGGCGATCGACGAGATCTCAGGCGAGATCGTCGTCGCTTCAGGCCTCGACGTAGACCTCGTGGAATCGGTCAGCGCCCCAGACTTCTCGCTCGGCGTCAACGTGGCCTGGCTCGCCCATGACGGGCTGGAGGAGTTCATCGCCTTCCAGAACGTGGTCCAGGGCGACGACAGCATCACGCTTCAGGTCGTCGCCCGCGGTTGCCTGGACACCGCGCCGACGGCGTTCCCGGCCGGAACTCGCGTCTGGTTCATTTCCTACGGAAGCAAGATCGTGAACATCCGGGGACCTGTGCCGCCGACCGAGACGGTCAACAACAACCTCCGGTTCCAGCCCTACAACAACCAGAGTGCGTATCTGTTTGCATCTTGCGTGGATTCGATGGTGGCGGCCACCACGCCGGCGCGCTCGGAGAAGGTCTACTGCCCGACCGACGTGCGGTTCAACGGGCAGAGCTATCCGGCATCGATCACCGGCGCGCTCACCGTGTCATGGTCGCATCGAAACCGACTGGGGGTCTGGAGCTACGTGAACTCGGGCAAGACGACTGCACCTGAGGCCGACACCGAATACGACGTCCTGGTGTACGGGGAGCTTGGCACGCTGGTGCACACTGAGTCCGGGTTGACCGGCACGTCTTGGACCTACCAGGAGGCACATGAGATCGGCGAATCCGGGCTGGCTCGGCTCAACAATCATCTGCGGGTGGTCATTCGGACGTATGGGGCGGGGCGGGCTCATGTGGCGATTCGGGAGATTGATCGGCAGATTAGTCGGTAGTGTGCAGCGCCCACCAGTCGACAAGCCGACCACGAGTTGCGGCCTCACACAATTTCTGCGACTACACCCGACACCACAGATCCTGAGATATTCACAAGTCTTCTGCGCTCAACTCCCGCAAGAACTGCGGTGGCCTCTGCGCGCACCGCGGCGTCTGCATCATCGACTACCGTCAACAAGAACTTGCATACATCAGAGTTCTCAACGCCCTTCAAAGTGCTCAGCAGTGACAGCTTCGCGGATCCGTCGAGGGCCGCAAATCGCGTTTGCACTCCCCGCCAGCCAGTTTGCGAATCACTGCCGTCCGCCCAGAAATCCGTCGCACTGAACGCGAGGCCGGCGATCTCCCACCATTCTGCAGCGAAGCCAAATTGCACTGTTTCCACAGACGTCCACGTGCGCGCGGCATCGCTCACCAGAGATAACAGCTCCTCTGGCAGCGTTTCTCGTCGCACAAGGCCTCGGAACATGCTCGCATAGGGCATCACAGCCTTCGCCGGAATGGGCGCTGTGCCCCAGCACATTCGGCAACCACGAAGCTGATCACCAATCTTGTCCAGATCAAAATGTGTCATGAGTATGCGAAAGAAAATGCCTCCATCCATCCGGCCAATTTGCTCCGCGAACGCGAAGGCCGCGCCAGAAGACTCTCCTTCAATGCCCGATTGCACCTCCTCGAGTTTGCTCTCCAAGAGATGCATGAGGCCAATATCGCTGGTATCTGGCACAATTTGACTAGCGTGCCACTGAAATACCCACGATTCGCCGTAGTGGCCAAAGCGGGCCGTTATCGGTACTTCGAGGAGTTTGCGAAGGCATCGACACCCACGACTCGCATCTGCCTGGACAAGGCCCCGAACGGCCTCCAATCGGAAATCGCGCTCCCACTTCCAATCACTATCGCTCATTATCAAGGCAATCCCGGAGCACCTTTCCCACCCACGGGCCGTCGCGAGCATCTCCATCACTGCCAACGCTCGTTTGTCTCCAGCAGCGCTGATGATACGGAGGCAGCGCGTCATGGAGTGCAGATACGCGACATAGCCTCCCGAACATGCCAGGCCGGCACTATCACGAGAGAGGTGGCGTGCCTCATCTTCCGCTGCGCCCACATACGATGCGGCATCAGTGCTTGCCATTAGTAGCTCTTTGGCGAAGCCCTTCTCTGTTTTCCAGGAATTCCCGCATTCGCACACGTAGTCTCGGCAGCACTGCATTACCCACTCGGCCGTGCCTGAGTCCAGCATCCTCATCCGCCCATCAGCGCCCGCGATCTTCTGAGCCACCAACCAGAAATAGTCAGCCGACGGTATAGGCAGACACGTCGGCTCGGCTCCGACGTCAAACCGTGCGCCTTGGACCAGCGCCGTCTCAATATTTTTCCGCTGAAACCAATGAAGCAGTTTCTTCCCTTCGGGCCGTATGGCGAGCGTACTCGCCAAATTGAAGATGCGGCGCCGTGGACCGTAGTGCACCTGCTGCAACGACTTCATCACGTTTTCAACAATGACGCCAATGTCTTCGGATACTTCGTCGCTATCGACCGACACAGATTCATCATGTTGGACACAGATGAGTCCAACGAAAGCCTGCGCATCGGCATCGTCCCTGCGCTTCACCAACTCCATAAATATGCGATTCTGCACGTGTACCGCATCAAGTAGTTGATACATGCCAACAAGCGCGTCGGTCGGCAGCTTGGCAAGAATGCGCCATGCGCAATGTGCGGACTCTTCGGTCATGGATTCAGCACTTCTCGCATGCGATGGCCCGTCATTGTACATTTCGCAGTAATCACTTCTTGAGATAAGCACGTCAAAGCAGTCACTACTGCAGTCACTCGTCGTAATGCGCCGCCACAGCTTGCCCAGGTCGTCCCCTTGCTTCGCTTGAATGAGGATCTGTATTTGCGCAACGGCTCCGGCACACGGCAATGCCAAGGCAAGGGCGGCAACCGGCCAACGCGCTCGCATTAGCCCGTCGCCGGCAATATTCAGTTCTACATGCGCGGCGACGCGGGCCGCGCATTCGCGATCTCGCAGCGCCAACTCAAGGGCGAGTTTCCAATTTGAATTGACGATTTGTTCGACCTGGGTATCCAAGAAGGATCTTATGGCTGCGCGACTTTCTGGGTTGCGGTCAAACATGAGTTCAGTGATGGCCGTATCATCAAGCTCGACACATGCGGTGCGATAGCTGATAAGGAGCGCCGGCGCAAGATCGCAAGGCCGGAGCCGGGCGCAGAGCAGCGAATAGGTGGCCGTGCGGACGTCTTCGCTGGTGTCGACACATCCCTTTGCGATTTGCGATAGGTGTTCATGCAGATCGTGATGGGCGGCCATCTTGTATATCGCCGTGCGCAATTCAGCAGGTTTGGCTTCGACGCGAGACAGATGTTCAGCAACGTCAGATGTTCTGCCGCACATAGCCAGCGCGTCTGCTGCCGCAGTGCGGACGGCCAGTGGAACCGTTTCGCCTTCGATGCGTGCAGATAGAATTCCGGGAACGCGAATGTCGTCAAGCGTTGCAAGTGCCCGAAGTGCCGAAACCTGCACCTCAACTGTGGCATCCGTCTCGAGCAGTTCTGTCAACGGGCGGAATGCTGCCTTTATCGCAAGTTGACGTATGTACTCTGTTGCACGCAAGCGAACGGCTACATCGACGTCGAACAGCAGGTCTTGCCAGTTTTCGGCGTCCGGAAGATCCTGGCGCGATGACATGTGATAACCTCCACCGGAAACCGCCGGTCATGATCCGCGATCAGCCCCAGGCCCGAATTCGCCCAGATCTTACCATGTGCCGCCCGCACGGTCAAAATGCCGGAGTTTTCCGCCGACACTTCGATAGCGTTCCGGGTAGATAACCAATAGAAGCACGCATTCCATCCCCGGGGATTCCGGTCTCGCCTTGGAGTGACCATGTCCCGCCGCGAGGCGCTCATACTCGGCAGGTACAAGCGCGATCCCAACCGCTGGCAGACCGACTTCGGCCGTTGGGTGGCCGATTTCGGCGTGCCCCGTATCGTCGCCGGTCTGGCCCGCGACCCCGCCCTGCGTGTCACCAACCAGACCGTCTACGAGTGGCTCCAGGGCCACACCCCCCAGCCGGCACGCGCCATGGCCCTCGTCGAGATGTCCCAGGGCCGCCTGACCCTGGAGGCTATCTACCAGCACGGCCGGCAGATGAGGCAGTCCGAGGGCGACGCCGGAGGGCGGCAATGAGGATCGACCTCCAGATCGACTCCGCCCCTCTGGTCCTTCGCCTGCAGAACGGCCAGCGCCGCCTGGCCTACGCTGTCGTCAACGCAATCAACAACACGGCCAAGCGGATCCAGGCCGTCGAGCGGCGGCGCGTCGAGGAAGAGTTCACGGTCCGCAAGAAGGAGTTCATCAGCCGCCAGGCCGCGGTCATCAAGCCATTCGCCAACGTGCAGCAGGGCAGGCCCTACGCCGAGATCGGGGTCGGGCAGAAGCCCCGCCTCCTGCTCTCCGCCTTCGAGCGTGGCGCCGAACGCAAGCCGTTCACGCAGGGCGCCCGACGTGTCGCAGAGCCCGTGGTCGGCGGACCCGCCCGTCCCCAGTTCGCAGCGCAGGTCATGCCCGAGCTGCGCGTCGGCCGTCTGCGCTTCGACCGTACCAAGACGGGCCGACGGCGCGCCGGCGTCACGCGCACCAAGACCTACCTCGTGCCCGAAGTCGGGATCTTCCAGCGCATCAGCCCCACGGCGACCCGCCTCGTCTACTTCTTCGCCAAGGGCAAGAAGATCAAACCGCGCCTGCACTTCGTCGAGACGGCCGAGAAGGAAGCGGACAGATGGTTTCGCGAGGAGATGGAGCGAGAGGTTCTCAACGCGATCGCGAGGGCGAAGGGAAAGGGCCTGTGAACCGGAGAGAATCGCGCGCCGCTTCGCCGTTGCGACGCACACAATCCGTAACTGGCTACGTCGTAGGTACTTCCGGCGTTATCCGCCGCGGGTGCCGGCGACCTCGGCCCTCATAGCGTGGGAGAGTCATGAAACAAGTTACCACCGACACCAAACGTTCCAGTTCCGAAACGCCCACGAAGGCCACGGACGCGTCCGAAACGGCCGCCACGGCAGATTCCACGGGCCCGGACTCCCCCGTCCGTCTGCCCGGAAAACTGGAACACTGGAACATCGACCGGCTCCGCCCCTACGAGCGGAACCCGCGAACCCACAGCCCCGAGCAGATCACCAAGATCGCCGCCAGCCTACTCGAGTTCGGGTGGACGAACCCGATCCTGGTGGACGGCGACGCCGGCATCATCGCAGGCCACGGCCGACTGCTGGCCGCCCGCGAGCTGGGTATGACCACTGTCCCGGTGATCGAACTCACCCACCTGACCGAAGCCCAGAAACGCGCCTACGTCATCGCCGACAACCGCCTCGCCCTCGACGCCGGCTGGGACGAGGACCTGCTGGCCGATGAGTTGAGGGCGCTGGAGGGCCTCGACTTCAACCTCGAACTGACCGGGTTCGACCTGGACGAGCTGCACGATCTGCTCGATGACGAGTCCGCCGAGGAGGTGCCCGCCCCGGAACCTCCCGATGATCCCGTGAGCCAGCAAGGCGACTTGTGGGTCCTGGGCAACCATCGCCTCCTGTGCGGCGACAGCTCGGACCCCGCATCTCTCGATCGGCTGCTTGGCGGTGCCGTGATCCACCTTGTGAACACCGACCCGCCCTACAACGTGAAGGTCGAGCCGCGGTCCAACAACGCGATCGCTGCTGGGTTGTCGAGCTTCCCGGCGGCCAAGAGCGCGGTCGAGGCCTCCGACGCCCATGGCATGCACCACCAGGGGTTCGACCTCGCGCGGCACAAGACCAAGTCGAAGGCCACGGGAAAGATGCGCCCCAAGGACCGCCCCCTGGCCAACGACTTCGTCTCGGACGAGGCCTTCGACGAGATGCTCCTGGCCTGGTTCGGGAACATCGCCCGCGTGCTGCAGCCCGGTCGCTGCTTCTACATCTGGGGCGGCTACGCCAATTGCGCCAACTACCCGCCGGTGCTGAAGGCCTGCGGCCTGTACTTCAGCCAGGCGGTCATCTGGGTGAAGGAGCACCCCGTTCTCACCCGCAAGGACTTCATGGGCAACCACGAATGGGCCTTCTACGGCTGGCGCGAAGGCGCCGGGCACAAGTTCTACGGGCCGACCAACGCCGTGGACGTCTGGGCGGTCAAGAAGGTCAACCCGCAGAGCATGGTCCACCTGACCGAGAAGCCGGTCGAACTGGCCGTGCGCGCGATCCAGTACTCATCGAAGCCCGGCGAGAACGTGCTCGACCTGATCGGCGGTAGTGGGTCCACCTTGATCGGCGCCGAACAAGTGGGCCGGCATGCCTTCCTCATGGAACTCGATCCCGCCTACACCGACGTGATCGTGATGCGCTGGCAGGAAGCCACCGGCCAGAAGGCCACGCTCGACGGAGACGGACGCACGTTCGACGCGGTCGCCGCTGACCGCGGGGCTGCCCGGGATGAGTAGGCGGTGGCCAGGCAAGCGAAGAAGGAGCTGATCTCCCAGCGCGAGTACGCTCGGCGGCGCGGCGTGACCCACGTCGCCGTTCAGCGCGCCGTGAAGTCAGGGCGGATCTCGACCGTGGGCGGCAGGATCGACCCCGCGTCTGCGGACCAGCAGTGGCAGGAGAACACCGATCAGAGCAAGCCGCGCAACCGGATCACGGGCAACCCGAAGCAGACCAAGACACTGGGCGAGCCGTCCGAGCCCATGGACCTGGGCACGGCCGACGAGGTCATCGGCGGACCATCCACGGCCACCGGCTACGCCAAGGCTCGCGCCGCCCGCGAGCTATACCAGGCGCAGCTGGCGAAGCTCGAACTGGACCGCAAGCGCGGCACCCTCGTGCGTGCCGACGAGGTCCGCCTCGGCGCGTTCAACATGGCCCGCAAGGCACGCGACCAACTGATCGCCTTGCCCGAGCGCCTGGCCAGTGTACTGGCTGCCATTCAGGAGCCCGCCGAGGTCCAGCGCATCCTCGAGGAAGAGATCGAGCGGATCTGCCAGGAGATCGCGGATGCCGAACGGCCGTGACGTCTACGAGGCCGCCTACCGGGCGGGCTGGCGGCCGGAGCCGCGACTGACGGTCAGCGAATGGGCCG
>CAIOLW010000114.1 GCA_903859215.1 uncultured bacterium | reverse complement strand
GGTGTGGCCATTCGCGTCGAATACCCGTCGGGCAGCGCCGAGGACAGGACCAGCAATGTACTCCTGAACCAGTACAACGATTTTGCCGAGACTGCCGGAGTCACGATCGAAAGCACCACGTCGCCCTCACCGAGTCCGGTGTGCACCTTTGACCTCGGGCCCGGGACCTCAGATTTCGTCTTCAAGTGGCGCACGATCGGCAACAAGGGCGACATGAAGGCGGATGCGGTCACCATCAAGCAAAACTCCGCGTTCACCGAGGGTGGGGCGTGCGATGTGGGCATCCCTGTCGGGCAGGCGCTCACGATAGCCTGGGGCCATCCGAACACCGATTTCCAGATCTACAAGGACGGCAACGGCTGGCGGCATGTCGTGCGCTGGCGGGCGTTGCCGTGCGGCGTGGACTGTGGCTACAAGTTCAAGGTGACCAGCGGCGTGGGCACCGTGACCACACAATCCCCGTCGTGGCGAGCGACCACGACCCCGACGTTCTGCGTTCCCCGCGGTGACGACATGGGCGAGCAGTAGGAGGCACACGATGAGTAAGATCCTGTCGGCTGCCATCATCGCGGTTGGCTTGAGCGTAGCCGCGTCCGGTTATGCAACGGAAGGCGGGACACCGGTTTCCGCTGATGGTCTGATTCGGTTCGAACCTCCCCAGGCGGTCAGTTGCATCGCCATCCGGGTCGAAGTCCCACAAGACAAGATGATCACCGGCCTGCGGTGGTATAATGGAACCTCGACGGAGGCGTTTCCGGAGATCCTGATCGCCAGCGGCAACGCCTTCGAGCCGCCGTCGCTGGACCAGGCCGTGACCGTGGTCCAGAACGTGCGGGGCCTGAACCGGGCGTGGTCGGAGGTGGATTTCGCCAACGCCGTGGCCAGCCAGTCCGGGACGCTGTTCGTGGTCATGAAGTATCCGGCGAACTACGCGCCGGAGGCGGGACAGCCGGTGCTGGGCGTCGGCTACGCGAACGAGGACTCGCCGCATCACTACTTCGTTTCGGGCGACGGCGTGCTGTGGATGAAGGTGACAGACAACTGCCGGGTCCTGCTGGAGCCGATCCTGGCCGACCGCGCTCCAGGAGTGGTCGAGAAGCGGGGGCAGCCGGACAGTCCGAAACCTGAGGTGCGGCTCGGCCTGTTCGCGGCGCCGAACCCGTTCAACCCGCAGACGAAGATCGAGCTGGGCCTGGGGTCAGAGACATCTGGAGTGGTGCGGATCGTGGACGTCCGTGGCTTCGTGGTGGCGGAACTCTATCGCGGCGCCCTGGCGAAGGGGACGAATGCGTTCATCTGGAACGGTCGAGATGGTGCCGGGAGGGCTGCGGCCAGCGGTGTGTACTGGGTGCTGGCGGAAACGGGCGACCAGAAGCTGGTCCGCAAGATACTGTTGGTCAAGTGAGAGGAACGGTCGTGATGAAGTGCCCGGTTCCGTGCCTGCTGCTCGTGCTGCTGTTGGCGGGTGCCACCAGCGCGGCGACGATTACCGTTCGCAAGGACGGGACCGGGGACTTCACGGTGATCCAGCAGGCGCTGGATGCGGCTGCGGCGGGGGACACGATTCTCATTGGTCCGGGCCAGTTCGAGGACCATTTGACGGTGCGGCTCCATGGATGGAATTGGGACATCGAAACGTATGCATACGTTGCGGCTGATGATCTGACGATCATCGGCGCGGGTGCGGATCAGACGTTCGTCGGCCCGGCAGTCTATTCAGGTGTCTACGGCACCTTCACGCCGCAGGCGATGACATATGAGAACGGAGGAACCATCCGAGTCTCTGATTTGTGTTTGTGGAATAGTTGCAATGGTTTGCACGTGATTGGGACACTCTACATGGACCGATGTTCAGTTTTCGACAACATGACCGGTATTGTTTGGGCTCCAACCGGCGGTGGCTGGGTGAAGGATTCGCAGTTCGATGCGTTCAGTTACGGCGGCGGTCCGATTGCCCTGGATGTGGGGTCGGGCGATGCGGGAAGCAACATTTTGGTGGAGGGGTGTCGGTTTTCACGCTCCAAGGTCATTGTGCGGGGCGTCAATGGACTCACATTCCGCAACTGCGATTTCGTGAATGGCGAGGAAGCGCTTCAGGTCTATTTTGCCGCACACGTCTACATTGAATCCTGCCGAATGTCCAATCAGTCGGTAGCGGGAGTTGAGCTGACTCTGGGAACCGGTGCTGTTTGTGAGATCAGTGATTCCGAGATTGCGGCAGGGTTAACTGTGCTGGCCGCAAGGCAGGTTGGCGGGCGATTCGTGGTGAACCATTCACGGCTTGAGGGTGGCTCTTACGCACTTCTTCTAGCTGAAGGCGGCCCCGGGCCAACGACCATCGACGGCTGCGACCTGATCAAAGGCAGCGGTCCGATCATACGCTGCGGTGCCTACGAGCCGACGGTCGTTCACGATCTGCGGAACAACTACTGGGGCACGACCAGCGAGACTGACATCCAGTCCTGGATCTTCGACAGCAGCGGCGACCCGAACAATCACGCCACGGTCCTGTACGCGCCCTTCGCGGGCCAGTCCGTCCCGTCCGAGACCACGACGTGGGGGGACTTGAAGGCCCTATTCCGCTAAGTCCGGTCCGATATCTCTCTTTGCAGTTACGCTGCGCGCCCCGACCGAGGAGCCAATCCTCTCTCGCCCCGGAATCGCGAGGTGAGACGTTAACTAACATCCCCGAGGCCGCGGGTGCGGGGTCTTTTTGTATGTGTTTGTAGTCCACCAGGAACCGGACGTTCAGAGGTGGCCCCGGCAAGGCCGATAAGTTGACTGATCGACTCGGAAAGTCCTGAAGGCACATCATCTTCGGGTTTCGAAATCCCGCAGAGATGCCTTACCTTTGGCGCGTATCGCGGCCCGGGCACAGGCACCGGTCGCCGCACGGAACCTGCGCGCCGGGGGACAACGCCATGCCGACGATCGATTGCGGTGGCCGCCAGCTGGACGTCAACGAGGAAGGTTTCCTGCTGCATCCCGAGCAGTGGGACGAGAACCTCGCGACGTTCCTCGCCCGCGCCGAAGAGGGCCTCGAGACGCTGACCGACGAGCACTGGGCCGTCATCCGCTTCATCCGCTCGCACTACGAAGAGACGCACGGCGCCCCGATGGTGCGCGCCGTCTGCAAGGCCACCGGCCTGCCGCTCAAGCGCGTCTACGAGCTGTTCCCGTCGGGTCCGGCGCGCGGCGCGTGCAAGCTGGCGGGGCTGCCCAAGCCGGACGGCTGCGTGTGATGGGCGAGGCGGGACAGCGGCTGGGCGTGGCGATCTGCGCCGCCCTTGCGGCCGTCGCCCTGCTTTTGCAGCTCGTGCGCGCGCGCTCGTTCGGCACGCGGCCGCCGGTCGCCGAGCCGCAGGGCAGCGCGCTGCGCGGCATCCTCTACGCCTTCGGCCCGGGTATGGCCCCCACCGCGAAGGAAAGCACCCGCGCGCATCCTGTCGTCTACGCGCTGGGCGTCGGCTACCACCTCGGCATCTTCACGGCGTTCGGCGTGCTGCTGTGGGCGGTGCGCGGGGTTGCGGCCGGCGCCATGCCGACATCGCCGCTGCGTCCGGCCTTCGTCGCGTTGACGGCGATCGGGACCATCGGCGGGCTGTCGCTGCTCGTGCGTCGCGTACGCACGCCGCTTCTGCGCGCGATCAGCATTCCCGACGACTACGCGGCCAACCTGCTGACCACCGCGTTCATCGCGCTGGCGGGGCTGCGCCTGCTGACGGCGGACGTCGAGCGCGCGCTGCTGGTCGGCGCGATGCTGCTGCTGCTCTACATGCCGCTGGGAAAGATCCGGCACTGCCTGTTCTTCTTCGCGGCGCGGTGGAACCTGGGTCGACACTACGGGCGACGGGGCACGTTCCCGCTGCGCCACTGAGCCGGAAGGGAGGGACGCGATGGCCGACTCGGGCACCCTGGACGCAAAGATCGAGGCGCTGACCGATGACGACCTGGCCCGCGGCCTCGACCTGTTCCGCAGCAAACTCGGCGCCGCCGGCGCCGTGTGGCTGCAGACCTGCGTGCACTGCGGGCTGTGCGCCGAGTCGTGCCACTACTTCCTGACCGACCACGAGCCGCAGTCGATCCCCGCCCACAAGCTGGAGCAGGTGGCCGCGGCGTTCCGCGGGCGCTACACGCTGGCGGGGCGCTTGGCGCCGGCGCTGACCGGGGCGCGGCCGTTCGACCGGCAACTGGTGCGCGCCTGGGTCGACGCCGCGTTCGGGCGCTGCTCGACCTGCGGGCGCTGCAGCCTGAACTGCACCACCGGCGTCAACGTGCCGGCCGTGATGCGGGCGGCGCGCGCCACGCTGACGGAGATGGGCCTGATCCCCGCCGACCTGCAGCAGGTGGTCACCACCGCGCTCGAGACCGGCAACAACATGGGGATCACGCGCGAGGACTGGCTGGACACGGTGCAGTGGATCGAGGAAGAGACGCAGGGCGCCGTGGGCGACCCCGCCGCGCGCATCCCCGTCGACAGGCAGGGCGCGCAGTACCTGTTCACAGTGAATCCACGAGAGCCCAAGTTCTTCCCGCTGGGCCTGCAGGCCAGCGCGACCGTCTTCCACGCCGCCGGCGCGGACTGGACCGTGGCCAGCGAGGGCTGGGACCTGACGAACTACGGCCTGTTCAGCGGCAACAACGCCGAGGGCGGCGCCATCGCGCGCAACCTGCTGGGCTCGATGGAGCGCCTGGGCTGCCGCACGCTGGTCATCGGCGAGTGCGGCCACGGCTTCGCCGCCGCGCGCTGGGAATCGGCCGAGTGGTTGCGGCAGCGTCCCGGCTTCCGCATCATGAGCTTCCTGGAGCTGATGGACGACTGGTTCCGGCAGGGCCGCCTGAAGGCGGACCCCTCGCGCATCACCGACCGCGTCACGCTGCACGACCCGTGCAACACCGTGCGGCAGGGCGGCATCAGCGAGCCGCAGCGCGACATCCTGCGCCGCTGCGTGACGGACTTCGTGGAGATGACGCCCAACCGCGCCGAGAACTTCTGCTGCGGCGGCGGGGGCGGGCAGTTGGCGATGGCGCAGTACCGGGACAAGCGCCTGCAGGCGGGCGGCGTGAAGGCGGAGCAGATCCGCGCCACAGGCGCGCGCATCGTCGTCGCACCGTGCCACAACTGCATCGACCAGTTGATGGAACTGAACCGCGAGTACAAACTCGGCGTCGTCATCAAGACCGTGGCGGAGATCGTGGCCGATGCCCTGGTCCTGCCGACGGCAACGCCGCCAGCCGAGGGGAACCATGATGTCGCAAGCTGACGCCGGCGCCGCCAACCTCGTCTACCTGGACAACGGCGCCACCTCGTTCCCGAAGCCCGAGTCGGTCTACCGCTTCATGGACGAGTTCTACCGCCGCTACGGCGTGAACCCGGGGCGGTCGGGCTACGACCTGTGCATCGAGTCGGGCGACCTCGTCGAGGAGACGCGGCGCCTGCTCTGCGGGTTCTTCGGGGGCACCGACCCGTCGCGCCTGGTCTTCGGCTACAACGCGACCGACGCCCTGAACCTGGCCATCTTCGGCCTGCTCGAGCCGGGCGACCACGCGGTGACGACGCACCTGGAGCACAACTCGTCGCTGCGGCCGCTGTGGACGCTGCAGCAGCGCGGCGTCGACGTCGACTGGGTCGACTTCGACCAGCACGGCTACATCGACCCGGGCGAGGTCATCGCGAAGCTTCGGCCGAACACGAAGGCCGTCGTCATCAACCACGGCTCGAATGTCATCGGCACCGTGCAGCCGGTGGCGCCCATCGGCAAGGTCTGCCGCGAGCGCGGCATCCCGCTGGTGCTGGACGTCTCGCAGACCGCGGGCATGCTGCCGCTGGATGCGGAAGAGCTGGGCGCGGGCGTCATCTGCTTCACCGGGCACAAGTCGCTGATGGGCCCGATGGGCATCGGCGGCATGTATGTGCACCCGTCGGTCGAACTGCGCCAGGTGCGCGCCGGCGGCACGGGCGTGCGCAGCGCGCAGCGCAGCCACCTCGAGGAGTATCCGTACCGCATGGAGTACGGAACGCCCAACCTGCCGGGCATCGCCGGGCTGAACGCGGGCGTCAAGTGGGTGCAGGAGCGGGGAGTGGCCGCGATCCACGCGCACGAGATGGGCCTGTGGCGCCGGCTGCGCGACGGGCTGCGGGCCATTCCCGGGGTTACCCTGTACTGCGCCGACGACATCGCGGGCGGCGAGCGCATCAGCGTGCTGTCCTTCAACGTGGCCGGCTTCGACGCGGCCGACGTGGGCACGATGCTGGACGTCGACTACGGGATCGCCTGCCGCACGGGCCTGCACTGCGCGCCGATGGTGCACGAGCACCTCGGTACGGACAAGATCCACGGCGCGGTGCGGTTCGGCGTCGGGCCGTTCAACACCGAGGCGCACGCCGACCTGGCCGTGCGCGCCGTCGGGGAGATCGCCGAGCTGGCGCGCTCCCGGCAGGGATAGGGAGAGAACGTGAAGAGCCACCGCGAAGAGATCATGATGGAGGTCCCGGCGCGCCGCGGTTTCGTCAACATCACGCGGCAGGTCGAGGCCGCCCTGGTCCGCAGCGGCATCCGCGAGGGCCTCTGCCTGGTCAACGCGCTGCACATCACCGCCTCGGTCTTCATCAACGACGACGAGGGCGGCCTGCACCACGACTACGAGAAGTGGCTGGAAAAGCTGGCCCCGCACGCCCCCACCGACCAGTACCGCCACAACCTGACCGGCGAGGACAATGCCGACGCCCACCTGAAGCGCCAGGTGATGGGGCGCGAAGTCGTGGTCGCCGTCACGAACGGGCAGCTCGACTTCGGCCGCTGGGAGCAGATCTTCTACGGCGAGTTCGACGGGCGGCGGCGCAAGCGCGTGCTCGTGAAGATCATCGGCGAGTGAGCATGACCACGCCACCGCGCAATGATTCCGCCGCGCCCCGCATCCTGCTGGCCCCGATGGAAGGCGTGCTTGACCACCTTTTGCGCGACATCCTCACGCAGGTGGGAGGCGTCGACCGCTGCGTCTCGGAGTTCATCCGCGTCACCGACAGCCTGCTGCCCGACCACGTGTTCCTGCGCCGCATCCCCGAGCTGCACCACGGCAGCCGCACCGGGGCGGGCGTGCCCGTGCGCGCGCAGCTGCTGGGTTCGGATCCCGCGGCGCTCGCGGCGAACGCGGCCGCGCTGGCGCGGCTGGGGGCCGAGGGCGTCGACCTCAACTTCGGCTGCCCGGCGCCCACGGTGAACCGCCATCGCGGGGGCGCCGTGCTGCTGGACGAGCCCGACCTGGTGCACGACATCGTCGCCGCCGTGCGGCGCGCCGTGCCCGCGGACGTGCCCGTGTCGGCGAAGATGCGCCTGGGCCATCGCGACGAGTCGCGCATGCTCGACTGCGCGCGCGCCATCGACACCGCCGGCGCCGCCGAACTGGTGGTCCACGCGCGCACGAAGGCCGACGGCTACCGGCCGCCGGCCCGCTGGGACCGCCTGGCGCTGATTCGCGAGGCCGTGGCGCTGCCGGTGGTGGCCAACGGCGAGATGTGGACCGTCGATGACGCCCGCCGCTGCCTGGAGCAGAGCGGCTGCGACGCCCTGATGCTCGGTCGCGGCATGGTGGCCGACCCGGGGCTGGCGCTGGCGATCCGCCGCCCCGACGAGCCGCCGCTCGGGTGGGACAGCGTGTTCCCGCTGGTGGCGACGTACTGGGAGCGACTGGGCTCGACCGTCGCGCCCCACAGCCGGGCCGGGCGCCTGAAGCAGTGGCTGAACCTGCTGCGCCGGCGCTTTCCCGAAGCCGAGGCGGCGTGGGACCTGGTGCGCCCCGAAAACGACCCGGCGCGCGTGACGGCGCTGCTGTTCGCAGGCCAGCCCGGCTCCGATTGACGGTCCGCGCCCGCGCGTGGCACAATCACCCCTCATGGCAGGCGCTGGCCGTCGTCAGCGCCCTTCAGCTCCCCAGGAACTCGGAGACAGCATGAAACGCGTCCCGGGCGCTGCGCGCCTGTTCAAGGTCTGGGCCCTCTACATCGTGTGCGGCGTGGTGGGCTGCCTGGCCCTGTTCGCGCTGTCGCCGGCGGCCCGCGCCGGGAAGGCGGAGCCGGTCGCGGTGACGGCGACGGCCACCGACACGACGGCGGCTGCTCCCGTGGACGCCGGCGCTGCTGCCGTCGCCGCGCCTGCTTCCGCGCCCGCCGGCTCGTCCGCCTCGGTGCGCGGCCACATCGAGGACCTGCGCCGACAGCAGGCCCCGTCCAGCTTCGGCAGCCGCGCCGTCTCGTTCTTCGGCCTGTTCGGCCTCATCGGCATCTGCTGGCTGATGTCCGACAACAAGCGGAAGATCAACTGGCGGCTGGTGGCCTGGGGCATGGCGCTGCAGCTGATCTTCGGCGTGCTGGTGCTCAAGACGACGCCCGGCCTGTGGGTGTTCGAGAAGCTGAATACGGCGACGATGTCCGTGATCGGCTTCGGGCAGCAGGGCACGAACTTCCTGTTCAACTCGTTCTCGACCGGGCATATCGAGGCCGGCCTGGTCAACTTCGCCTTCAACGTGCTGCCGACGATCATCTTCTTCTCGTCGCTGATGACGCTCGGGTACTACCTGGGCATCATGCAGGTCATCGTCAACTTCTTCTCGTCGATCATGCAGAAGACGATGAAGTGCTCGGGCGCCGAGAGCCTGTCGACGGCCGCCAACATCTTCGTCGGCCAGACCGAGGCGCCGCTGGTCATCAAGCCCTACGTCAAGGACATGACCAACAGCGAGTTGATGTGCATCATGGTGGGCGGCTTCGCCAACACCGCCGGCAGCGTGCTCGTGGCCTACGTCGGCATGCTGCACAGCTACTTCCCGGACATCGCCGGCCACCTGATCGCGCAGTCGGTGATGTCGGCCCCGGCGGCCCTGGTCTGCGCCAAGATCGTGATGCCCGAGACCGGCAAGCCGCTGACCAGCGGCGAGAACGTCCACATGCAGAAGGAGGGCATCGACGCCAACGCGGTCGATGCCGCCGCGCGCGGCGCCACCGAGGGCATGGCGCTGGCCATCAACGTGGCGGCGATGCTGCTGGCCTTCATCGCGCTGATCGCGCTGGCCAACGCCATCCTGACGAAGGTCTCGACGATGGTCGGCGCCCCGCCCATCACCATCGAGCGCATCCTGGGCGTGGTCGGCGTGCCGTTTGCCTGGCTGATGGGCGTGCCGGTGCACGACTGCTGGGCGGTGGGCAAGCTGATCGGCGTCAAGACGGGCGTGAACGAGTTCGTGGCCTACCTGCAACTGGCCGACATCCTGAAGTCTGGCGGGGGGCTGTCGTATCGATCGGTGGTCATCGCGTCGTACGCGCTGGCTGGGTTCTCGAACTTCTCGTCGATCGCGATCCAGATCGGCGGCATCTCGGGCATCGCGCCGACCCGGCGGCACGACCTGGCCAGGCTGGGCCTGAAGGCGATGATCGTGGGGTCGATCGCGACGTTCATGACGGCGAACGTGGCGGGGATGCTGATCGACTGAGGCCGCGACGGTGGCTTGCCGGGAAACGCAAGGGCCCAGCCTCGGGAGAGGCCGGGCCCTTTGCCGGAGGGAGGTCCAGTCCCCGGGGCGGAGCCTAGAGGCCCATGCCGAGCAGGATCGTGAAGCCGCTGTTCTTCAGGTCATCCGGGTTGACCGAGTCGTCGAAGGACGACAGGCCCATCGTGTAGCGGGCTTCAAGGCTGTACTTGCTGAAGTTCATCCCGGCACCCAATGTCAGGCCCAGGTCGAGGCTCTTGACGTTGTCGACATCGGTCTCAAGCGTGACACCACCGCTCTCAGCCTTCACCTTCGCGCCGAGCTTGATGCCTACATCGGGACCTGCATAGAAGAAGCCCTTGCCGCCGCCGGGCTGCATCATGAGCAGCAGGGGAATCTGGAGATAGCTGAACTTGAACTCAAGGGTGTCGCCACCGCCCTCGTATTTCGCGCCCTTCATTGCGTAGTAGGCCTCGGGCTGGAACGCCAAACTCGGCGAGATCTTGTAGCTGGTGTAGGCGCCGAAGGCGAAGCCCATGTGATAGGCGGAGTTGACGCCGATTGCGTCGGCGTCCGAGCCCGTAAACTTCGACATCGTCAGGCCGGCCTTCAGGCCCTTGGCCGCCTGGGCCTGCGCAGGCATGGCGCCTGCCACGATCGCGATCATTGCGACGCAGGCCAACAGCAACATGGTCTTCTTCATGTATGGTCTCCCGTAACTCAGGTAAAAGGGCGAGCCGTCCGCGCGCGTCGCGTCGGCCAGGAGTGCCGGGATAGTCAGTGATGATCGGGCGGCGTGCAATCGAAATCGCCTGTGTTGCAGCGAAATACGGGAGCTTGTGTGTCTTGGATGGGTGCGCCAGTTGGGTGCCCGCGTGAGCACGAATTCATTTCAGGAGCATCAATCGAACCAGGCCGGCCTGTCTGTCGGCCTGCACGCGGGCGTGGTAGGTGCCTGCCGCCGCCGGATGCCCCGCGTCATCGCGGCCATCCCATGCAAGCGTGGCCGGTCCGGCCGGGAGCGTTTCGTCAAGAAGCGTGCGCACAAGCCGCCCCCGCACGTCGAACACCATGACCTGCACCCGACCGGTGCGCGTGACATCGAATTTGATGTTGGTGCTGGGATTGAATGGGTTCGGCGCTGCCGTCGCGACGATGGCGAAGTGATTTCCCGCCGGCCTTCCCGGCGTTGCCGCCGGCGACGCCGTTGTGATCGCATACAGGTCGACGGCATCACCCGCCGACCGGGCGACGATCGGGTCGAGCCGCAGTCGCGAGATGGCGCCCGTGTACAGCGGGTGCGCCGAGAGGTCGAGGCGGTAGGATCGCACCTGCCCGTCGGGAATGACCGCGAACTCCAGCCGCTTGTCGCCGCTGAAGGCGCCGTCGGCGCCGGCGAAGAACACCTCGGCCGTCGCGTTCTGCGTGCGCCACGCCCCGGTGACCAGGATGGACGGCACATCGCTCGCCTGCCACAGCGACGGCGGCAGCAGGATCTGCGGGTCGGCGGCATCCAGCGCCAGCGGCCAGAAGCCGCTGTAGGGAGCGCGGCCGTCGGTGAGGTTGCCGGTGGTGCAATGCGCGCGGCCGGAGGTGAACACGCAGCTCGGCCCCGGCGCCGGCGCGTGCGCCACGGCCCAGGCGCGGATGTCGGTGTCGAGGTTGCCCAGGATGAGCGTGTACTCGTAGTCGTAGACGATGGCCTGGTCGAGCACTTCCGTCTGCAGCGGCGCCAGGTAGCCGGTGGCGTCGTCGAGCGGGCCGCCGCTGCCGGGCGTGCCGTGGAAACCGCCGACGGTCAGCGTGGCGCCCGCGTGGACGACGCCCAGTCCCCAGCCGCCGGCGTCGACCAGCGCCGACCAGTTCTCGGTGGCCGACCAGTAGGCCCACGGCGGGCCGCTGTTGGCGATCTGCGTCACCGCGCCGCCGGTGAACGGGGCGCTGCCGGTGTAGCTGTACAGGTGGGACAGGCGCCCGATCGTGTAGATGGCCGGCAGTTCCTGGTGCCGGGCCGGGTAGCGCGTGGAGTCGGCGCGCGCGTTGGTCAGCCGGCAGTGGACGTGGACGCGGGCGGCGTCGAGCGTGATCCACTGCTCGACCAGGCCGTCCGCATTGACGTTCCTCAGGGCCCACTGTTTCGGCCGCGCCTGGAGGTACAGCGTCGTCCCGTCGTTGCTCGAGCCGGTCACGACCCCCTGGTCACCGTACACGTCGCCGGCCTGCACGGGATTCCAGCCCCACCCGGCATACGCCGGGTGCTGGATCGCGCCGGCCGGGATGTAGGGCGTGGGGCCCGAGTAGTAGGACTGCTGGATGTAGCGGCCGAGGTCGCGCGTGTTGACGACGTTGTCGCTGGTGCCGGACAGGCTCAGGTAGCCGATCGCCCCGCCGCGAACCATGTCGACGCCCACGCGGATGACGCCGTTGTCCAGGTACTGCAGCGCGGCGGCGGCCGGCGCGGCCCACAGCGCGCAGGCGAGGAGGATGGCGCACGCAAGCGGGGCGGTGGCGCGCGCGGCGGCGCGGTGGTCGCGCCTGTGGGCCGGGGGCGCGCAGGGCTTCATCTGGCCGCCTTCAGGGTGGGTGGGTCGTTGGAGTCGGCGCGGGCGCTGTCATGCCTTCATAGAGCATAGCACGACCACCGACCGGAATGGGGTAGCTCCGGGTGAGCGGCGGTTGAAATCTCATAATCGATTGTCATGTAACGCCTTAAACGTGAACAAAATAAATGAGATAACAATTGATTGGTATAAAGGTTTCGAATATGCTAAACCGATAAGGCGACTCCAGCCGACGCCCGACGCTCGCAGCGCCGGCACGGTCGCCCCAGACGGGAGGCCCCCATGTTCGACCGGATCCGAATCCTCGCCCTCGGCATCCTCGTCGCAGCGACCCTGCCCGCCGCCTTTGCCACGGCGGACCCGGCCCCGACCCTCGGCGATTATATCGTCCTGGTGAACAACGACCTGGGCATGCACTGCATGAACCAGAACCACCAGAACCTGTCGATCCTGCCGCCGTACAACGACCTCCAGGCGCAGGTGATCAGGCGCGGCGACGCGACGCGCCTGCCGCAGCTGGTGACCAGCGGCGTGTCGTTGGAATATTCGTTCCCCGGCAACACCTACTCGGTGGGCAAGACCGACTTCTGGACGTACGCGCCGGCGCTGTTCGGCGTGACGCTGGCGCCGAACGTCGGGCTGACCGGCCGCTCGCTGAGCGGCACGTTCGACCTGGTCGGGAACATCTACCGCGCCGACGGCATCCCGCTGACGCCGTTCATGGACGCGACGCCGACGGTCGAGCAGCCCTACCAGGTGGCGCAGGTCATTGCGCGCGACGGCGGCGGCATTGAGCTGACGCGCGCCCATCCGGTGGCTCCCGTGTCGGTGCAGGTCACATGTGTCTCGACCGGCTGCCACAGCAGCGAGAACGCGATCCTGAACGCGCACAGCAACGAGGGCGGCTTCAACCCGGCCAACCGACCCGTGCTCTGCGCGCACTGCCACGGCCAGACGCCCCTGACCGGCCCGAACCCCGGCACCGCCGGGTGGTTCTCGCTCCGCATCCACGAGAAGCACTCGTTCATCGACCAGTCCATCCCCGGCATCGCCGGCTGCTACAAGTGCCATCCCGGCGCGCAGGCTGCGTGCTCGCGCGGAACGATGTCGACCGACCACGGGCTCATCTGCCAGGACTGCCACGGCAACATGGAGCACGTGAAGTCGACCATCGAGGCCGGCCGCATCCCCTGGGTCAACGAGCCGGCCTGCCGCACCTGCCACACCGCGCAGTACGGCGAGCCCGTGGGCCAGCTCTACCGCAACAGCGTCGGCCACGGCGGCGTGCTGTGCTCGAACTGCCACAACAGCCCGCACGCCGATTTCCCCAGCCGCGAGCCGCGCGACAACCAGGTGATGGTCGACCTGCAGGGCCACGCCGGCGTGCTGAGCGACTGCCGCGTTTGCCACGGCGTGAACCCGACGGGGGCGGGGCCGCACGGCATCATGGCCGCCAGCGCGGTGGAGGGCGAGATCTTCACCGCCGCCGGCCGGCTGCGCGTGTTCCCGTCGCCGGCGCAGATCGGCGCCGGGTGCCGCATCATGGCCGCGAGCGCGCGGGCGCAGGAAGGCCGCATGCTGGTGTTCGACGTGCGCGGCCGCACCGTCCGCCTGCTCAAGGCTGCGGACGACGGCGACGGGTCGGCGGTTGCCAGCTGGGATGGACGCGACCAGCAGGGCCGCGACGTGCCCTCGGGCGTGTACTTCCTTAAGTGGGACGACGGCCGCGAGCAGGCGGCCGGCAAGGTCGTGATCGTCCAGTAGCGCGCCATCGCCCGGATGCGTTACTGTGGAGCCGCCGCGAGCGCAAGCCCGGCGGCTCCTGCTTTACCGGTGCACAACGGGACGGGTCCATGCTCCACATCTACATCGACGGTGACGCCTGCCCCGTCAAGGACGAGACCTACAAGGTCGCGCAGCGCTACAAGCTGCCGGTGACGCTCGTGGCCAACAGCTACATGCGCGTGCCGTCCACCGAGTGGCTGAAGCTGGTCGTGGTCGATCAGGGGCTGGACGGCGCCGACGACTGGATCGTCGAGCACGTGGAGAAGGATGACATCGTCATCACCGGCGACATCCCGCTGGCCGCCCGCTGCCTGGACAAGGAGGCCCGCGTGCTGGGCCACACCGGCCGGCCGTTCACGCCGGAGAACGTGGGCGATTCGCTGGCGACGCGGCAGTTGCTGAAGCAGCTGCGCGAGCAGGGGATCATGATGGGCGGGCCGCCGCCGTTCTCGGCGAAGGACCGCTCGTTGTTCCTGCAGCAGCTTGACCAGATGATACAGGCAGTGCGGCGCGTCCAGGGCTCCTGAAGCCGCCGGCCGCGCCGCACCGTATCTTCACCGACGATCTATTTCACCAGCGTCAGCCGCCGCGTGTCGCTGAACGTTCCCGCATCGAGCCGGCAGAAGTACACGCCGGACGCCGCCCGCGAGCCGTCGTCCGCCGTCCCGTCCCACCGCACCTGGTGCTGCCCCGCGGCCTCGGCGCCGCCGGCCAGCGTGCGCACGAGCCGTCCCGCCGCATCGTACACCGCCAGGCGAACCGTTTCCGGCCGGCCCAGGCTGTAGCTGATCACCGTCGACGGGTTGAACGGGTTCGGCACCGCGCCTGCCAGCGCCGTCGCCATCGGCACGCCGTCGCCGGGCACGCCCGAGATCTGCTGCGGCGAGAGCGAGGCGACCGGGCTCTCGTTCCCGTGCGCGTCGACCGCGGTCAGCTTGTACCAGACGTACGGCGAGGCGCCGTTGTCGACGTAGCCGGTGTCGGGAAGGGCCGCGACGAGATTGGCTGCGTCCGGCGCGAAGCCGGAGCTCGCGCCGCGATACAGGCGGTACTCGGCGAGGTCCGCTTCCGCATTCCGGGTCCACCGCACGCGCGTGGCGTCGGCAATGCGCCGCGAAGCCAGGAACGCCGGCGCCGCGGGGGGCAGGTTGTCGACCGAGTAGCCGGAGTCGGGATCGGACGGCCACCAGCGCGTCGTGCTCGTGCGGGCCTCGATGAGGAAGGCCGTGCGCGGGTTCCGGCCGGACAGCGAATCACTGGTGGTCGGCACCAGGTAGCTGTAGGTCGGCAGGCGGTAGGCGCTCTGGCTGGCGACATATTCCCAGTAGTAGGTCTTGTCGCCGGAGCCGGTCGCGTAGAGAAGGCCCGGTTTCATGGCCTCGGCGGGATCGCGCGTGACGGCCGCGCCCGACTTCGCCGCGGCGCGCGGCGCCGAGCGGAAGATGGCGTAGGTATCGACGGTGCGGAACGCCGGGTCGGTGTCCAGCGGGCTGGCCGTCCACGACACCTTGACCTTGCCGCCCTGGTCGTTGGGCACGTCGCGCACGCTCGTGATCACCGGTTCGGCGCCGAGCATGCCCCATTCGTCGACGCGCTGGGCGTAGATGTCCTCGTAACCCGAGGGATTCGCGGCGCGCGTGTCGTTCCAGAGGATGATGTTGTTGGCGCCGCCGACGTTGACGATGGCCGGCAGCGTCTGGTCGAAAGCGGCGTTGGATACCAGGGTGCCGCCCGACGTTCCCCACGAGTTGGCGCCGCCTGACGTGATGCGGTACGCGTAGATGTCGGCGGCGCCGGAGCGCAGGTCCGACCAGGCCACCACGGCCCCGTTGACACCATCGGCCGCCAGCACCGGGTTCTGCGCCACGCCGGCCCCAACGCACACACCCACGCCGTTGGCGGTGAACACGGTGGAGCCGGTCGCGTAGACGCGCTGCGCGTAGATGTCCAGGTCGGTCCCGCGCCCATCCTGCCAGGCCACGATGGCGCCACCCATGCCGTCAGTGGTGATCTGGGGATTGCTCTGGTCGCCGATCGCCGAACAAAGGTTCGCGACCGCGGCCCACTGTGCAACGCCGCTGCTGTTGAAACGCTGGGCGAAGATATCGAAGTTCCCCGAGCGCGAATCCTGCCACGCGATGATCGCACCATGGTTGGCGTCCGCGAGGAGTGCAGGCTTCGACTGGTCGCCGGCGGCGGACGTCAGCAGGTTGCCACCTGAGGTCCATTGAGTCAGGCCGTTGTAGACGCGCTGCAGGTAGATGTCCGCACCGGTTGCTGCGGACTGGCTGCGCCAGGCGACGATGGCGCCGCCGAAGCCGTCACCGACGATGCACGGCTCGGTTTCATTGTCGGTTGTCGTGGAGAGCTGCAGGCCGTTGGCGCCCCAGGCCACCGCTCCCGCGGAGGTTATGCACTGGGTATAGACGTCCGCGTTGCCGTTCCTCCAGTCCAGCCAGGCCACGATGACCTTGCCATCGCTGCCCGCCACCGCGACAGGGGCTGCACGCTGCGCGGTGCCGTAGTTGCACACAGTCGTACTCCAGATGATGTGGCCAGCCGCGTCGTAATGGTAGGCCCGGACCGGGTAGCTTCCGTTCGCCCAGCCGGTCGAAACGGCAGTGACGCCGCCGGCCCCGTCCGGCACCAGCGCACAGGATTGGTCGATATAGCCCCAGTACGAGAACTCGACGCCGCTGCCGGCGCCCAGGCCCCACACGGCGCGACCGGTGGCGTCGTAGCGCTGGCCGACGATGATATCACTCCCCGTTCCAACGGTTTCCCACCATCCGACGATGACACCACCGGCGCCGTCCGAGCACGTACCCACAATGTGATCAGGTACGGTGTAGGTCGAGATCGGCAGGTTGGTCGAAGGCGAGTGCGGCCAGGCCGCCGATGCGGCGACGGGCGCCAGAACGGCAGCCAGGATCGCCGCCAGGGCGAGCCGGATGGTGCGGGAAGATGGCTTCATGTCGGATGTGGCCTTTCCGGGCTGAAATGCAGCGTCGCGCGGCTTGGCCCCCCTCATCTGGGCGGGGCGACGGGTACGTTGGATGAGTATATCATACAAATGAACTATACAATTCATAAATCCACATTATTGATCTACTGTCTTTTGTTGCGTCTAATAAGTGCCGTTAAATGATGTTTGGTGCTTTGTGCCCTCAAGTCCGCCCGCCGCCGACCGATCGTTGGGATGCCTGACCGCCGCCCATGCGCGGCCGGTGCACCGAGCTGGTCTCCCCGAACCCGCGCCCGAGGTGTCCCATGAACTCCGCAACCATCCTCTGGGGCGTCCTCTTCGGCTCGTTCGGCGCCGGCTATTTCCTGTACGGGAAGAAGCGCGGGATGATCATGCCGCTGGTCTGCGGGATCGCGCTGTCGGTGTTCCCGTATTTCGTGCCCAACACGATCCTGCTGGTGCTGATCGGCGCGGCGCTGATCGCGTTGCCGTTCTTCGTGCGGGTCTGAACCTCGAACCTGGCAATGCGGACATACCTCGCCCGGCCCCTGCTTGATCTTCATGAAACTTGCGCCGGCGCAACTGCCCGCCGGACGCCCGTTCAGACACCGCAAGTGTCCGAAGGGCTTTCTGGAGCAGCTGGCGAATTCCATTTCGTCGCGATCCCCGCGACCATCAAGGGGCATATCCCCAAGACCGCCGTGACATGGTATGATCGGCCTCTCCGGATACCATCCGCCACGATTGCGAGTGAGGTCCCGCGTGAAACTCCGTTCCATCTTCATTGCTGCCGCGGCGGGCGGCCTCGTCACTGCCGTCTTGTTGCTGACGTTCCCGGCGCCAGGTCCGGCACCGGCGCGAGTGGGCCCGGTCGCCGCGGCGCCCGCGCCGCCCGACGGCGTGCCCGGCCGCCGCGAGACCGGCGGTCCCGACGAGCGCCTGGCCTGGGAGACGCAACGCCTGGCCGACCCGGCGACCGGCCGCATTCCAGCCGACATGCCCCGTCGCGAACAGCAGTTCGCTGCGGCGTTGCCGCGCTGGGCAAACGGTTCTGCCGTGTCGGCAACAGCCGCCAAGGGCGGCGCCGACAAGTTCGCCGGCTGGGGCTACCGCGGACCCCGGAACATCGGCGGACGCACCCGGGCGCTGGCCATCGACGTTGCCGATCCTTCGTACCAGACCCTGCTGGCCGGCGGCATCAGCGGCGGCATGTGGCGCTCGACCAACGACGGGGCCAGTTGGACGCTGACCACCGGCAGCACCCAGCTCCATGCGGTTTCGAGTGTGGCCCAGGACACGCGCACCGGCCATACCCAGGTCTGGTACTGCGGGACGGGAGAGTATCGCGGCAACTCCGCCGATGGGGGTGGGGCGCCGTACCGCGGCGACGGCGTGTTCCGGTCGGTCGATGGCGGCATTTCGTGGTCGCCGCTCCCGTCGACGGCCGGTGGCGCCGCCAGTGTCAACATCGGCGAGTGGCAGTTCGTGTACCGGCTCGCGATCGATCCGAGCGAGGCGGTGTCCGACGAGATCTACGCTGCGGTGCAAGGTTTCATCGAACGGTCCACCGACGGCGGCGCATCGTGGACGCGCGTCCTGGGTTCCGTCAACGGGCGCGCCTCCTATACCGACGTCGTGGTCTCGGGCACCGGCGTGGTGTACGCCAGCCTGAGCAGTGACGGCGCGACGAGGGGCGTGTTCCGCTCGACCGACGGTGTCACCTGGGCCGACATCACCCCGTCGGGGTTGACGTCGTACGGCCGCATCGTGCTGGCGCTCGCGCCCTCAGATGAGTCCATCGTGTACATGCTCGTGTCGGACCGCAACGGGACCGCGAACGCCGGATTCTACCGGTACGCGTACCTGAGCGGCGACGGCAGCGGCGCCGGCGGCGCCTGGTCCGACCGCAGTGCCCAGATGGCGTCCATTCCGGGCCCGAGCGGGACCGAGGCCATGCAATGCTATTACAGCTACTGCCAGGTGGTGACGGTGAATCCCGCCAACCCGAACATCGTCTATGTCGGCGGCATGCACCTGATCCGCAGCACCGACGGATTCGCCACCAACGGCGCGGAGGCCTGGATCGGCGGCTGGCAGTACACCAGCCATCACGCCGACCAGCACCTGATGGTGTTCCGCCCGGGTTCCTCGGTGGTGGCCTATACCGGCACCGACGGCGGCGTGCACAAGACGCTAAACGCGAACGCCGGGACCGTCGCCTGGATTCCCCTGAGCAACGGCTACAATACCAGCCAGTTCTATACGGTTGCCATCGACCAGAACCTGCCGGGCAGCAACGTCGTGATCGGCGGCATGCAGGACAACGGGACCTGGTTCACGGGAACCGCCAACGGCCAGCAGCCCTGGGTGGAACTCCTGAGCGGCGACGGCTCCCACTGCGCGGTGGCGGACGCATCGGGCGCCGTGGGCCGTTACCTGATCTCGTACCAGAACGGCGTCGTCTACCGCATGTGGGTCGACAACGCGAGCGGCGCCTGGCAGACCTGGACCCGTGTCGACCCGACAGGCGGCGGCAGCTACATGTTCATCAATCCCCTGCTCGTCGATCCCGTGGACACCCGCCAGTTCTGGATCGGCAGCAACGCGGGCGTCTGGCGCAACAGTGACATGTTGGCCGTTCCCAACTGGTCCAACAGCACGACGAGCCTCAACTGGACGCACGTGACGACGACGCCGTCGGCATCGGTGACGGCGATGGCGATGACACGCGGCGCCGCGCGGACACTGTACTACGGCACGTCGTCGGGGCAGTTGTTCCGGCTGGACAACGCCAATACCGCACCGGCGTCGACGGTGCCGATGCTGCTGACGGTGGGGGCCGGTTGGTCGGCGGGCGCGTACGTTTCGGCCATCGCCATCGACCCGAACGACGACCAGCGGTTGCTGGTCTGCGTGTCGAACTACAACGTGAGCAGCATCTTCCATTCATCTGACGGCGGCGCCACCTGGAGCGCGGTCGAGGGCAACCTGGCCGGCGCCGAGGGTCCCTCGGTGCGCACGGTGGCTATCGCCCGCTACAACTACGCCACCATCTGCTTCGCCGGCACCAGCACGGGCCTGTACTCGACCTGTGTGCTGGATGGCGCGTCGACCGTGTGGACGCAGGAAGCGGCGGTCCTGATCGGCAACGTCGTGGTCGACCAGGTGAAGGTGCGTCCGGCCGACGGCGTGGTCGTTGCCGCCACCCACGGTCGTGGCGTCTACGGCATGACGATCCCGGCCACGACATCCGTCGGCGATGTCGCCACGGCCGCGACGAGCGTGTTGCAGCAGAATGTGCCGAACCCGTTCAACCCGAAGACCAGCATCGCGTTCACC
>CAIOLW010000113.1 GCA_903859215.1 uncultured bacterium | reverse complement strand
CTTGCGGAAGCCGTCGGCGACCTCGAGCACGCGCGTGTCGGGCGTGTACGAGTAGCGGCACTGGTGGTAGCCCAGCGCCCAGCGCGGCGGCAGGTTGGCGGTGCCGGTCAGGGCGGCGAGCGCGCGCACGACATGCTGCGGCGTGGGGCCCTCGATGACGATGACGGGGAACTCGGGGCCGGACGCCTCGAAGCGGATGCCCTGGTTCAGGTCGATGAGGCAACGCTCGGGCGTGTCGGCGATGACGCCGTAGGCGGTGCCGTCGCGGCGCACGGCCAGCACCCACGGGTGCGACTGGTAGAGGCTGAGCTCGGCGCGTTGCCACCCGTACGCATCGGTGTTCCAGGCGACGGTGCGCGTGCGGTTGCGCCGGAGGCCGCCGGCCACCTCGCCGGTGCCGTAGAGGTCGGTGCCGTCCTCGATGGGCAGCCAGGCGGCGGCGCGGCCCTGGGGGCGCGAGAAGGACGGCGTGCACTTCCAGCCGGCGGGCGGCGGGCCGTCGGGGCGCAGCGGTTCCTTCAGGCAGAGCGACGGGGGCGCTTCGTCGCGCGCGGCGGGCGAGGCGTGGAATACGACCGCCTGCGCGCCGGGGACCGGGGCGGGCAGGGACTGGCCGACGGGTTCGGCCCCGGCAATGCCGCTGGCGATGATAGTCAACAGGACCCCCAGGACGAGCGCGTCACGAAGAGCGAAGAGTCGGGTCACGGGCATGGCAGCAGATTCCTTCCGCCGGGTTTGCCGCAGCATAACCGCTGGCGGCGCGGGGCTCAACGACCTTGCCAAGGGGAACTTGCGCCGGCGCAAGTCGCCATGCTGGCTCCATATCAGTGGGAATCACTCCCGATGGACCCGTGCCGCGTGCTGGCCGCTGCCCGGCGAACGTGATAGCCTTGCCCATGTGCCGTGATATACCGATATGGAGGCTGTCATGTTGATGCGAGCCCTGCTGCTGCTGGCGATCACGACCTGCTGCGGGCCGACACGGGCCGTCGGTGCCACCGAATGCATCGACTATCGCGACTATCAGCATTCCGTCGGCCAGACGTGGCTGTACGACGGCAACGACATGTACGGATTGGCCGCAGCGGGCGACTTCGTGTACGCGGTGGGCGAGCGCTCGGCGCTCGTGGTGTTCTCCGTCGCGGATCCCGTACACCCGAGCATCATGTCGGATTCGTTCCCCGTCAGTCCCGGCCTTGTCCGCCCCAGCATCGTGGCGAACAACGGGTTGGTGTATACCGTGTCCTCGGGCGGCTTGCGGATCTTCGGAGTCGATGATCCCGAGCATCCCCTGCTGCTCGCGCGACTGGCGCTGCCCCGGGCCGAGGCCAACGGCCTGGTGATCGTCGGCACATTCGCCTACATCGCCAACGGCCCGGCCGGCCTGCAGGTCATCGACGTGTCGACGCCGACGGTCCCGGTGATCGTCGGGGCGTTGCCTGTACCCGAAGACGCTGTCGCGGTCGCCGCCGACGGCGATGTGGCCTGCGTGCTCGACGCCGCGGCCGGTTTGCTCGTGGTCGACATCGCCGCCCCGACGGCGCCGCATCTGGCCGGCACGCTGGCGATCCCCGGCACCGTGTCATGCGTGGCGATGGATAACGGGCGCGCCTGTGTCGGCGGCAGCAACTCGGGATTGCGTGTGGTCGACCTGACGAATCCGGCCGCGCCCATGTTGATCGGCACCGTGGAGACGATTCGCGGGCCCAGCGCCATCGTCTGCCGTGGCGATCGGGCGTTCGTGACGAACGACAGCCACCTGCTTACGGTCGATGTGTCGGGCCCCGGGGCTCCGGTCGTCGTGGCCAGCAACTACATCGCTTACGCGCCGGGACTGGCGCTGGCCGTCGACGGCAATGCCGCCTACGTCTCCCGGTACAGTGCGGTCCTGACCGTCGTCGACATCTCGAACGCGGACAATCCGCCCGTGCTGGGGCAGTTGGCCCTGCCGACTGAGGCACATCGCGTCGCACTGGCCGGCAGCCATGCCTGGATCACGTCCCTCGGCGGTACCCTGTCGTCGGTGGACGTCACGAATCCACTGGTGCCGACCCCCATCGGCAGCGTCGTCCTGCCGACGGAAGCCACCGGCTTCGCGATCGAGGGCCACCACGCCTTTGTCGCAGCGTCGACGGCGGGACTGCAGGTGGTCGACCTCGCCGATCCGGCGGCGCCGGTCGTGATCGGCAGCCTGGCGATGCCGTTCGCCGTCCGCGGCATCGCCGTGTCGGGCCGGTGGGCCTACCTGACGGATGTCGGCATGAGCCTGCGCGTGGTCGACATTGCGGACCCTCGCCAGCCACAATTGCTGGGGGGCATCGGGCTGCCCGGCTACGATTGTCCCTCGAACTTGGCCGTGCAGGGCGACTACGTCTATGTGGCGAATGATGTATACGGCGTGCAGATCATCAACGTCTCGGATCCGGCTCATCCCGTGGTCGCCGGGGAGATCCCCGTGACGTATTCCGCGAACGACATCGTCGTGGCGGGAGGCTATGCCTACATCGCCGTGTGGGGATTCGGACTGGAGGTCGCCGACATTTCCGATCCGGCCCACCCGCTGCACATGTCATTCCTGTGGGGCATCGAGTACCCGCTCAGCCTGGCGGTGGCCGACGACCGCGCGTATCTCGCCACAATGGACGGCGGCCTGCAGCTGGTCGACGTATCGAATCCGCTGGACCCGCGCCTCGCCGGCCAGATGGAATTCTTGGCCAACACCCACGGCATCGCGGTGCAGGGCGACATCGCCTGTGTGACCTCGTCGACCGGGCTCTACGTCGTGCCCGCCCAGTGCGCGGTCGTCGCGGGGCTGGCGGCGCCGGTTTCAACGATGCCGGTCCACGCCTTCCCGAACCCGACCACCGGCGCGACATCGTTCCGTTTCGCCACGTCGCGACCGGGCAGCGTACAGGCTGTCGTCTACGACGTGCGTGGTCGACGCGTCCGGAGCCTGGCAACGCCGGACGCGGCCACCGGCACGCAGGAGATCCGCTGGGACGGCCGCGATGACGCCGGGCGCACGGCACCGGCAGGGCTCTATTTCGCACGTGTACGAACGGCGGACGGGGAGTCCACGGCGAGGTTCGTCATCCTGCGCTAATGGCGCGGGTTTCAACGACGCAGCGATCGACTTGCGCCGGCGCAAGTTGCCGCGCCGGGACTCAGTGCCGCGTCGAATCCGCCCTCGCACCGCCGAAGATCGTCCCCACCCACTCCGGATGATCCACGAACGGGTTGCGGTTGTGCTGGTAGCGGTAGACGACATCGTTGCGACGGCGCTCGCCATCGCTGACGGGGTCCTGCTCGTTCCACCTCAACAGCGTCGACAGGATGCCCATGTAGGCCACGCGCAGGTTATGGCCGACGTTCGAGGCCTCGATGCGGTTGAGGTCGTCGGTCAGGACCAGGTCGGGCTCGGCGCCATCACCCTCGTAGCGCACGTCCATGTAGAGCAGGGCGCGGGCGACGTCGCCGCGCCGGCCTTCCCAAACCTCCCAGCGGCCTTCGGGAAAACCGGCTTCGCGCTCGTCCACGCAGCCGGTGCCCTCGACGGGGTAGGTCTCGTCCGGCGTCGTGATGTTGTCGTAGACGTTGTTGCTGCGCGCCGCGTTGTAGCCGCCATCAGCCAAAAAGAGCATGTGGCAGTCGGTGTAGCAGAAGTTGGCGGCATCGTTCTTCGGGAAGCCGAAGCTCTTGGGCCAGGTGTGCTCGCGCTGATAGTAGTTGTTGCCGGCGCCGAACTTCCGGTACGAGGCGTTGCGGTAGAGATCGATGACGCGGGTCGAGTCGGCGGGATCCTGGTCGGCCGCCTCGAGTACATTCCAGGTGTCGGTGGTCGGGGCCGAGTACGGGATCTTCTCGTGGCCGGCCTTGATGACCGCGTGCAGCGTGGCCCGCAGCCGCGCCGGCAACGAGGTGTCGACCCTGGCGTAGTAGCCGGGCGGGATGGCGGCATTCGCAGCCGCGGCCAGCGCGAGCACGAGGCCCGCGACGACGATCGAACGACACCAACGCCTCACATCCATCTCCTACACCCGCCAGGCCCAGCCGCGACGGTACAGTACCCACGAGATCGCCAGCCAGAACAATACCATGCCGACCGCGAACAGCACCGATCCGGCCTGCGGCCCCGCCCACGAGGCGTAACCGTGCCGGTAGATGAGCAGGCCGAGCGGTGCGGGCTTGGCGCCGCCGAGCGACCAGCGCGAGTGAGCGAGCAGCCGCGCCAGCAGGCCCGAGCCCCAGAACACGAGCAGCGGGTTGAAGCCATAGGCCTCCAGCGGGCGCAAGCCGGTGCGCCAGCCGCGCACGTCGATCATCCAGGCGGCGGCCGCGAGGAAGGCCAGCGCCAGGCCGCCGGTGAACATCACGTAGGTCGGCGTCCACAGGTGCTTGTTGAAGGGCTCGAGCGGCTGCAGCAGCAGCGCCAGCGCGGCCAGCGCGGCGCCGACACCCAGCAGCTTCGCCAGGCGCGACGTCACGAGCGGGCCCTTCGCCAGCCACGAAACCGCCGCGAAGCCGAGGAGCATGCCGAGGGTAGCCGAAAGGTTCGACAGCAGACCCTCGGGATCGGTGTTCGCGGCGCCCTCCAGGAGATGGTCGGCGCCCAGCACCTTCAGGTCGATCCAGCGCGCGAAGTTGTCGACGTGGCCGAAGCTGCCGGCGCCCCAGCCCGACACGATGGGCAGGCGCATCAAACCTTCGTAGAGCACCAGCAGGATGACGGCGCCGGCGATGCGGCGGCGCGGCTGCGGCAGCAGCACGATGAGCGAGGCCGCGATGAGCCAGCAGGCGCCGATGCGCTGGAGCACGCCCGGCAGCCGCAGGTGCCCGATGGCCTCCGTGACGAGGCCGGGGTGGAACCCGCGCATCGCCTGCGGGTCGAGCGGCAGCCCGGCCGGGAACAGGTTCAGCACAAGGCCCAGCAGGATGATGAGCGCGCCGCGGCGCAGCACCTTCTTCATCATCGCCCCGCGCGGGGCGCCGGCCGCTCGCGCCGGCTCGAGACTGAGCGCCATGGCGCCGCCGACGATGAACAGGAAGAACGGGAAGACCAGGTCGGTGGGCGTACAGCCGTCCCACTCGGCGTGGCGCAGCGGCGTGGGCACGTGGGCCCAGGACCCCGGGTTGTTGACCAGGATCATCATCGCGACGGTGGCCCCGCGCAGCACATCGAGACAGACGAGTCGTTGGCGCATGGGTCGATCGTGGGCCTTGCCGGCGATGATTGCCAGTGAAATCCCCGGTGGCGCCCTGTATGCTCGCACCCGTCACGGCAATTCCATCCGGGAACCGGAACATCGGGAGCGGGCGCGATGAAGTCACGCGGGATGATGGCGGCGGCGGTGCTGCTGGCGGCGATGGCGACCCTGGGCGGCTGCGGCGAGCGCATCGAGGCGCCCCCGGCCCAGGTGGTGCCGCTGTTCGAGAACGTCACCGTCCATTTCACGCCTGCCGACAGCACGAAGTACGACACGCCGATGGCCTCGGCCCGCGACAACGGCCGCGTCATGTCCACGTACCGGGAGCTGCCGGCGCGGCGCGGGTCCGGGCGCGTGATGCTGCACCTTGCGGTGCGGCCGATCCGCGCCGACATCCGCTCGGTGGTCGACCGCTGGGACCGCGCCGGCTCGGTGCGGCTGGTCAGGCCGGGCATGGCGCCGGTCGAACTGTGCCGGTTCATGACCGCGTACGGCGGGGCCATCACGCACGATGTCGACGTCACGCGCGCGGCCCCGCTGCTGCAGGGCTTCTGCACGTTCGAGGTGTTCATCGACACCTGGGTCTCGCCCGCCTGGACCGTCGATGCGTCGCTGGTGTTCGCACCGGTCACCGACCGCAGCGTCGCCGCCCCGTCGTGGGCTTCCGGCATGCTGCTGCCGCCCGGCAACCTGACCGCGAAGTCCCCGTCGGCCGAGGCGACCATCACCGTGCCGGCCGGGCTGCGCCGCCTGGAACTGGCCGCCATCTCCACCGGCCACTGCACCGACGGCACCGACGCCGACGAGTTCATCACCAAGGACAACGTCATCACTGTCGACGGGCGCGAGGTGCTGCGCTGGCGCCCGTGGCGCGACGACTGCGAGAAGCTGCGCCCGCTGAACCCGTACTGCGCGCGGTGGTCGGACGGTTCGTGGAGCTGCGACTACGAGCGCAGTGGCTGGTGCCCGGGCGATGTCTCACTGCCGAACATCGTCGACCTGACCCCGTGGCTGACGCCGGGCGCGCACCGGGTGGCCTGGCGGGTCGAGGACATCCGGCCGGCCAATGCGGAGGGGAATTTCGGCTACTGGCGTGTGTCGGCGATGGTTACGGGCTGGCGTTGAGGCAAGCGTCCGCTCCAATTGTGAATTCGCGAACAGCTTTGGTGATAACAATTCAGAAATAGTCCCGGTTCCTGGTTGACCGTGAAAACTCATTTCGTCTAGGATCAGTGTCCGTCGATACGGGTTCGCCGGTCCCCTTTCCCTCGCAGGAGGACTCCCCATGAAGAAGTTGTTCCGGGTAAGCACCGTCGCCATGCTGCTGCTGGCTCTCGCCGTGAGCTTCGGCCTGTGGGGTTGCTCGCGCGAGCCGGCCACGCCCGTCGCGCCCGAGGCGGCGAACGTATCGGTCGACAGGAGTGCCACCAGTCCTTCGATCCGCGGCGTGATGAACGTGCAGGAGCGCTACACGACGGCGCTGATGGCTGACCCCGACGTGATCGGCACCGCCACGACGATCGACGACAACGGCCAGCCAGCCGTGTTGCTGCTGGTGACCAGCGACCGCGCGCGCCGTGGCGCCCCCACGATGCTCGACGGCACGCCGGTCAAGGTCCTGCTGACCGACCGCATCGTCGCGATGAAGAGCACCGGCGGCGGCGTCAGCCACACCGCGAAGCAGACCGCACCCATCAAGCTGGGCACCTCGGGCGGCTGGGGCTATGACCTGGCCAACGGCTACTGCTGCGCCGGCACGCTGGGTTCGCTGGTCTCGGTCGGCGGCCAGAAGCGCATCCTGAGCAACTACCACGTGTTCGAGTCCGACATCGTCAGCGGCGGCAACAGCCGCATCTCGGCGACCGGCGACAAGATCGTCCAGCCGGGCCTGATCGACGTCAGCTGCAACGCCGCCAACGCCCAGACCGTGGCGACGCTGGTGGCCACGCGCTCGCTGCCGAATGCGAACGTCGACTGCTCGACGGCGAACATCGTCAGCGGCATGGTCGACGCGACCGGCAACATCCTGGAGATCGGCACGATCTCGGCCTCGACCGTGGGCGCCTCGGTCGGCCAGCTGGTCAAGAAGAGCGGCCGCACGACGGGCCTGACGCGCAGCAAGGTCAGCGCCCTGAACGCGACGATCAGCGTCGCCTACGAAAACGAATGCGCCGGCGGTGCGGCCTTCACGAAGACCTTCACCGGCCAGATCGTGATCACGAACACCCGCAGCGGCTTCCTGGCGGGCGGCGACTCCGGTTCGCTGATGGTCGAGGACATCACGACCAACCCGCGCGCGGTGGGCCTGCTGTTCGCCGGCAGCACCTCGACGGCGATCGCCAACCCGATCGGCCAGGTCCTGTCGTTCCTCGGCGCGACGATGGTGGGCAACTAGGCCCGCGACATCGGAAGCGACTGAAGGTTGCGGGGCCCCCGGCGCAGGTCGGGGGCCCTTTTCTTCCGGGAGGTGGGCGCATGGTTCGGGCCGCGTTGTTGTTTGCGCTGGCGGCGCTGGTGACCATCGCCGGTTGCCGCGCGGGAAGTTCCAACGGGAAGGGTGGCGCGGACATGCCGCAGCGCGACGTCACGACGGTGATGAATGCCCACGTGGATGCCCTGATGGCGACCGACGGCGTGGCCGGCGTGGCGATCAGCGAGACCGACGACCGCAAGCCCTGCATCGTCATCTACGTCGTGCAACTGACCGACGCGCTGAAGGCGTCGCTGCCGACCGCACTCGAAGGCTATCCCGTGCGGATCGAGGAAAGCGGCGAGTTCCGTCCGCTGAAGGGTGAGGTGCCCGCCAACCCCTAATGGTCGAGCCCGGAGTTGCCGAACCACTCCCGGACCTTGATGCGGGCGGCGAGATTGATGCGATCGGACCATACCGCCACCGGGTTGTGCTCGTCGGTGAGCACGAGGCCGTTTCCGGGCGCCACCGTGTAGGCGTTGTCCCAGGCGTGCTTGCGGTTGTAGTCGCCGCTCCAGCGATCCGGCGGCACCGGCAGGCCGTCCGGCAGGTCCAGCGAGCGGTCGGAAGCGATCAGCACGATGTTGCCCAACTCGTTCGGCGGCTCGGCCGTCGGCAGCAGCTTCACGTTCGCGAAGTGCTTCCCCACGGTGACCGCCAGCGAGCGCACGAAGATGTCATCCCATCCCACCGCCTCGATGTTCATCGCCAGCAGGCCGCCCGGGCGCAGGCGCGACTTCATCAACGCGAACGCCTCGGTCGTGGTCAGGTGGAACGGCACCGAACTGCTGCCGTAGGCGTCCAGCACGATCAGGTCGAAGGTCTCGGCGTGGTCGACCAGCCAGCGACGGCCGTCCGCGTGATCGACCGGGCCGTCGGCGTCGGTGAAGCCGAAATGGGCGCGCGCCAGCTTCGTCACCACCGGGTCGATCTCCACCGACTGCACCTGCCAGCCGTCGCCGCTGTAGTCCTTCGCCACCGAGCCGGCGCCCAGGCCCACCAGCAGCATGCGGCCCGGCGACGGGTAGAAATGCTTGGGGATGTCCAGCGCGTCGACGTAGGGGAACACCGGCTCGCCGGACGCGATGTCGATGACGCTGTGCGGCGCGCCGTCGATCAGCATGGCGCGCTGGTCGTGGTAGTCGACGACACGCAGTTCCGCGTAGGCGCTCTGTTCCAGCGCGACCAGTCCGCGCGCCGGGTCGGGGTTGTCGCGCGGCGCGGCGCGGTCGGCCGCCAGCATCACGAAGACCATCGCCAGCAGCACCACCGGCAGCCTGCGCGCCCGCAACCCGGGCAGCAACGGCACCGCGCCGGTCACCAGCAGCAGCACGCCGGTCAGGAAGGTCAGCCGGCTGACGCCCAGTGCCGGGATCAGCCAGAAGCCCGTGCCGATGGCGGCGACGACGCTGGCGCAGGTCGACAGCGCATAGAGGTTGCCGGCGGTGCGGCCGACGTCCTGCAGCGACGCGGCCTTCAACCGGATGGCGTACGGGCTGACCATGCCCATCAACACGAGCGGCGGGAAGAACAGCATGGTGCCGGCGACGAGCACCGCCGCGCGCAGGTCGAGGCTGTGCACGAGCGCGAGCACGGGCGAGCGCAGCCAGGGGATGAGCATCGTCCAGGCGCCGGAAACCAGCAGCAGCAGGCCCAGGCGCTGCGTGGTCGGGCCGCGGTCGGCCCAGCGGCCGCCCAGCGCGTAGCCCACCGCCAGCGCGGCCAGGGTGACGCCGATCAGGGCCGACCACAGGTAGAGGCCGACGCCGAAGGCGGGGCCCAACAGGCGGGTGCCGAGGATCTCGAGCACGAGGACGGCGGCGCCGCCCACCACCACGGCCAGTCGGATGAAGAAGACGGGCACGGGACCTTCCCCCAGGCTGGAGTCCACGAACGAGAGGGCGGGATCGTACCACGACCCCGCCCCCTGCTCACCCGCGAATTGCCGCCCGGCGCCGCTACCGCACCAGCATCAGGCGCGTCGAGGTGACCGCGCCGTCGGCGTCCAGCCGGCACAGGAACGGGCCCGAGCCCATGGCGCGGCCGCGGTCGTCGCGGCCGTCCCACGCCACCTGCGGCCGGCCGGCCGGCAGCGGCCCGTCGACCAGCGTGCGCACGTGGCGGCCCTGCAGGTCGAAGACCTCAAGGTGCGCCCGCACCACGTTCGCCGGCAGGTCGAGCACCAGCCGCGTGGACGGGTTGAACGGGTTCGGCTGCGCGCCGGCCAGGCGCGGCCGCGCGGCGGGCAGGCCGGCGTGGTCATCGACGCCGCTGTTGGCGCGCGCAATCTCGGTGCTGAACCACACCTTGTTCTCGGGCGTGACCAGCACGTGCTCCTGGTTCGCGGCCGGGTAGTAGACGGCGTCGAACGGGCTGTGCGCGGCAACGTTGCCCAGCGTGGCGAGGTTCGTGTACGGATTGGTCACGTCCAGCGCCAGCGCGCTGATCGTCGGGATGAAGCAGTGGTTGGGGTACAGCGCGATGATGTCGCCGTAGGGCGCCGGCGTGGCGTCCATGTCGGCCAGCGACGAGCGCCAGCCGCCGGGAGCGCTGTCCAGGGGCAGCGTGCCGGTGACGGTCACGTTGAGCTGGTCGTCGGACAGCGGCCAGATGCGGTTGATCAGCCCGCGCAGGATCTGCGTCGAGTTCCCGTTGGGCACGGCCCACACGTTGCCGATCAGGTCGACCAGGAAGCTGTTGTACTCGTACGAGATGACCTGCGCGCCCGGCGCATACCCCTGCCCCGCGGCGGCGCCGCTGCCGTTGGCGATGGCCACCTTGCGCAGGCCGGTCGGCCAGCTGCCGGCAGTCGCCAGGTCGGCCAGGAACGAGACGCGCAACGGGTCGGCCTGGCCGGTGCTGCCGGCCGGCGAGGTGTGGTGGTAGAGCAGCATCTCGCGCGCGGCCGGCGTGTCGAGCCGGCTGAGCAGGTGCCCGGCCTCGGTCGACTCGATCTGGAACAGCTGCAGCCAGTACTGCACGCCCAGCGGGATGTTGGCGCCCAGTTGCGGGCTGTCGAACGAGATGAACGTACGCACATTCGCGTCCTGGCCCTGCTGCTGCATCCAGGCCAGGGCATAGCGCGCGACCAGGCCGCCCATGCTGGCGCCGATGAGGATACGGTCGCGCTGGTCCGGCTGCGCGGCGCCGACCTGGCGCAGGAGCTCGGTGACGATCATCGCGTTGCGGCGCATGTCGTCGGTCGAATCGTGGAAGTTCAAGACGACGGCGTCGAACCCGGCCGCGCGCATGTCCTCGAGCATGTTCTCGCGGTTGAGCAGCGCGTAGAGCTCGTCCCAGTTCATCACATTATCCATGTCGAAGCCCTCGACCACGATGACCGGGTCGGTGACCACCGCGTGGCCCGGCGCCAGGTAGACGTAGGCCGTGCCGTAGCCGTACACGCCCTGCCAGGCCACCGTTGCGGTGATCGGCCAGGTCTCGGTCGGCGCGGGCGCGGCCAGGGCGATGACGTCGAAGCTGAAGGCGGCTTCGCGCACGCCGACCGTGGCGTATTCGGCGCGCAGGCGCAGGGTGCGCGCGCCGGTGGCGGCGTAGCTCACCGTGACGGGAGCGTCGAGGGCGACGTCGCGCCAGCCGCGATCGTCGTCGGCGTCGAACTGCAGGCGGGTCGGGCGCGCGACCTCTCCCGCGAACAGCTGCGAGGGGATCGTGAACGTGACCTGCGCACCGTGGTACGTGTGCGGGACCAGCGCAGCGGCGGCGAAGGCCTGATGGACGACGTAGGGCGAGGTCGTCGCGGCAGCGGGCGTCTCGACCAGGCGGTCGCCGTCGTAGGCGACCAGGCCCGCGGTCAATGCATCGTCGCGCAGGCGGGCGTACGATGCGTCGAGCACGGCGATGGGGATGATGCCGGCTTCGCGCGCGCGACGCTCCTGTTCGCGAGCCAGGTCGGGCGTGGGCCAGCCGGTCGGCAGCGCCAGCGAACTGAGGCGCATCTCGTGCAGCATCTGCCGCCAGGCAGCTGCCCCGATGGCCGGGCCGCTGCCGGAGCCGTCCTGCAGCGCCAGGCCCGACATCGGCAGAGCGCGGTCGTAGAGCCGGCCGGTGGGGATGCGCGCGGGATCGAGGCCGTCCAGCGCGGCGGCAGCCTGTTGGAAGGGGCTGGTTTCGACCGCGGCCCAGGCGGGCAGGGCCAGTGCGAGCAGGACCAGGACGAAGGCGATGCGACGGATCATGGTGAACTCCCCGGATCAGTTGGCCTCGATCACGGCACGCGGCACATCATAGCACCGGGCGCGGCGCCTGTGGGCACGGCGTGGGCCACGCGCGACATGAAAATGCCACCGGCCGGGAAACGCCATGCGGCTGCGCGGGATGGCCGGCCGGGCCGGGCCGACGGCAAGCCCGGTCGGCGCACCGCGCCGCCACCGGCAGGGGACGCCCGGCGCAAGGGTGTCCCCGCGGCGCAGGCGGGGGGCATTCGACCTTGACCCCTGCGGCAACGCATCCGACCATCGCGCGACGGGCCCCGCCCGAGGCAACCACTTGCGCCGGCGCAAGTCGCCGCGCACCGGGTCGCGCCCGTCCTGCTCACCTGCATTCCGGAGGTGCCTTCGTTGTCCATCGCGTGGAAGGGAATCCTGGTCGGCGGCCTGCTGCCGGCGCTGCTGTTCGGTATCACCGGCATCCTCCAGAAGGCGTACGGGCGGGCGGGCGGCGGCTCGGCGTGGTACCTGCTGCTGGTGGGTCTGGGCGTGACGGCGACAGGGCTGGTGGCGCTCGGCTTCATGAGCGAGCGGGCACTGACCGCGCGCGCGAGCCTGGTCGCGCTGGGCATCGGGCTGAGCTGGGGCCTGGGAATGATCGCCGTGGTGCTGGGCATCGACCGCTACCATGCGCCGCTGTCGAAGCTGGCACCGCTCTACAACCTCAACACGCTGGTCGTGGTGCTGCTGGCGCTGGCCTTCTACGCGGAGAGCCGCGAGGTGAACACCGTCAAACTGCTGGGCGGCGCGTCACTGATCATGGCGGGAGCCGCGATCGTCGCCCGCGCCTGACATAGTCGCCTCAGGAAGTGCACAAACGAAGATGGCGGGCAGTCCTCGCGCCTTCGGCGCTGCGGATAGCCCGCCATCTTCGTTTGTGCACTTCCTGATGCGGCTATTTCAGAAGCGTCATCGAACGCACCTGCGTGAAGTCATCTGCGTGCATCCGGCACAAGTACGTACCGGCAGCCGCGACGTGGCCCGCGTCATCGGTGCCGTCCCACATGCGCACCTGGGCGCCGGCAGCCAGTTCTTCATCGGCCACCAGCGTCCGCACCAACCGCCCTGCCACGTCGTAGATCGCGAGCGTCACGCGCGCGGCCTTCGGCAGGTCGAAGCGCACTTCGGTGCGCGGGTTGAACGGGTTGGGCGCGGCGCCGTGCAGGGCGAACACGGAAGGCAGCGCACCGGGCACCGCCGTCACGCCGTTGAGCGAGGCCGGGCCACTCTCGTTGCCCGCGAAGTCGGTCGCCGTCAGGTAGTACCATTTCCAACCGAGGTGGTTCACGTCGATCATACGGTCAATGGAGTGCCCCACGACCGTCGCCGTGCCGTTGAAGGCGCTGCTGTTCGAGCCGTAGATCGTGAAGTAGCGGAAATCGGGGTCGACCGGGGCGCCCCACGTAAGCGTCGAGACGTTCAGCCGCGCGAACCCGGCCGGCACCGACGGCGCCAGGTTG
>CAIOLW010000112.1 GCA_903859215.1 uncultured bacterium | reverse complement strand
TGGTGCGGCTGTGCTTCCGCACGGCGTGGGAAGTGGCGATGGGGGACGGGTCGTGAAGACGGCCGCTTGCGCCGGCGCACGTGGGGTGATGGCGATGGCCCGGCATGGGGCCCTGCGATCCCCACCATCCGGCTTCGGGCTCGGTGGCCCCCCTTCAAAGTGTTGTATCCGGCGCTCAAAACGGCTAACACGTTTAATGTTATATACTTATCGATGTGATGAACCCCGCCCGCACCACCGATTTCAACCTCGCGCCCCCTGGGGAGCCATGGCCGGGACTTGCGCCGGGGCAAGTGGCGACCGCTTCCTTGCTCCCGTCGCCCCGCACCGCTAGACTGGCCCATTGGCCCGGTTCGCACCTCAGGCGAACGGGTCCGTCCACTCGCCAGTCCCGCCCCGCGGCGGGGGAAGATCGGGATTTCCATGCACAGGTTGATCGCGCGTGCGGCCATCGCACTGGTTCTGCTGGCCCTCGTCGGCTGCTCCGGCGGCAAGAGCGCCCAGCACGAGGTCTGGATCATCGGCCTCGATGGCGGCGACTGGGACATCATCGGGCCCGTGATCGACGCCGGGCACATGCCCAACCTGAAGAAGCTGCGGGACGAGGGCGCGTGGGGGCGGCTCAGGAGCGAACAGCCGCTGCTGTCGCCGGTCATCTGGAACAGCATCGCGACCGGGCGCACGCCCGACAAGCACGGCGTCACCTGGTTCATGTCGACGACGCCCGACGGGCAGAAGATCCCCATCAGCAGCCGCAGCCGGCAGGTGCGCGCGATCTGGGACGTCGCCAGCGAGAACAAGCTGACGGCGGGCGTGATCGGGTGGTGGGCCACGTGGCCGGTCGAGCCGATCAACGGGTTCATGGTCAGCGACTATGTCGGGTGGCACAGCTTCGGCATCACCGGGCGCGGGGTCGATGACGCGGGCAAGGTGTGGCCCGAGACGTATGCGAAGGACGTGGCGAAGCTCATCCCGGCGCCCGAGTCGATTCCCAACGAACAGATCAAGCGCATCGTCCACCTGTCGGACGACAAGCTGGCCGGCCAGCTGAACGACAAGTCGGTCGAGGGGCCGTACAGCAATCCGATCGCGCACCTGAGGCAGGCGATGGCCACTGCGCGCGGCTACACGAACATCGCGCTGGACCGGCTGGCGAAGGATCGTCCGCAGTTCCTGGGCATCTACTTCGAGGGCACCGACGCGTCGATGCACCTGTTCAACAACTTCGCGTCGCCGAAGCAGCCCTGGGTCAGCGACACCGACTACGAGGCGTACAAGGACGCGGTGGCGTCGTACTGGGCGTGGCAGGACGAGCTGATCGGCGAGCTGCTGGCCAGGCGCGGGCCCAACACGACGATCGTCGTGTGCTCGGACCACGGGTTCCGCACCGGCGACGAACGGCTGAAGGAAGAGCGGGCCGACATCGAGATGGCCGATGCCTCGCACATGATCGACGGCATCGTCGTGCTGAACGGGCCGGGCGTGCGCGCCGGCGCGCAGATCACCGGCGCGAGCGTGTACGACATCGCCCCGACGGTGGCGCAGCTGCTGGACCTGCCGGTGGCGTCCGACCTGGCCGGCAAGGTGCTGGCCGGCGCGCTGACCAGCGAGTTCCGCACGCAGCACCCGGAAAAGCAGGTGGCGACGTGGGAGACGACGCCGCTGCAGCACAGCGGCCAGGTCGTCAACGACCCCGAGGCGGCGGCCCGCATGGAGCAGATGCTGCGCTCGCTGGGCTATGTGGCCGGCGCGAACAACACCGGGACGGCCGCCTCGCCGGGCGTGGCCGTGGGCGCCGAGAACGCGGTCAACCTGGCGACCATCTACATGCGGCAGGGCAAGCTGGCCGATGCGGTGAAGGTGCTCGAGGCCGAGTACGGGCGCTCGCCGAAGGACCGCACCGTGCGGCTGAACCTGGCGCAGGCGTTTGCCCGCAGCGGACGGGTGCCCGAGGCGCTGAAGCTGTACCGCGAGCTGCGCCGCGACGAGCCGCGCGACCTGGCCGTGGTCGAGGACTACGCGCACGCGCTGATGGGCGCGGGCCAGTTCACGCACGCGGTGGCGGTGTACGACTCGGGCCTGGTCGTCGACCCGAAGTGGGCGTGGGGCCTGGCGGGCAAGGGCTATGCGCTGCACCGGATGGGACGCTCGCAGGAGGGCGCGCAGCTGGTGACGCAGGCGCAGCAGCTGGATGCGCGCATGGCGCGCTCGTACTTCTACGGCGGGGTCATCGCGCTGGAGACCGGCAATCGCCCGGTGGCGAAGACCCAGTTGACGCGGGCGCTGGAACTGGACCCGACCGATGCGCCGAGCGCGATGGCGCTGTCGAGCCTGCTGCTCGACGCCAACGACGTGCCCGGCGCGCGCGGGGTGCTCGAGCGCACGCTGTCGGCGGCCGGCTCGGCGCCCGACCTGGAGGGCCAACTGGGCTTCGTGCTGCTGCAGCAGCGCCAGCCGGCCGAGGCGGTGCCGCACCTGAAGGCGGCCGCCGAAGCCCGCGTGGCCGCAGGGCAGCCCGACGCCATGCTGATGGGCAACCTGGGTGTGGCGCAGGCCATGAGCAACGATCTTGAAGGCGGCATCGCAACCTTCCGGCGGATGACGCAACTGTGGCCGGACAATGCGGATGCGCACGGGCAGTTGGGCGGCTTCCTGGAGCAGGCCGGGCGGCGCGAGGACGCCGTGCGCGAACTCGAACGGGCGGTTCAGCTTGCGCCGGGCAACCCGCAATTCAAGCAGATCCTGGCGCGGATCCGGGGGCAGTAGCGGCAGGATCCGGTAATGTACCTAAAGAGCGGTCCGGGGGCGCCGATCCGGTGGGTACAAGGAGGACGATATGCCGGAGGCGACGGCGCGCCCCCGCGGCGGCGTTACGCATCAACCTGCCCTGCGATGGGTCCTGTGGGTGACGGCGGCGCTGGCCATCGTCGGTTGCGGGCTCAGCGTGTTCTTCTATCGCACCGTCCGCCACGCGGAACTCCAACGCGCCGAGCAGGCGTTCGACGAGCGCGTCAGCAGCCAGTACTGGGCCATCCGCGAGAACATCGACTTCCACAGCGTCGCCCTGCACGCGCTCGCCAGCTTCGCACAGACCAGCGACGAGATCACCCAGGCGCGCTTTGCCGCGTTCGTGGCGCCGCTGGTGGCCGAGGTGCCCGGCATCCAGGCGCTCGAGTGGGTGCCGGCTGTCGGATCTTCCGAGCGCGCGGCGTTCGTCCGGTCAGTGGCGGCGACGGACTTCCCGGACTTCACCATCAGCGAACGTGACGCCTCCGGCCGCTTGCAGCCGGCCGCGCAGCGCGCCATGTACTTTCCGGTGCGCTGCGCCTTCCCGCTCGAGCCCAATCGCCGGGCCGTCGGTTTCGACCTGGGCTCGGAGGCCGTGCGCCAGGCGGCCCTGGCGCGTGCGGCCGCAACCGGCCAACTGTCCGCCACGGCGCCCATCCGACTGGTGCAGGAAAGCAGCAAACAGAACGCCTGGCTGGTCTTCATGCCGGTGTGGAACGCGCCCGGGCCCGGAAATGCGCCGCGCGAGTTGCGCGGTTACGTGCTGGGTGTGTTCCGCGCGGGTGACGTGATTTCCAGCGCATTCAAGTCCTTGTCAGGCATGCCGCTGCCGATGGCGATCCGCGATGTTGAAGCCGGCGAGCCTTCCACGCTGTTCGGCGGCGAGGACGAGACGCCTGCCGTGCGCGGCGGGCTGTCGCGCGACCTGGAGCTCGCGGTCGCCGGGCGGCGCTGGCACGTGCTCATGGTGTCGCCGCAGTCGATGGTGGCGGCGGTCTCGCTGGCGCCGGGCCTCATCCTGACGGTGATGCTGCTGGTGACGGGATTGATCTGCACCGTGTTCGTGATGCTGGTGCGGGGACGCGCCAACGCAGAGCGCCTGGTTGCCGAGCGCACCGTCGAATTGCGCGACTCGAACGAGCGCCTGCGCACCGTGGCCGACCTCTCGACGGATTTCGTCTACTGGCGCGGGCTCGACGGCGTGATGACGTACGTTTCGCCGGCAGCCCTGACGGTCACCGGCTACCGGATGTCCGACTTCCTGGAGCGCCCGGGCCTATTGGAGGAACTGGTCGCGCCCGAGGACAGGGCGCGCTGGGACCAGCGCGAGGAAGCTGCGCGCGCCGGCTCGTCCCTGGAGCCCGCCGAGATCGGCATCATCGCGCGCGACGGCAGCCGGCGCACCCTGCGTCACCGCAGCCGTCCCGTCATCGACGCCGAGCTCGGGCTGGTGGGCCAGCGTGCCAGCCTGTCGGACATCACGGATGCCAAGCTCAGCGAGGAGTCGCGCGACCGCGAGCGTCGGCTGTTCATCGGTGGTCCGGTCGTGGTCTTCCGCTGGCGCTCCGAAGGCGACTGGCCGGTCGAATACGTGTCGGCCAATGTCCGCAACCTGCTCGGGGTCGATCCCGAGGAACTGACGAGCGGTCGCGTCCGCTACCTGGACCTGATCCACCCGGAGGATCGGGAACAGGCCCTGGAAAACGGCCGGCGCCTGGCGGCTTCGGGCCTGCCGGGCTTCCAGCAGAGTTACCGGCTGCTGGACCACGCCGGTCGCACGCTGCAGGTACTGGACTACACGGTGCTGGTGCGCGATGCCGCCGGCGCCATCACCCACCACGAGGGCTACCTGCTGGATGTCTCTGAGCGCGAGGAGGTCCGTCGCCAGCTGGAGACCAGCAAGCAGCAGCTTGACCTGGCCATCGCCGGCGCGAACCTGGGCCTGTGGGACTGGAACGTGGCCACCGGCGAGGTGCGCTTCAGCGAGGGCTTCGCCGCCATGCTCGGCTACACGGCGAGCGACCTGGCGCCGCACGTCGATACCTGGAAGCGCCTGGTCCACCCGGACGACCTGCCGCAGGTGACGGTCGTGCTGCAGGCGCACCTGGAGGGGGCGACGCAGCAGTACGAGACCGAGCATCGCCTGCAGCACCGCGATGGCCATTGGATCTGGGTGCTGGATCGCGGTCGCGTGCTCGAGCGCGACGAGGCCGGCCGGCCGCTCCGTGCCGCCGGCACCCACCTGGAGACTACCGAGTTGCGGCGCGTGAACGAGCGCTACCACGCCGCGCTCGCGCTGCGCGAACGGATCAGCCAGGCGCTGGCGCGATGCACCGAGTTCGAGGAGATCGCCGAGGTTGCCCAGTCGATGATGGCCGATGCCGCGCGTTTCGTGGGCGCCGCCGCGGCCTTCATCGTGCGCCTCGACTCCGGCGACGAGAGCCTCCGCGTCATCAATTCCTGGGCGGTCGAGCCGACTTCCACCGGCGACACGGCCCGCGCGTGGGTGCTGAGCGGACGGTTCTCGGCGTGGTGGCCGCTGACCGAGAACCTGCGCGAACCCCAGTTGATGGATGTCAAGCGCGTGGCGCTGCCGCTGCCGATGCAGGAGTACCTGCGGGACCTCGGTTCGCGCAGCATCGTCATGATGGTCGTGCCGGTGGGTTCCAACATCCGCTACCTGGTGGCGTTCGCGGCGCGCCGGCTCGTGACCTCGTGGGAAGTGCCTGACGCCGAGTTCCTGCGTGTGCTGCGCGACTCGTTCGCCTTCGCGCAGCAGCGCGTCGAGCTGAACCGCCAGAACGAACTGACGCGGCGCCAGCTGGTCGTGGCCCTGGATCGGGCCGAGCAGGCCAACAAGGTCAAGATCACGTTCCTGGCCCGCATGAGCCACGAGATCCGCACGCCGATGACGGCCATCGTCGGCCTGGCCGACGTGCTGCGCCGGTCGCGCAGCGACCTTGACGACAAGACACGCGCGTGGCTGGAGCAGATCCACCGCAATGCCGACCACCTGGTCGCGCTGCTGAACGACCTGCTCGACCTGTCGAAGATCGACGCCGGCGAGCTGCAGATGAGCAACGGGCCGGTGCCCATGCACGACGTGCTGGACTCCGTGGAGTCGACGCTGCTCCCCAAGGCCCAGGAGAAGGGCCTGGAACTGCGCGTCACCTGCGACCAGCGACTGCCGCTGATGTTCATGTCCGACCGGTTGCGCCTGCGGCAGATCCTGCTGAACCTGGGCGCCAACGCGATCAAGTTCACCGACCGCGGCCGCGTCGATATCGAGGCGAACCTGCTCGAGGGGACCGAGGGGCCCAACCCGGTGTTGTCGCTGGTCGTGCGCGATACGGGCGTGGGCATCGCCGCGGACCAGCTGGAGCTGATCTTCCAGCCGTTCATGCAGTCGCCGGGCGAGGACCTGGCCGCGCGCGGGGGCACGGGCCTGGGCCTGGACATCTCGCGCCGGCTGGCCCGTGCGCTGGGCGGCGACATCAGTGTGGTCTCGCAGCCCGGCCTCGGCAGCGCGTTCACGCTGCGCCTGCCGCTGGTCCCGTGCGACGAGGGGGCCCAGATCGTGGCCCACCTGGAGGAAGTCACGTCCACGTCGCTGGCCACCGAGGGACGCCTGGCGCACCGACGCCTGCTGGTCGTGGACGACAACCCGGACAATCGCGACGTCGCCACGTTCTACCTGAAGGAAGCGGGCGCGCTGGTCGAGACGGCCGCCGACGGCGCCGAGGGCGTGCGCATGGTGCAGGCCGCCGGCGCTGCGGCCCGGCCCTACGACGCCGTCCTGATGGACATGCGCATGCCGGTGATGAACGGCTACAAGGCCACGCTGGCGCTGCGCCGCGCCGGGGTGCTGACGCCGGTGATCGCGCTGACCGCGCATGCGATGGAAGGCGACGAGCGCGCCTGCCTGAACGCCGGCTGCAACGCGTATGTCTCCAAGCCGATCGAGCCGCTGACGCTGATCGCGACCGTCGCCGCGCAAATCAGCCCGGCGGCGGCCATCGAACCGGTGATCGAGATGCCGCAGCCCGGGGGCATGCTCTCGGGGCTGGCCGGCGATGCCCGCTTCGTGCCGCTGCTCCTGCGCTACCTGGAAGGGCTGCCGGAGCAGATCAAGGCCCTTGCGGCCCATCGCGATGCCGGCGACCACAAGGCGGTCCTGGACCTGGTCCATCGCGTGCACGGGACCGGCGCCAGCTTCGGCTACCCGGCGATCAGCGAGGTCGCGGGTGCGTGCGAACTGGCGCTGCGCAACGGCGCGGAACCCGGAGCGGTGCCCGGCCTGGATGAACTGGAGCGGCTGCTCATGGCCGCGGCGGCCGGCCGCGACGCCATCGCGGCGATCGGGGGCGGTTCATGAGCCGGTTGACCGCGCTGCTCATCGACGACGACCCGAACGTCCACGACCTGATCGACTTTCACCTCGAGGGCGTCGTCGACCGCATCTTCCACGCGGAACACCCGGCATCCGGCATCGCCCTGGCCACGCACGAGATGCCGGACGTTATCCTGCTCGACATCGAGATGCCGTACATGGACGGGTTCCAGGTCTGCCGCGAGCTGAAGCAACTGGCGCTGACCCGGGACATCCCGATCATCTTCCTGACCGCGGACAACGCCACGCACCATGTGGCCCGCGGGCTGGACATGGGCGGTACCGACTATGTGACCAAGCCGTTCGTGGCCGTCGAGCTGCAGGCCCGCGTGCGCGCGGCATTGCGTACGCGACGGCTGATCGAACTGCTGCGCGTGCATGCGCGGGTCGATGCGCTGACGGGGTTGAAGAATCGCGGCGCGCTGGAAGAGGCGCTCGAGCGCAGCGCCGCCGAGGTGGCGCGCAGGGGCGGCGGCTACGCGGTGGCATTGTTGGATGTCGACCACTTCAAGGTCGTCAACGACACGTACGGCCACGGGATCGGGGACGAGGTGCTGCGGCAACTGGGCGCCACCATCGGCGGGCTGTGCCGACCGACGGACCTGGCCGCCCGCTACGGGGGCGAGGAGTTCGCGCTCGTGCTGGCGGACACGAACCAGGCGACAGCCATCACCATCTGCGAGCGCCTGCTCAACGCCATCCGGAAGATCCGCGTCAGCGCGCCGGCGGGCGAGTTCGGTTTCACCATCAGCGCCGGCCTGGCCATGGCCGGCGGCAACTGTCCCACCGACGACGCCCTGCAGCGCGCCGACGAGGCGCTCTACCACGCCAAGGGCCTCGGCCGCGATCGCCTGGTCATCTGGACCATGGCGTCGGCCGACGACCTGGTCTCCTGACCGGGGCCCGCGCTCAAGTCCCTGTCCCACGATGCCGATGACACGGGAGTCGATTCCCGCCGCGTCGGCCGCCACCGGCATCTGTCCCGGGGGCGGTCACGTGCCGACCGAAAGCCCCAGCTCATGATCCTGCGCAAGCACCCGCCGCTGTCCACGAAGATCCTGTGGAACGCCGCCGTCGTCATCACCTGCTTCTGCGCGCTGATCGCGTGGATGGGCGCGAAGCTGCGCTCGGAGATGCACGAGCAGAAGGTGGAGGCGCTTCGCGAGCTGGTCGACGTTGCGCACTCGCAACTGGCGGAATACGACGCGCGTGTGCGCAGCGGCGAGTTGACCCTGGCCGACGCGCAGAAGAGCGCGCGCGAGCGGCTGCGCAACCTGCGCTACGACGGCAACGAGTACTTCTGGGTGAACGACCTGACCCCCGCCATGGTCATGCACCCGTACAAGCCCGAGCTTGAAGGCCGGTCGCTGGCCGACTTCAAGGATCCCGACGGCAAGCGCCTATTCGTCGACGCCGTCGCGCTGTGCCGCGCGGGCGGGGGCGGCGCGCTCGAGTACCGCTGGCCGAAGCCCGGCGAGACGGACCCGGCGGGCGGGATCTCGTACGTGAAGCTGTTCGAGCCGTGGGGCTGGATCGTGGGCACCGGCGCCGACACCGACGGCCTGCAGGCCAGGATGGCGGGCGTGACCTGGACGATCGTCATCGTGGCGTTCCTGGTGGCCGTCGGTTCGGCGCTGATGATGATCCACACCAGCCGCTCCATCACCCGGCCGATCAACCAGGGCGTGGACTTCGCGCGCCGGCTGGCGGACGGCGACCTGACGCAGAAGCTCGATCTCAGGCGCGACGACGAGGTGGGCGTGCTGGCCGATTCCCTCAACGCCATGAGCCTGAACCTGCACACGTTGATCGGTGAGGTGGCCGAAGGCGTGCGCTCGCTGACCCATTCGTCCGCCGACCTGCTGGCGATCTCCGAGGAGATGTCGGCCGAGTCCGAGGACACGACCGCGCGCGTGGACAGCGTGGCGGCCGCCACCGAGCAGATGAGCAGCGGGATGACGTCGGTTTCCGCAGCCATGGGCCAGGCCGCCGACGCCGTGCAGAACGTGGCCGGCGCCACCGAAGAGATGACCGTGACGATCGCCGACATCTCGCGCCGCTCTGAACAGGCGCGCGTCGTGGCCGCCGCCGCCGTGGTCGAGGCCGGCCATGCCACCGATCGCGTGCAGGACCTCGGCGGCGCCGCGAACGACATCGACGAGATCACCGCCGTCATCAGCAGCATCTCGTCGCAGACGAACCTGCTGGCGCTCAACGCCACGATCGAGGCCGCCCACGCCGGCGACGCCGGCCGGGGTTTCGCAGTGGTGGCCGGCGAGATCAAGACGCTGGCGAAGCGCACCGCCGCGGCCACGGACGATATCCGCGCCAAGGTCGAGGGCATCCAGTCGGCGACGGCGGCCGGCGTCGAGGACATCCGGCGCATCTCGGGAACGGTCGAGCAGATCAGCGAGATCATCACGGCGATCGCCGCGGCTATCGAGCAGCAGGCCGCCACCTCGCAGGCGATGGCCGGCGACATCGCCCACGCCGCGGCCGGCCTGCGCGAGGTCAACCGCAACATCGCCCAGAGCTCGGTCGCCGCCGACTCCATCGCGACCGACGTGATCGGCGTCAGCGCCGTGTCGGCCGACGTGGTGGAAAACAGCGCCCGCGTCCGGCGGAGCGCGCAGGAACTGGCCGTGTTCGCGACCGCGCTGCAGGACAAGGTGAGCCGCTTCCGGACGTAAAGGCCCGGGGCGCCGGCGCAAGGCGTTGTGGCGGATGAACGCCGGAGCGCCCACGTCACGGCTCTTGACGCGCCCGCCGCCAGCCCCGACTTTCGATCCCATCACGGCCCCCGCCGCGGCGCTGCACCCCGCATCCCGCGCGCCGGGCCATGCGTGGGAGCCGCCGCCATGGACCTGACCGGATTCGCCCTGCTGACGCTGTCGTCGCTGTTCGCGGTCATCGACCCGCTCGGCTGCATCCCGTTCTTCACCGGCCAGACCGCCGGCTTCACGCGCGCCCGCAAGCGCAAGATCCTGGTGCGCGCGCTGCTGGTCTCGCTGTTCGTGCTGCTGGCGTTCACATACGCGGGCAGCCTGCTGCTGCACACGTTCGGCATCACCATCGACGCCTTCCGCATCGCCGGCGGCGTCATCCTGTTCGGCATCGGCCTGGACATGCTGCAGAGCCGCCCGCGCCGCTGGCACACCGGGCTGGACCAGGCGGCGAAGCTGGCGGCCGCCGACACCGAGGCCGTCGACAGCCACCACGACCATGACCACGACCCGTCGGTGACCCCGCTGGCCATCCCGATGATCGCCGGCCCGGCCTCGATCACCACGGTGATGGTGCTGCGCGCGCAGTCGCCGGGCGTGCCTGGTGCGCTGGTCGTGGGCGGCGCCGTGCTGCTGATCCTGCTGCTGACGGGCGTCATCCTGCTGACGGCCGACACGGTGCTGCGCCGCCTGGGCGGCACCGGCATGCGCATCGTCGAGAAGCTGATGGGGTTGCTGGTGACGGTCATCGCGGTGCAGCTGGTGATGAACGGCGTGGGGCCGTTCATCGCGGGGCTGACGCGGCACGGGCAGTAGGGCGCGCCGGCGCAATTCCCCCTTCGCCTCCGCCGCCCCTTGCGTGGTAGACTGCCGGGAGAATGGCCCCGCTCCCCCGGCAGGAAGGCGGCTTCCCGGCATGTCCACCCGCTCCACCACCAGGCAGAATCGCCCCGGTGCGGCCATCGCCTGGCTCGTGCTCGGGCTGGCCGGCCTGGGCGGGGCCGCGTGGGGCCTGTCGCTGGCGCCCATCTTCCACCGGCAGCACCTGCCGGCGTTCCGGCACCAGCACGCGGCGTTGTTCGCAAAGGCCGACATCGTCACGCTGGCGTCGGTGCCGGTGCCGCTGCGGATCGCCGGGTCGGACAGCCTGTCGGGCATCCTCGGCTTCTGCCGCTTCGACAACATCACCTCGGTCGCCGAAGACCCGACCATTGCGGCGCCCGACATCCGCTGGGCGCCCGGGCGCGAGCGCCGGTGGCCCGATGTCATCACCTACAACCCGCGCACGGCCGTGCTGCGGGTGCCGCCGCCGCTCGAGTGCATCCTGACCTTCCCGCCGGCCGGCGCCGGCAAGCCGCGCGCGTTCACGATTGAGGCCGAGGTCTCGGTGCCGCGCTGGGCCAACGCCGGCAAGTTCGTCGTCATCACGCGCAAGCTGGCCGAGCGCCACACGGTGTACGTGCCCACCGACCCGACCGAGACCGGCGTGCTGACCGAGTACGAGCGGCTGACCACCGCGCAGCTGCGCGCCACCCGGATGGGCAGCTGGGGCGTGTTCGGCGGCGTGGCCGGGCTGATCGTGGCCTACAGCGGCCTTTCGGGGTTCCTCGATGCGCTGGGCGTCATCCGCATCGACAAGAATGGGCGCATCCGTCGCGTCCACCGGGGCGGGAAGAAGAAGGCGAAGCGGAAGTAGCGCGGCGGGCGGGTCCGGAAAGACAGATTCCACGAACTGTCGCGTCCGTTCCAGCTGCCGGGCGAGAGCAGCCGGAACCAAAGACACGCGAGCAGCCCGTGGAATCGTCGCTGGTCAGTTCCCCGGGTGGGGGCCCGGGGTTGGAGAGCCCAGCGTTAGTGATACCATTCTACCGGACGGAATGGATGCGCACAAGAAGACAATAACCAAACGACAATAATGTTCCACGAAATGCGATAATAATAGTAATTGATATGGGTTAGTCAATTGCGACCGAAACACATGGCGTTCCCTAGCAATGGCGCCTCAAGAGGCGGATTATCCGTACCGCCGAAGGTGGTACATTCGACGGGATCTGCCGCCCGCATCCCACCGCAAGGCTCACCTCGACCCGGGAGCGCCCCCCGCCATGTGCTCGATCTTCTGCCTGCTCGACCTGAAGTCCGACCCCGTGGAGCTGCGCCGTCGCGCTTTGGAGAT
>CAIOLW010000111.1 GCA_903859215.1 uncultured bacterium | reverse complement strand
GCCAGAACGGCCGGGTCTTTTTCTGCCCACCGGCGAACGCTGATGCCGCGGATCAGTCGCGCAACTGCTGCAGCGACGTCACCCCGCCCAGCCCCTGCCTGATCGCGCGGATCCCGTCGACCGCCGCGCGCCCTCCCGACAGCGTCGTGATGCACGGGATGTCGAGCGCGCGCGCCTCGCGCCGGATGGCGCTCTCGTCGAAGCGGCTCTTCTTGCCCAGCGGCGTGTTGATCACCATCTGCACCTGCCCGCCGCGGATCAGCTCGCCGATGTGCGGCGCGCCTTCGCCCACCTTCGGCACGCTGGCCGCCGCCAGGCCGCGCTCGTTCAGGAAGCGCGCCGTGCCGCCGGTCGCCAGCAGCGCGTAGCCCAGCTGGGCCAGGTCGCGCGCGATGGGCAGCACCGCCTCCTTGTCGAAGTCGTTCACGCTGATGAAGACCGTGCCGCCGTCGGGCAGGCCCTGCCCGCAGGCCAGCTGCGCGCGCGCGAACGCCTCGCCGAAGTCGCGCCCGACGCCCATCACCTCGCCGGTGCTCTTCATCTCCGGGCCCAGGATGTGGTCGGTCAGCGGGAAGCGGCGGAACGGGAAGACCGGGCCCTTGACGAAGACGCGGCCCGCGGGCACCGGCGCCTCGGCCATCGTGAAGCCCTGCTCCACCAGTGATTGCCCCATCATGCAGCGCGTGGCGATGCGCGCCAGCGGCACGCCGGTGGCCTTTTCCAGGAACGGCACCGTGCGCGAGGCGCGGGGGTTGATCTCGATGACGTGGATGACGCCCTGGTGGCTGGCGAACTGGATGTTCATCAGGCCGACCACGCCCAGCGAGCGGGCCAGGCGCCGCGTGAACACCGACATCAGCGCCAGTTCCGACGCGTTGGTCTTGTAGGGCGGCAGCACGGCGAAGCTGTCGCCGCTGTGGATGCCGCACTCCTCGATGTGCTGCATGATGCCGCCGATCAGCACGTCGTTGCCGTCGCACACGGCGTCGACGTCGAACTCGACGGCGTCCTCCAGGAACTGGTCGATCAGCACCGGGTGCTCGCCGCTGACGATGGCAGCCTCGTGGAACCACTCGCGCAGCTGCGCCTCGTCGTAGACCACGCGCATGGCTCGGCCGCCCAGCACGTAGCTCGGGCGCACCATCACCGGGAAGCCGATGTCGACGGCCACGGCGCAGGCGGTCTCGATGTCGCGCGCGTTGCCCGACTTCGGCGAGGGGATGTCCAGGTCGGCCAGCAGGCGCCCGCAGCGCGCGCGGTCCTCGGCGCGGTCGATGGCTTCCATGCCGGTGCCCAGCAGCGTGACGCCGGCTTCGTGCAGCGCGCGCGCCAGGTTCAGCGGCGTCTGCCCGCCCAGGGTGACGATGACGCCCTCGGGCTTTTCCACCTCGATGATGTGCATCACCTCTTCGAACCGGAGCGGCTCGAAGTAGAGGCGGTCCGAGAGGTCGTAGTCGGTGCTGACGGTCTCGGGGTTGCAGTTGACCAGGATGGCCTCGATGCCGTCGGCGCGCAGCGCCTGCACGGCGTGGCAGCAGCAGGTGTCGAACTCGATGCCCTGGCCGATGCGGTTCGGCCCGCTGCCCAGCACGATCACCTTGCGCCGGTCGGTGGGCAGGCTCTCGCAGGGGCCGTCCTCCCACGTGGAGTAGAGGTACGGCGTCGTCGTCGGGAACTCGCCCGCGCAGGTGTCCACGCGCCGGAACACCGGGCGCAGGCCCTGCGCCTGCCGCGCCGCCAGCACCAGCGAGGTGCGCAGCGTGATCGTCGACGATTCGTCGGCGGCCATGGCCTGCCCGCGGTCCCACTGCAGCAGGCGCGCGATGCGCCGGTCGCTGAAGCCCTCGCGCTTGGCCTCGCGCAAGAGGTCGGTCGGCAGCTCGGACAGCGTGTAGCTGCGCAGCCTTCCTTCGACCTCCATCAGGCGGGCCAGGTTGTCCAGGAACCAGGGGTCGATGCCGGTCAGGCGGTGCAGCTGCTCGGGCTCGAGCCCGCGGCGCATCGCCTCGTGCAGGTCGGCCAGGCGGCCCTGGCGGGGGCGCGTCAGGTCGCGCGCGAGTTCCTCGTGGGAACGGCCGCTGGCGCGGCTCTCCCAGCCGTCCAGGCCCAGCTCCAGCGAGCGCAGCGCCTTCTGGAACGCCTCGCGGAACGTGCGGCCGATGGCCATCACTTCGCCCACCGACTGCATGGTGGTGCCCAGGCGGTCGGGCGTGCCGGGGAACTTCTCGAAGGCCCAGCGCGGCACCTTCACCACGGTGTAGTCCAGCGTGGGCTCGAAGCAGGCGCTGCTGGTGCCGGTGATCTCGTTCGGCAGCTCGGGCAGCGTGTAGCCCACGGCCAGCAGCGCCGCCACCTTGGCGATGGGGTAGCCGGTGGCCTTGCTGGCCAGCGCGCTGCTGCGGCTGACGCGGGGGTTCATCTCGATGACCAGCGAGCGGCCCGTCTCCGGGTCCACCGCGAACTGCACGTTGCTGCCGCCGGTCACGACGCCCACGGCGTCGAGCACCTTCAGCGAATCGTTGCGCAGGCGCTGGAACTCGCGGTCGGTCAGCGTCTGCGCCGGGGCCACCGTGACGCTGTCGCCGGTGTGCACGCCCATCGCGTCGAAGTTCTCGATGCTGCAGACGATGATGCCGTTGCCGACGTGGTCGCGGATCACCTCGAGCTCGTATTCCTTCCAGCCGAGCACCGACTCCTCGACCAGCACGCTGCCCACGGGCGAGGCGGCGATGCCTTCGCGCAGCATCTCGCGCAGCTCGGTCTCGTCGTGCGCGACGCCGCTGCCGGCGCCGCCCAGGGTGAAGCTGGCGCGCAGGATCATCGGGAAGGTCAACTCGGCCATCGCTGCCGGAACCTGCTCGTCGGCCGTCAGCAGGATGCTGCGCGGGGTCTCCAGCCCGATGGCGGCCATCTGCTGCTTGAACAGCTCGCGGTCCTCGGCCAGGCGCACCGTGCGCGGGCTGGCGCCGATCAGTTCCACGCCGTAGCG
>CAIOLW010000110.1 GCA_903859215.1 uncultured bacterium | reverse complement strand
TGCGGGGCCTGAACCGGGCGTGGTCGGAGGTGGATTTCGCCAACGCCGTGGCCAGCCAGTCCGGGACGCTGTTCGTGGTCATGAAGTACCCGGCGAACTACGCGCCGGAGGCGGGGCAGCCGGTGCTGGGGGTCGGTTACGCGAACGAGGACTCGCCGCATCACTATTTCGTTTCGGGCGACGGCGTGCTGTGGATGAAGGTGACAGACAACTGCCGGGTCCTGCTGGAGCCGATCCTGGCCGACCGCGCTCCGGGAGTGGTCGAGAAGCGGGGGCAGCCGGACAGTCCGAAACCTGAGGTGCGGCTTGGCCTGTTCGCGGCGCCGAACCCGTTTAACCCGCAGACGAAGATCGAGCTGGGCCTGGCGTCAGAGACAACGGGAGTGGTGCGGATCGTGGACGTCCGTGGCTTCGTGGTGGCGGAACTCTATCGCGGCGCCCTGGCGAAAGGGACGAATGCGTTCGTCTGGAACGGTCGAGATGGTGCCGGGAGGGCTGCGGCCAGCGGTGTGTACTGGGTGCTGGCGGAAACGGGCGACCAGAAGCTGGTCCGCAAGGTGTTGCTGGTCAAGTGAGAGGAACGGTCGTGATGAAGTGCCCGGTTCCGTGCCTGCTGCTCGTGCTGCTGTTGGCGGGTGCCACCAGCGCGGCGACGATCACCGTCCGCAAGGACGGGACCGGGGACTTTTCAGTGATCCAGCAGGCGCTGGATGCGGCTGCGGCGGGGGACACGATCCTGATCGGTCCTGGCCAGTTCGAGGACCATTCGACGGTGCGGCTTCCCGGATGGAGTTGGGATATTGAGTCGTACGCCTATGTCACGGCCGATGATTTGACGATCATCGGCGCGGGTGCGGATCAGACGTTGATCGGCCCGGCGGTGTATTCCGGGGTCTATGGCACTTTTACACCACAGGCAATGTCGTATCAGAACGGCGGGACCATCCGGATTTCTGATTTGTGCCTTCGAAACAGTTGGAACGCCTTGCAATTGACTGGGACGCTCTATATGGATCGATGTTCGATCTTTGACAACGGGAATGGCTTGTTCTGGCATCCTGTCGGCGCTGGTGGCTGGGTGAAGGACTCGCAGTTCGATGCGTTCAGCTACAGCCTTGGCCCGACGGCCCTGGATGTGGGGTCGGGCGATGCCGGGAGCAACATCCTGGTGGAGGGGTGTCAGTTTTCGCGCTCCCTTACGGTCGTACGGGGAGTGAATGGCCTGACATTCCGCAACTGCGATTTCGTGAATGGCGAGCAAGCGCTTCAAGTCTACTTCGCCGCACACGTCTACGTGGAATCCTGCCGAATCTCAAATCAGTCCTATGCTGGAGTTGAGCTGACTCTGGGAAGTGGTGCCGTTTGTGAGATCAATGGTTCGGAAGTCGCAGGTGACTTGAGTGCACTTGTGTGCCGCCAGGTTGGTGGCAGATTCACCGTCGATAACTCGCGGCTGGAGGGTGGGTACCACGCCCTGTTGTGGGCATACGGCTGCCCCGGGCCAACGACCATCCACGGCTGCGACCTGATCAAGGGCAGCGGTCCGATCGTGCGCTGCGGCGCCTACGAGCCGACGGTCGTTCACGATCTGCGGAACAACTATTGGGGCACGACCAGCGAGACTGACATCCAGTCCTGGATCATCGACAGCAACGACGACCCGAACAATCACGCCACGGTCCTGTACGCGCCCTTCGCGGGCCAGTCCGTTCCGGCCGAGACCACGACGTGGGGGGACCTAAAGGCCCTATTCCGCTAGGTTCTATCCGATATCTCTCTTTCTCGTCACGCTGCGCGCCCCGACCGAGGAGCCAATCCCCTTCCGCACGGAAATCAGCGAGCGAGAAGTTAACTGGGACCCTCGACCGGACACACGCGACGGTCGTGTTGTATCCGTTTCTGGAGCATGCGGTTGCTGGAGCGATCTCTCGGCGTGTGTTCTCCACGACTTGCGCCGGCGCAACTCCCGCTCTCGCGCCATCCCCGCCTAAGGCTTGAACAACGACTGCGCCGCATCATAAACCGTCTCCGACAGCGTCGGATGCGGATGGATCGTCCGCCGCAAATCCTCGCTCACCGCCGCCATCTCCATCGCCAGCACACCCTCGGCGATCAGTTCGCCCGCGCCCGGCCCGGCCACGGCCATGCCCAGCAGACGATCGGTCTCGGGATCCACGACCAGCTTCGTGATGCCGTCCTCGCGCCCGAGCGTCAGCGTGCGGCCGTTGCCGCGCCAGGGCAACTTGGCCGTCTTGACCTTGATGCCGTCGGCCTTGGCCTGCGTCTCGGTCAGGCCGCACCAGGCGATCTCGGGGTCGGTGAACACCACTGCGGGGATGGCTCGCGGGTCGTAGACGGCCTTGCGACCGGCGACCGACTCGGCGGCCACTTCGGCCTCGGCGTAGGCCTTGTGGGCCAGCATGGGTTCACCGGCGATGTCGCCGATGGCGAAGATGTTCTCCTCGGCCGTGCGGCGCTGGCCGTCCACGACGACGAAGCCGCGCGCATCGCGCGTGATCTTCGTCGTCTCGAGGCCCAGGTCCTCGGTGTTGGGGCGGCGGCCGATCGAGATGAGCACCTTGTCGAAGACCTCGACCGTCTGCTCGCCCTTGTTCGACTCGAAGGTGACGTTGACGCCGCCCGCGGTCTCCTCGAGCTTCGCGACCTTCGTCTCCATCCGGATGGCGGCGAACTTCGCGTCGAGGCGGCGCTTGAGCACCGAGACCAGGTCGCGGTCGCAGCCCGGCAAGAGGCCGTTGGTCATCTCGACCACCGAGACCTCGCTGCCCAGCGACGCGTACACCGAGCCCAGTTCCAGCCCGATGTAGCCGCCGCCGACCACCAGCAGCCTGGCCGGGACGTCCTTCAGTTCCAGGGCGCCGGTCGAGTTGATGATGCGGTCACTCTTGGTGACGCCCGGCAGCATGATCGGGCGCGAGCCCGCGGCCAGGATCGCCTTCTCGAACGTCATCTCGCCGACGGTGCCGTCGTGCGTGGTGACGAGCAGCGTGTGCGCATCCTTCAATCGCGCCGTCCCCCGCACGTACGTCAGCTTCTTCTGCACGACCTTCTGGCCCAGGCCGCCGGTCAGCTTGCCGATGACCTCGTCCTTCCAGGCGCGCACGCGGTCGATGTCGATCTCGGGCCGCGAGAAGGTGACGCCGATGGCGCCGCTCTCCTGCGTCTCGTCGACCAGCCTGGCCACGTGCAGCAGCGCCTTCGAGGGGATGCAGCCTCGGTACACGCAGACGCCACCGGGTTGTTCCGACGGGTCGATGAGCGTCACGGCGAGGCCCAGTTCGGCGGCTTTGAACGCGGCGTGGTAGCCGCCGGGACCGGCGCCGACGACGACGAGCTGGGCGGTGGCGGGAATGGCGTCGCTCACGGGGTCATCCCTTCAGCACGAGGTTCAACGGCTCTTCGAGCGCTTCGCAGATCCAGCGCAGGAAGCGGGCGCCGTCGGCGCCGTCGATCACGCGGTGGTCGTAGGTCAGCGACAGCGGCATCATCAGGCGCGGCGTGAACTGGCCGCCGTTCCACACCGGCTCGGTCGACGACTTCGACACGCCCAGGATGGCGACCTGCGGCGCATAGACAATCGGAGTGAACGCCGTGCCGCCGATGCCGCCGAGGTTGCTGATCGTGAACGTGCCGCCTTCCATCTCGGCCGGGCTGATCCTGCGGTCGCGCGTGCGCTGCGCGGCGTCGTTCAGTTCGGCTGCCAGCGCCTCGAGGCCCTTGCGGTCGGCGTCGCGCAGCACCGGCACCAAAAGGCCGTTCGGCGTGTCGACCGCCACCCCGATGTGCACGTAGTCCTTCAGGACCAGTTCCTTGTGCGCCAGGTCGAGGCTGCTGTTGCAGCGCGGGAACGCCTTGAGCGCCGCCGCGCACACCTTCACCAGGATCGTCGTCATCGTCAGCTTGCCGCCGGCCGGGGCGGTCTCGTTGTACCGCTTCCGGTACGCTTCCAGCCGCGTGATGTCCGCCCGATCATACTGCGTGACCATCGGGATGGTCGACCACGCATAGCCCATGGCGTCGGCCGTGATCTCCCTGACCCGGGAGAGGGGCTCGGTGTGCACCGGGCCCCAGCGCGTGAAGTCGGGCAGCGGGCGCTGCGCGTGCAAGCCGGGGAACTCGCCGCCGGCCATCGTGCCGCCGCCGCCGCCGGTCAGGCGCTGCATCGCGGCACGCACATAGGCGCGCACGTCGTCCTCGCTGATGCGCGCCGCCGGCCCGGTGCCCTGCACCTGGTAGATGTCCACGCCCAGGTCGCGCGCCAGGCGGCGGACCGACGGCGCGGCGGGCGCCACGGCATCGCCGGTGCGCACAGTGGTCAGGTCGACCGGCACGCCGGCGAACCGCGCGGGGGCGGCGGCCTCGACCGCGGGGGGCAGGGGCTGGGGCGCGGGACGCGCGGGTGCGGGTGCGGGTGCGGCCAGTGCGGCAGCCGCGGGGGCCGGCGCCGGCCTGGCGGCGGCAGCAGCTGCGCCCGCCTCCTCCATCCGCATGATGATCTCGCCGATCTTCACGACCGAGCCCTCGCTGACGAGGACCTCGCTGATGACGCCGGCCGCCGGGGCCGGAATCGCCACCACCGCCTTGTCGGTCTCCATCTCCAGCAGCGTCTGGTCGGCAAGGACCTTTTCGCCCACCTTCACAGTGATGCTGATCACGGTGCCCTGCTTGACGCCGTCCGAGACTTCCGGGACGCGGATTTCCTGTGCCATGCCTGTCCTCGTCCGACTGCAATCAGTCGGTGTGCGGGTTCTTCTTGCCGGGGTCGATCCCCATGTCCTTCATCGCCGCGGAGACCACCTCGGGCTTGATCGTCCCGGCGGTCGCCAGCTCGTGCAGCGCCGCCAGCGCGATGTAGCGCGCGTCGACCTCGAAGAAGTCGCGCAGCTCCTTGCGGCTGTCGCTGCGGCCGAAGCCGTCGGTGCCCAGGATGTGCAGCTGGCCGGGGAACCACTTGGCGACCGTGGCCGGCAGCACCTTCATGTAGTCGGTGGCCGCGACGAACACGCCCGATTCCGGCGCCAGCAGTTCCGCCAGGTACGGCTGCTTCTCGGGCTGGCCGGGATTCAGCAGGTTCCAGCGCTCGCACTCGATGGCGTCGCGGTAGAGTTCCTTGTACGAGGTGACGCTCCACACGTCGGCCGCCACGCCGTACTTCGTCTCGAGGATCTCGGCCGCCGCCAGCGCCTCGTTCAGGATGGCGCCCGAGCCCAGCAGGTGGGCCTTCGGGGCATCACCCTTCACGTCCGAGACGCGGAAGCGGTACATGCCCTTGAGGATCCCCTCGCGCACGCCGGGACGCTTGGGCATGGCCGGCATGCGGTAGGTCTCGTTGGTGACCGTCAGGTAGTAGATCCAGTCCTCCTGGTGGCAGAACATCCGCGTGATGCCGTCGTGGATGATCACCGCCAGCTCGAAGGCGAAGGCCGGGTCGTAGGCCTTGACCGGCGTCGGGGTCAGCGCCAGCACGTGGCTGTGCCCGTCCTGGTGCTGCAGGCCCTCGCCCGCCAGGGTGGTGCGGCCGGCCGTGGCGCCCACCAGGAAGCCGCGCGCGCGGCTGTCGCACGCCTGCCAGATCTGGTCGCCCACGCGCTGGAAGCCGAACATCGAGTAGAAGGTGTAGAACGGGATCATGCTGACGCCGTTGTTGGCGTAGGCGGTGCCCGCGGCGATGAAACTGGCCATCGAACCGGCTTCGCTGAGGCCCTCCTCGAGGATCGCGCCCGTCTTCTTCTCGTTGTAGAACAGCAGGCTGCCCTTGTCGACCGGCTCGTACAGCTGGCCGGCGTGGCTGTAGATGCCCACCTGGCGGAACAGCGACTCCATCCCGAAGGTGCGCGCTTCATCCGGCACGATGGGGACGATCAGCTTCCCGAACTCGGGATCGCGCAGCATCTTCGCCAGCATGTGCACGTAGGCCATCGTCGTGGCCAGCTCGCGGTCGCCCGAGCCGTCGTAGTACTCGCTGAACAGCACCTCGGTCTGGCAGGCGAACGGCTGCGACTTGTTGACGCGTGCCGGCAGCGAACCGCCCAGCGTCTCGCGCCGGCTCCGCAGGTAGATCATCTCGGGGCTGTCGTCGGCCGGCTTGTAGAACGGCGCCTCGGCGATGTCCTCGTCGTTGATCGGGATGTTGAACCGGGTGCGGAACTCCTTGAGTTCGTCCTCGTTCAGCTTCTTTTGGCTGTGCGTGATGTTCTTGCCCTCGCCGGCCTCGCCCAGGCCGTAGCCCTTGATGGTCTGCGCGAGGATCACCGTCGGCGTCTTCTTGTGGTCGACGGCCGACTTGTAGGCGGCGTAGACCTTGGCCGGGTCGTGGCCGCCGCGGCGCAGCTTGCGGATCTGCTCGTCCGAGTAGCCGCTCACCAAATCGAGCAACTCGGGGTACTTCCCGAAGAAGTGCTCGCGGATGGTGCCGCCGTCAGACACGTTGTAGCGCTGCATCTCGCCGTCCAGCACCTCGTCCATGCGCTGGCGCAGCAGGCCCTTGCCGTCGGCCTCAAGCAGGGGATCCCAGTCCGAGCCCCAGATCACCTTGATCACGTTCCAGCCGGCGCCGCGGAAGGCCGCTTCCAGCTCCTGCATGATCTTGCCGTTGCCGCGCACCGGGCCGTCCAGCCGCTGCAGGTTGCAGTTGATGACGAAGATGAGGTTGCCCAGCTGCTCGCGCGCGGCCAGCGTGATGGCGCCCAGCGACTCGGGCTCGTCCATCTCGCCGTCGCCGAGCAGCGCCCACACCTTGCGGCCGCTCGCGGCGCGCAGGCCGCGGTCGACCAGGTAGTGGTTGAAGCGCGCCTGGTAGATGGCCGACAGGGCGGTCAGGCCCATCGAAACCGTGGGGAACTCCCAGAACTCGGGCATCAGGAACGGGTGGGGGTAGCTGGACAGGCCGCCGTCCGGGCTCAGCTCGTGGCGGAAGTTGGCCAGGTCCTTCTCCGACAGCCGGCCCTCGAGGAAGGCGCGGGCGTAGAGGCCCGGCGAGGCGTGGCCCTGGAAGAAGACCTGGTCGCCCAGGAAGTTGTCGTTCCGGGCGCGCCAGAAGTGGTTGAACCCGACCTCCCAAAGCGTGGCCGCCGAGGCGTAGGTCGAGATGTGCCCGCCGATGCCCGGCCGCTCGCGGTTGGCCCGGACCACCATCGCCATCGCGTTCCAGCGGATGATGGACTTGATGCGGCGCTCAAGCTCGCGGTTGCCGGGGTAGACCGGCTGCTGGGGCGTGGGGATCGTGTTGATATACGGCGTGTTGGCCGTGTAGGGGATACTGACGCCGCGCTCCTGGGCGCGCGTCTGCAGCACCCTCAGCAGCTGGCGGACCCGGTCGGGGCCCTGCTCCCTCAAGACATAGTCCAGTGACTCGCGCCACTCTGTATTCTCTAGTTCCTGAAGGCGCGCGAGCGCCTCGGGATCCTGGATGGCCATGGGCCCCTCGCTTGTTGGCTTGTTCTGGTCAGTCTTATGGGAAACTGATCGTCACATTCAACACAAAGGATAGGGGAAATGGGGGGTGCGTCAACCCGGGGAGACACTGGAATGGCTAATGAGGATGTTATGGGTCATAAATTGATATCATATATCCAACGTGCGTTCCTCGGCTCACTTGTGGTATTATAGGTCGATCATCCGCGACCCGGCCCCGGGGGGCCCGAGGCCGTCGCCTGCGGGGGTTCGCCCCTCCGCCGATCCCGTTCCGAGGAGCTCACCATGTCCCGACTGTCCGTGGCCGCGCTTGCGGTCGTCGTCGTGTTCGTCGCCTTCGGCGCCTTCCTCGACGAAGCCGGTCGCACCGCCTCCCTCACGCCGGAGCAGCAGTTCGAGGCCCGGCTCGCGCAGCATCAGGGCGTCGCCGCCAAGGGCGAGTCGGAAGCCGAGCGTGAGCGCGAAGAGAAGGGCGGCCCCGCCTCCGAGTTCCCCGACGAGTTCGCGCGGTTCCTCTACGAGATGAAGATCCCGGCCGACCGCACCACGCCGGAGTACGAGCCCGGCTACCAGGTCCGCGAATACGCGAAGGCGCTGCCGATGGCGCACGCCGACAAGGCGATCACGTGGGTGAACCGCGGCCCCGGCAATGTGGCCGGCCGCGCGCGGGAGATCCTGGTCGATCCCGATGACGCGACGCAGAGCACCTGGTACGTCGCCGCCGTGGGCGGCGGCGTCTGGAAGACCGCCGACGCGGGCGCGTCGTGGCGGCAGCTGGCGGACGAGGTCCCGAACCTGGCCGTGTCGGCCCTTGTGCAGTGCCCCTCGAACCACAACATCATGTACGCCGGCACCGGCGAGAGCTTCTTCAGCGTCGACGTCATCAACGGCAACGGCATCCTGAAGTCGACCGACCGCGGCGAGACCTGGACGCCGCTGGCCTCGACGATCAACGACGTGCGCTTCAACAACATCTCGCGCATCATCGTCTCGCCGACCGACGCGAACCTCGTGCTGGCCTCGACGACGGTCGGCCGCTACAAGGGCAGCCTCGGCGCCAGCTCGAACATCTTCCGCTCGACCGACGGCGGCGCCACCTGGACCGCGGTCTACACGGAGGCCGGGACCGGCGTGCTGGCCGACAAGCGCGTCCTGCAGATCATCGCCGACCCGACGAACTTCAACGTGATGTACGCCGGTGTCTACGGCGACGGCGTCCGCAAGTCGACCAACGCCGGCCTGACCTGGACGACCATCAACAACGGCATCGTGGACCTGACGGGCCGCTTCGAGATCGCCGTCTCGCCCGTCAACTCGAACTACGTGTTCGCGTCGTCGCAGGGCACTGCGCACTCCGAACTGTGGGCCTCCTGGGACGGCGGCGCCAACTGGTCCCACACGGTCGAGGGCGGCACCGAGCCGAACTGGCTGGGCGGCCAGGGCTGGTACGACAACACGATCGCCTGTGACCCGACCGACGCCCGCATCCTGTATGTCGGCGGCACGGAGCTCTTCAAGATCACGATCGACTACATCGGCGCGACCACGCGCACGACGGTGCACCTGGCCAGCTACTCGTGGCCGCACCCGGACCACCACATGATCAAGACCGTGCAGATCCCCGGCGGCAGCCCCAGCGACTGGTTCCTGCTGGGCACCAGCGACGGCGGCGTCAACCGCACGACGTACGGCTCCACCGGCTTCACGATGCCGGTGACGGGCATGGTCACGACGCAGTTCTACGGCATCGACAAGTGCCCCGGCGCCAGCGCCTACTTCGGCGGCACGCAGGACAACGGCACCTGGCAGTCGCCCGTCGACCCCGGTGCGGTGTCCAACTGGAACGCGCGCATCGGCGGCGACGGTTACGAGACATCGTGGCACTTCGATGACCCGCTGAAGATGATCGGCGGCTACCAGTACAACGGCCTGCAGCGTTCGCTGGACGGCGGCGCCACGTGGGCGTCGGCCACGACCGGCCTGACGAACACGAGCAGCTCGAACGCGCCGTTCATCACGAAGATCGGCAAGAGCCAGAAGCGCCCCGACACCATCTTCGCGGTGGGCTCGACGGGCGTCTGGAAGTCGACGAACTTCGGCCAGAGCTGGGCGTCGACGGCGATCGCGGCGGCGAACTGGGGCTCGATCGGCTCGTTCCACAACGTGCGCGTGTCCGAGGCCAATCCCGACATCGTGTGGGCCGGCGCCCGCATGGATGCCACGGGCAAGATCATGGTCTCGACGAACAACGGTTCGACGTTCACCCCGACGTCGCTGTACCCGCTGGCCACGATGGGCGGCATTTCGGGCCTGGCCACGCACCCGACCGACCCGAACACGGCCTATGCGCTGTTCGGCTTCGCGCAGCGCCCCAAGATCCTGAAGACGACCGACCTGGGCGTGACCTGGACCGACATCACCGGCTACAACGGTTCGGGCGTCAACAGCACGAACGGCTTCCCCGACGTGGCCGTGTATGACCTCGTCGTGTGGCCGAGCAACACGAACCGCCTGTGGGCGGCGACCGAGATCGGCATCGTCGAGTCTCTGGACGGCGGCGCCACGTGGGCCCTGAACAACGCCAACCTGCCGGCCGTCGGTGTCTGGCGCCTGGTCACGGTCGAGGACCAGATCATCGCCGGCACGCACGGCCGCGGCGTCTGGTCGATGACCGACGCGTCGCTGGAGAACGGCCGCACGTTCAAGCCGCTGTTCAACCACATGGTGCAGCCGCCGAGCGGCGCCATGGACCTCGAGTTCAACCTGCGTTCGGCCTACGACTCGACGCAGGTGTGGGTCGACGGCTCCAAGGTGGCCGCCCTGGGCCCGAACACCGGCCACCAGGTCACTTCGGTGACCGTGCCCGTGGTGACGGCCGGCACGAAGACGGCCTACGCCCGCTCGTTCAAGGGCGGCGTCAGCTACGACTCGGTGACGCGGACGCTGTCGGCGGTCGTGCTCGGCACGCCGACCTACACGTACAGCAACGTGCTGAACAACGCGAACGACTTCACCCTGTCGCTGTTCTCGATCCAGACGCCGGCCGGCTTCCTCAGCCCGGCGCTGCACACGAACCACCCCTATGCGGCGAACACGAACCCGATCGCGCTGCTGAAGACGCCGATCAGGATCGGCGCGAACACATCGCTGTCGTACAAGGAGATCGTCATCGCCGAGCCGGGCGATCCCGGCGCGGTGTTCGGCGACCAGGCGTTCTGGGACTATGTCGTGGTCGAGGGCAGCCGTGACGGCGTGACCTGGCTGCCGGTGGCGCCGGGCATCGACGCAAACTCCGACGCGGAGTGGTTCAGCCTCTTCACTTCGGGTGCGTCGCCCACGGCGGACCAGTACCGCAACCACGTGACGCACCTGAACGACACGTTCCACGCGGGCGAGACGATCCTGCTGCGCTTCCGCCTGTTCGCCGACTCGTCGGTACAGGGCTGGGGCTGGGCGGTCGACGACATCGCCGTCACGAACACCTACGTCTCGGGCGCGGGCGACGTGCCGGCGGCCTTGTCGCTGGCCCAGAACTTCCCGAATCCGTTCAATCCGTCGACGACGATCAGCTTCTCGCTGGCGAAGGAAACCCGCGTCGAGCTCAAGATCTTCGACGCGCGCGGCGCCCTGGTCCGCACGCTGGTCGACGGCCAGGTGGCCGCCGGCGAGCAGCGCGTGCACTGGGACGGGCGCGACAACGGGGACCGTCAGGTGGCCGCCGGTGTGTACCTGTACAGGCTCCGCGCCGATGGTCGCGAGCTGCAGAAGAAGATGACGCTGGTCAAGTAGGTCGTCGGGTGCGTCGCCAGGCGACGCGCTCACACAATGAAGCGGCGGGCAGTCCTCGCGCCTTCGG
>CAIOLW010000109.1 GCA_903859215.1 uncultured bacterium | reverse complement strand
GACGTGTTGCGGCTTGTGGTCCTTGAGCAGCTTCTGCAGCGTCATGCCCAGGCCGTAGACGGCATTGACGGGCGTGCCGTCGGGCGCGGCGATCGGGCGCACGCCGTAGTAGGAGCGGAAGACGTAGGCCATGCCGTCGATCAGCCAGGCGGTGCCGGGCATTTGGGGCTGCTTTCTGGTTCGGGATCAACGGGTGTCGTTAGCGCGGTCATGATAACCCGAATGGGGGGTGGAGGGAACCACACGCCTGGTCCGCATGACTTGCGCCGGCGCAAGTCGGCGTGCCGGCCATCGAGCCGCCCCATCGCTGCGGTGAACCACTTGCGCCGGCGCAACTCGCCCGACGGGCTATTTTCCAGCGCCTTCGCCGCCCTGCGCCACTTGCGCCGGCGCAATTCCGCCCATCCGCTCATGCGCAAACCGATGACACCGCCCGCACAACGTCACCAGATTCTCCGCCTTGTTGCTGCCGCCCCGCGCCCGCGGCACCACGTGATGCACCTCGAGAAAATGCGTCGCCCCACACCCCGGCGTCGCACATTTGTATCGATCCCTGGCCAGCACCGCCGTCCGCACAGAGGGCGCAATCACCGCGCGATTCGGCCGGCCTAGCCGCTTCACGCGCGCGTCGCAGGCCAGCGCGTCCACTTGCGCCGGCGCAAGTCGCTTCTCGCCGCGGCTGGTGACGGCGGCGGCCGCAGCGCAGTCGGGGCACTGCTGCACGACGACCTGGACCGCGGGGGCGGCATTGCGATTCGGTGCGCCATCGGCCGAGGCCACCAGCGACTCGAGCGCGGCCAGGATCACGTCCAACCGATCCGTGCCCGCCGGCACCGCGCGCAGCTTGAGCGCCTTCTCGAGCAGCGCCTCGAACCGCGCCAGCTGCAGGGCGTCGGCGCGCAACGAGATCGTGGTCGGCACATCGACCACTTGCGCCGGTGCAACCGGGTCAGCAACCGCCGCGAACGCCAACTGCCCCGCCGCCTCGCGCCGCTTCGCCTGCGCCGGCTTCTTCCCGAGCGCCGCGCGCACCGCGACCTCCAGCTCGCGCCGGCCGCCCGCCACGGCGCGATCGACCCACAATGACTCGGTTTCCGCCGTCGCGACGCGCGCCACCTGCTGGGCCTTCGTCCAGCCGACCTGCCCGCTCGAGACGGCGTCCTTCAGCACGGGCAGGCGGTCGAGGTCGTCGGCCAGGTGCTTGAACTGCCAGTAGCGGTTGCGGGTGCAGCCGAGGCCCTCGGTGACGTAGAGCTCCATGCTGGCGTGGCCGAGCTCGCGGTACAGGGCGCGGCGCTGCACCTCGGCGAACCAGAGGATGGCGCACTCGTTGGCGCGGTCGCAGGCGACGAGGGCCTGGCGCAGGGCGGCGTCAACGGCGGCCGCGGGGCGGTTGGGGGCGAACGCGGGCAGTTCGAAGTGGGGCATGGCAGCGCAACCTTTCGGGGGAGGTCGGGATCGCTGTTTTGTAAGGCGAAAATATAGCGAAGAAAACAAGTAACCGCAAGCGATATAAATAAATTAACCCAACAAACCCGGCCGGCGGGCGCCCCTCGCATAGCGCCATACCGGGCGCCGGACGCGCCCCGCGACCCACGCACCCACCCCCAGTTATCGTGACCGTGATAACACCCACAGCACTTAGGCCAACAGCGTGACTCGGCAACCGCGTGACGGACCGCGCCGCAACCCACACGAATACCCAAACTCCCCCTCAAACCCCCCAATTCCCCACCACATTGCCCGCCCCGCGCGGCGCCCGACCCCGGTTTACTTTCCCGCCCCACCGGCTTAGTTTTGCCCCTTCGGATTCCACGACCCAACGACGCCCGGCGATCGCCGATGCGCGTCGCCGTGGCAGCGGGAGAGGGACGTAACATGACCATCAGTCTGATTGCCAGGGACCTGCGGGAATCGGCCACGCTGAAGATGAATGAGCGCG
>CAIOLW010000108.1 GCA_903859215.1 uncultured bacterium | reverse complement strand
GCCCGCGACAGCTCTTCGCGCGACAGTTCCTCGCGCGAGATCTTCGCGATCGAGGCCACCTTGTCGCCCTCGTTCAGGTTGATGATGCGCACGCCCTGCGTGTTGCGGCCCAGCTCGCTGACCCCGTCCAGCCCGATGCGGATCATGATGCCGCGCCGGGTGATGACCATCAGTTCCTCGCCCGGATGCACGTCGCGGATGGCCAGCAGCGGCCCGTTGCGGTCGGTGCACTTGATCGTGATCAGGCCCTTGCCGCCGCGGCCCTGCACGCGGTAGTCGCCGAGCGGCGACTTCTTGCCGTAGCCGTTCTCGGTCACCGACAGCAGCATCGCCGTCTCGTCCTTCTCGCTGACGACGACCATGCCGATGACGCGCTCGCCCTCGTCCAACGCGATGCCGCGCACGCCGCGGGCCGTGCGGCCCATCGAGCGCGCCTGCTCCTCGGCGAAGCGGATCGCCATGCCGTTGCTGGTCGACAGGATGATGTCGCTCTGCCCGTCGGTCTCGCGCACCGCGACCAGGTGCTCGCCCTCGAGCAGGCTGATGGCGCGGATGCCCGCCGAGCGCGGCCGCGCGAACTCGGTCAGCGGCGTCCGCTTGACCTGGCCCTGGTCGGTCGCGAAGGCCAGGAACGACGTCTCGCTGAACTCGCGCACCGGCACGATGGCGTGGATGCGGTCGCCCGGCTGGATCTGGATCAGGTTCACCAGCGGCTGGCCCTTGCTGGTGCGGTTGGTCTTCGGGATGCGGTGCACCTTCAGCCAGTGCAGCTGCCCGTTCTCGGTCAGCACCAGCAGGTACTGGTGCGTGGTGGCGATGAAGAGGTTGTCGACGAAGTCCTCGTCCTTCGTCCCCATCGCCGTGATGCCCTTGCCGCCGCGGCCCTGCTGGCGGTAGGTGTCGACCGGGATGCGCTTGGCGTAGCCCTGATTGCTGATCGTGACGACCATCGGCTCGTCGGCGATCAGGTCCTCCAGGTCGATCTCGCCCTCGTCCTCGACGATCTGCGTGCGCCGCGCGTCGGCGTACGATGCGCGCACGTCGGCGATCTCCGAGCGGATGATGCCCAGCACCAGGTCGCGGCTGTCGAGGATCGCCTTCAGGTGCGCGATCTTCGCGAGCAGCTCGTTGTACTCGTCCTCGATCTTCTGGCGCTCCAGCCCGGTCAGCCGCGCCAGTCGCAGGTCCAGGATGGCCTGCGCCTGGATCTCCGAGAGCGCAAAGTTCGCCATCAGGGCCTCGCGCGCAGCCTCGGTCGAGGCGCTCGCGCGGATCAGCGCCACGATGGCGTCGATGTTGTCCAGGGCGATGCGGTAGCCCTCAAGGATGTGCGCCCGCTCCTCGGCCTTCCGCAGCTCGTAGCGCGTGCGGCGGACGACGACTTCCTCGCGGAAGTTCAGGAACTCCTGCATCGCCTCCTTCAGCGCCATCACCTTCGGCTGGTTGCCCACCAGCGCCAGGTTGATCACGCCGAAGGTGCTCTGCATCAGCGTGTGCGCGTACAGCGCCTTGAGCACCACCTGGGGGAACGCGTCCTTCTTCAGGACGATGACGATGCGCATGCCCTCGCGGTCGCTCTCGTCGCGCAGGTCGCTGATGCCCTCCAGCGTCCCGGCGCGCACCAGGCCGGCGATCTTCTCGATCAGCGTCGCCTTGTTCACCTGGTACGGGATCTCGTGGACGATGATCTGGGCGCGGCCGCCGTCGAGCATCGCCATCTCGGTGCGCGCGCGCACGACGACGCGGCCGCGGCCGGTCGTCACGTAGTCGAAGATGCCGCGGCGCCCGTGGATGATGCCGCCGGTCGGGAAGTCCGGGCCCTGCACGTACTGCAGCATCTCGTGCGGCTGGCAGTTCGGGTTGTCGAGCAGCGCGACCAGGCCGTCGCAGATCTCGCCCATGTTATGGGGCGGGATCTTGGTGGCCATGCCGACGGCGATGCCCTCCGAGCCGTTGACCAGCAGGTTCGGCACGCGCGCCGGCATCACCGACGGCATCATGCGCGAGCCGTCGTAGTTCGGGACGAAGTCGACCGTTTCCTTGTCGAGGTCGTCGAGCAGTTCGGTGGCGAACTTCTGCAGGCGTGCCTCGGTGTAGCGTTCGGCCGCGGCGGCGTCGCCGTCCACCGACCCGAAGTTGCCCTGGCCGTCCACCAGCGGGTAGCGCAGGGAAAAGTCCTGCGCCATGCGCACCAGCGTGTCGTACACCGACGTGGTGCCGTGCGGGTGGTAGTTACCGGTGGTGTCGCCCGTGATCTTCGCGGACTTGCGGTACGGCCGGCCCGGCTGCAGGTTCAGGTCGTTCATCGCCGTCAGCGTGCGGCGGTGCACCGGCTTCAGGCCGTCGCGCACGTCCGGCAGCGCGCGGCTGACGATGACGCTCATCGAGTACTCGATGTAGCTGGTGCGCATCTTGCCGACAATGCCGGCGTCGATGATCGTCTCGCCGCGCGAGGGCATCGAACCCGGAGCGTGCGCGTTGTCGGGCGCGCCGCCTTCGTTCACGTTCCCGCTGTCGTCGCCGGGGATCTGGTCGTCTGCCATGAGTTCCCTCTGCCCTTAG
>CAIOLW010000107.1 GCA_903859215.1 uncultured bacterium | reverse complement strand
GTGGGATCACCCAGCCAGATGGTGTAGGGCGACTTGCGCAGCTCGGCCGCCGGCGGCGCCGTGGCCACCGTCCAGCCCTTGGTGTAGCGGGGCGCGCACGTCGGCGTCGTGGCGCTGCGACCGGCGGCGTTCGTGGCCGTGGCGTACCACTTGACCACCGCGTTGCCGGCCTGCCCCGGCACGACCGCCGTCCACACGTTGTTGCCGGCATAGACGCCGGCCGAGTCCGCGTAGGCGCCGCCGTCCACGTTGTAGTGGAAGGTGACGCCGGTCAGCACGCTGTTCGACTGCACGGTCACCGACAGGGGCACCGCCAGGTCCACCCAGGGCGTGGCGGGCAGGTTGACGGCGGCGGTGAAGATGGGCGCCGACGGCAAGTACGATGCGGGCGCCGGCGGCGGCGTCGAGCCGACGACATCGGCCCACGTCGACGACAGGTTCTCGCTGGTCTCGTTGTGACCGGTGACGCCGTTGCCGCCGGTCGGGGTTTCGGTGCCCTCGTCGGCGCTGACGCGCTTGAACACGTGGCCGAACGTCGGGCCTGCCGCCGCCACCATCACCTGCGAGGCGATCGATGTGTCGGGCTGGTAGGTCTGCCCGCCGACGGTGAGGCCCGTCTTGTCGACGCGCGACGAGGTGTTGGTACCCCACGCCACGTAGTCGATGTCCTGCACCAGCGCGCCGATGCCGTCCCACTGGTAGAGCACGATGCTCTCGGCCACGTCCGAAAGCGCCGGCACGTTGGAGCCGCCGCCGACCAGGCCGGCGTTGATCGAGCCCGGGAACGCCGCAACCAGCTCCGACACCGTATCGGGGATGTAGTAATCCTCGTACAGCTCGAAATCCGGCTGCCTCCCGTACGCGGTGGCATACTGGGCGCTGCCGCTGAGCGCAATGGAGATGGTGGCGCCGGCCGGCAGCACGTAGCCGTCGGGGAACTTCGCGTGGAAGTCGCCGCCGCTGCCGCCGCCCGGGTCGGCCGTGGACGGGCTGCTGAGCGTGATCTTCGTGTACAGCGCCGAGGGCATGAGCGTCGCGTCGGTGAGGTAGACGTTGCTCAGGTCGATGTCCGCGCCCGTCGGGTTCGTGATCGCGACGAACGGGCTGCCGAACGTGGTGTACGGCGTGCGCGTCTTGACCATGAACTGCGAGATGACCAGGTGGTCGGCGGTCGTCAGCGGGGCGGCCGCGCACAGGCCGGCCGCGAGCACCGAAAACAGCAGGAAGACCGCGATGGACGCGGCGGAGCCACGGATGTTCGTCATGTGAGGGGCGCTCCGATCAGGCGTGAGGGCGAACGGCCGGAATGCGGTTCAAGGCCATGAATATACCACACGGGAGGGGTGCCCGCCGGGAGGGTTTGCTGTAAAGCCCACGGCGCCACACGATCTGCAATATTGGCAATGGGTTGCGAGGCGGCAGCTCAACAGCACCGATCCGGCGGCCGGTGCGGGTCGAACGGCGCCGGGCACAGTTCGACCACCGGCTTCGCCGTCCCGTTGCGCACCGCCAGCCAGCGCCTGAGCGCATCGGCCAGGATGACCAGCACGCAGGTCAGCATGATGACCGTCAGCGTGATGTTCAGGCCGCCGCGGAAGCGCAGCGCCGGATTGTCACCCTTCAGCATGGGGAGGAAGCGCTGGGTGATCAGCTGGATGCCGGCCGTGATGGTCGTCACGGCGACGAACAGCATCGGCGCCACCGTCACCCACAGGTAGCGGCCGCGGCCGACATTGACCAGCACGGTGCCGCTGACCGCCAGCGCGACCACGGCCAGGAGCTGGTTCGAGACGCCGAACATCGGCCAGATGGTGTCGATGCTGCCGGTCCAGATGAAGTACGAGTAGGCGACGACGATCATCGCCGTCGACAGCAGCGTCGAGGGCAGGAAGTCGGGCTTGCCCATGCGCGGGCTGAAGCGGCCCATCACCTCCTGGATCAGGAAGCGCGCCACGCGCGTGCCGGTGTCGATGGTCGTCAGGATGAACAGCGCCTCGAACATGATCGCGAAGTGGTACCAGAACGCGACCAGGTTCCTGAAGAACGGCAGGCCCGAGAAGATCTGCGCCATGCCCACGGCCAGCGAGACGGCGCCGCCGGTGCGGCCCTGCAGTTGCTCGCCGACGGCGGCCTCCATGGCGCGCAGGTCGTGCATGACGAAGCCCATGCGCTCGAGCACCGGCTGCCACTGCGGCTGCTTGGCCAGGTCGATGTTGATGGCGAAGTAGTCGCCGGGCATCAGCGAGGTGGCGGCGATCAGGGCGACGACGCCGACGATGCTCTCCATCAGCATCGCCCCGTAGCCGATGGGCCGCGCGTGCGACTCCTTCGACAGCATCTTCGGCGTGGTGCCAGACGACACCAATGCATGGAAGCCGGAGATGGCGCCGCACATGACCGTGATGAAGACGAACGGGAACACCTTGCCCGGCACGATGGGGCCGCCGCCGCCGGCGAACGCCGTCAGCGCCGGCATCTTCAACGTCGGATTGACGACCATGGTGCCGATGATGAGCGCCGCGATGGTGCCGATCTTCAGGTACGACGACAGGTAGTCCCGCGGACACAGCAGCAGCCACACCGGCAGCACCGAGGCGATGAAGCCGTAGACTCCGATCGCGATCGTCACGCCGTGCTGCGACAGGCTGAAATAGCGCTCGAGCGGGCTGCCCGGGATGAGGCTGCCGGCCCACGTGCAGGCCAGCACGGCCACGGCGCCGATGATCGAGGCCTCGAC
>CAIOLW010000106.1 GCA_903859215.1 uncultured bacterium | reverse complement strand
GTGTAGATGTGGATGCCGGCGTGCACCAGGATCATGAGCGCACCGACCCAGGCCAGGATCTCGTGCGCCCGCAGGAGCGTCACCAGGCGACCTTGGCGGATGAGCCTTCGTTTGCGGAGGGAGTACAGAAACGACAGGAGGATCAGGACCACCCCAGGGATGCCCAGCCACCTTCCGACCGCCACCAGGCCCAGCCGGTGCAAGCCGAGGTCCACCACCACGGTGGCCAGCACCAGGGATCCGAATTGGACGACAAACGGAAATATCTCTTTACGGGTCAATGAATTATGCATTTTTGGTGCCGGCGACCGTCTGGCTTGACGTGATGAGAGCGCGTGTTCGATAAGCATTATGTTGATTGGGCGCGTTCAAGTCAAGAGCGGGCAAGATCAGTCGCCATTGGGGGTCTGCTGCGTGTGGGAGGGGCCCCACGCCCCGGATCCTGCACGTCGTGCCAGGGCGTCAGCCACAACGAACAGGGCCGGCTATCCGCAGGCGCGAAGCGCCGAGGACTGCCGGCCCTGCTCGTTGTGGCTGACGCCCCGAGCCGACCTAGTGCAGGATCAGGATCGAGTTCTGCCCCCCGTACCCGTCCGTCTCGCCGAGCGGGTTGTTCTGGTCCTGCTCCCATTTACCCACGCCCCAGTCGAGCGCGAACTTGTACAGGTAGCGGCCGGGCTTCAGGGGGATCACGCATTCCCAGACGCCGTCCTTGTCGTCGTCCTGCATGGCGCCGATCGCGTTGTCGAAGCGGCCGGCGGCCATCGTGCCGCACCAGCCGTTCTCGTCCCAGTTCCCGCACAGGTTGACGTGGCGGGCCTGCGGCGCCTCGTAGACGAAGCGGACGGCGTGCTCGAAGTCGTCGACGCGATGGGGGGTCGGCAGCCGGTTGCGCAGGATGCGCGAGTATCCGCAACCGGTCACCGCGACCATGACGGCCACGGCCAGCAGCGCGGATGCGACGCGGCCCCGGCGGATGGTGGTGTGCGAAGTCATGTGCGTGCCCCCTAGAACTGCATCTGCGCGCGCAGGGTGATGACGCGGGCCTTGGCCAACTGGTCCTCGGCGTCCAGCGCCGTGGCCGTCGGGTTGTCGAACAGCCAGCGCTGGCGGTACCACCAGCGGCCGGTCTGGCGGCCGTCGTAGTTAACCGAGAAGTCGACCGGGTCGACGCCCCACGCCGCCACCAGGTCGAGACGGCGCACCGGCGTGTAGCGGACGCCGAGGAACGGCGCGAAGAAGTCGCGGTCCTGGTCGGCGCTGCCGTCCTGCTCGCGGTGGTAGCGGATCCAGCGCAGGTCGGCGATGAGGCCCGTCGAGCGGGTGATGTCGCGATCCCAGCGCAGGATGCCCTCGAAGGTGCGGTCGTTCAGGCCGGCCACGCCCTGGTCGATGCGGTTCAGGCCCCACTCCAGCTCGAAGTGGCCGTACTTGTCGGCGGGCAGGCCCGTGGTGGCGCGGCCCGCGAAGTAGGCGCTGTCCCGCCGGTGCGAACCGAGCGTCGTGTCGGCCGGCACCTTGCGCCCCACGGCGGCATAGTCCATCTCGACGCTGGAGCGGCGCACCCAGAGGGTCAGTGTCCGGTCGCCCTGCTTCCAGTTGAGGGAGAGCTCGGTGGAGTCGAGCGTGGCGACCGCCGGGCTGGGCAGGTCCGTGAATTGGACCCGGTTCCCGGCCGTGGCCTGCGGCAGGAACGAAAGCGCCACTTCGCGCTCGGTGCCGGCGCCGCCGCTCGTCGAATCCCACAGGTGGCGCAGGCGGCCATCGAGGCCCTCGCGTGGCGTCCAGTCGGCCTCGACCTGGAAGCGCATCTGCGTGCGGTCCAGGAAAGGCACGTTCATCGCGCCGTTCGTGCCGTTCGGGCCGTACTTGTTGCCGGTGACGAACCGCTGCATGCGGTCGACGCCAACGCCTTCGACGCCCAGCAGCCACTGCTCGCTGGCCCGGTAGCGGGCGTCGAGCCCCAGGTTGTAGACGTGGTTCTCGACCTCGTACCACTCGCTGCCGTCGCCCGTGGCGGCGCGGTGCTCGTCCAGCGCGGGGAAGCCCGTCGAGGGATCGCCCACCCGGGTGGCGAAGTCCATCCAGATCATCCAACGCTCGGCCCACAGGGGCAGGCCCAGTTCGAGCTTGCCGACCTTGCGGGACAGGCGCACGCCGATGCGGTCCTCGCCCGTGTTGTCGAAGAGGTTGGGATCGTTGTAGAAGTCGTGGTTGTGGACATTCGCGAAGAAGGCGTCCATGTGCACGCCGACGGGATCCGCTGCGAACAGCGCGCCCGCGGTGCCCTTGCCGTAGTTCAGGTGGTCGGGCAGGATGGTGCCCGGCAGGTCCAGGTCGCCGCCCATCCGCATCAGGTCGCCGCCCGTGAACGTCTCCTGGTTCCAGTACGCCCGCAACATGAAGCTGGCCGGGTGGGTGGTCAGCGAAGCCTCGTCCAGGAATGCCGCGATGTTGTTCTGGATGATGGCCTCGTTGGAATCCAGCCGCATCCGCACCGCGGCGTCGGTCAGGTCGGAAATGTTCGCATCGAAGTTCAGGTCGACCGACTGCGAAGGGCGTTGGAGGCGGAAGCGCGGGTCCGAGCGCAGGTTCTTCGCGAACTCGAAACGCGTCAGGTAGCGGCCGCCGATGTAGACCTTGGGGCTCAAGGTCGTGTTGGACGTCGGGCGGCTGCTCGCGGGCGCCGCGCCGGCCGCGACCAGCTTGCCGTCGGCGCCCACCGTCACCAGCGAGTTCGTGCCGCCGTAGGGGTCGGGCGACGTCTCGGGGTTCGCCGTGTCGGCGAACCACGAGCCGTCGACGACGAACTTGTACTCGTGCTTGCCCGCCGGCAGCTTCTGCACGATGACCCAGTCGCCCTTGCCGTCGTTGGTCAGCGGCAACTGGTCGGCGTTCCAGCCGTTGAAGGTGCCCGCGAGGGTGACCTTGCCGGCGCCGGGGTTGTGGTAAGTGAACTGGATGCCGCCGTCGACCGCATGGGGCGCGCCGACGGTGAAGCTCGTCGGGGCCTTCGTCGCCTTGTCGGCGGTCGAATCGGCCTTCCCTGTCGTCGCGGACGTCGCGGTCGCCGCGACCGGCGCAGGCGCCACGACCGGCGCGCCGTCCTCGGCGACGGTGACCAGCGAATTGCTGCCGCCGAACGGATCGGCCTTCTTCCGCGGGTTGTCCGCGTCCTCCTGCCAGGCGCCGTCCACGACGTACTTGTATTCGTGGTCGCCGGGCGTCAGCGCGACGGTCGCGCTCCAGGCGCCGTCCTTGTCGAGCGCCAGCGCCTGGGCGGTGGCGCTCCAGCCGTTGAAGTCGCCGGCCAGGAACACCGCCTTGGCCGACGGCGCGCGGCACGTGAACGTGACGCCGTTCTTGCCGGCAGCGACGCCGGCCAGCGCTCCGGACGCGACGGCCAGGGTCAGGGCCAGCACGGTCAGCATCGCAAGCGCCCGGCGCGGGCGCCGGCTCAGAGAATTGCAGTACGCGGTCATCGTCTACTCCCTGGCGGGCGCCGGGGCCCGCCGCACGGCGTCAGAACCAGGATTGCAGCGCCAGCTTGAACCGGTCGCGCAGGTTGTCGTTGGTGCCTTCGTTGATGTACCAATCGGTGTAGGCCAGGTTGTCGGACTGGCCCGCGTCACCGTATTCGAAGAAGATCTGCGAACCCATGCCGAGGTCGTACTTGAGCTGCGCGAAGAGCGTGTTGCGGGCCTCGGTCTCCTCGTTCACGTTCAGCGCGCGCAGATAGCCTTTCAGGTGCTCGGTCAGGTTCACGTTCATGTCGAAGCCCATGGCCGTCACCTGACGGAACGTACCGGCGTCCTTGACGCGGGCCTGCAGGCGGATCTTGGCCAGGAAGTTCTCGACCGACACCTCGCCGAACCAGTCGGGATACGTGTAGAAGTCGTTGATCTCCAGCGATCCGTCGTAGCCGTGCCAGCGCTTGTAGGCGAACCGGGCCTTGAAGCCCTTGACGAACTCCATGTAGAGCTCGCCGTAGATCTCGTTGGTCGGCCGCAGGCCGCCGCCCACCTCGTCGGCGAACCGCTTGTGATAGGTGTCGTACGCGATCTTGGCGGTGATGGCCTTGCGCGGCACCAGCCAGATGCCTTCGACATGCTTCTGCACGCGGTTGTATTCGCGGTTCGACATGTACGAGCGGAAATTCTCGCCCGTGTCGCGGTACCAGGAATGCAGTGTCAGCGCGCCGACGTGCATGTCGCGGGCCTCGATGGCCAGGGCGTGCGCCTTGGCCGTCGACTCGCTGAAGACACGCTGGTCGTAGGGGCGACGGCTGAGCGCGGCCTCCACGGTCAGCCGCGACTGTTCCAGGTTCAGTGGCCCGAGCCGCAGGCCGGTGCGGGTCAGGTTCCGCGGGCTGAAGGCGGCATCCACCGACGCCACGTCGTTGTGCATCAGGGAGGTCAGGTCGCGCCACTCGGTGAGCGAGGTGTTCGTCCAGTCCTTCCGCAGGAACATCGCGCCGGATTCGATGCGGCCGCCCCAGGCCTTGTGGCGCAGGCGCATGATCAGGGCGTTGTCGCCATTGGGCACGTCCACGCCGTTGTCGTTGTAGGTGCCGCCGTTGTCGCTGACGATGAACGTGCCGCCCAGGTTCCGCACGCCCATGAACCAGCCGTCCCAGAACTCGAGGCGGACGCCCTGCGCCTTCGGACCCCAGTCATCGTTCTTGAGCGTATTGTCGTCGATCAGCCTCAGGAGCGGCTCGTCGTTGATGTAGAACCGGTTCTGGCGATAGAACAGGTACGCCTCGGACTTGCTCCGCCGCAGCTTGATGTGGCCCTCGCCGTTGATCCAGCGCGGGTGGTAGTAGTCGACTTCCGCCGTCTGGCCGTCATCCCGGTTGGAATTGGCCCACAGCTTGGAGTAGATCTCCACCTTGTCGCTCGGGCTGGAGAAGAGCTTCAGGTCGGAATAGAAGGAAGGCATGCCGTTCGCGCCGGGTGAACCGACGTGCCAGCGGCTGTCATCCTTCTGCGCGGACAGCTCGGTCGAAAAATAGCCCTCGAGGCGCGTGGCGGCCCGGGCCGGGGCCACAACGAGCAGCCCGAGCAGGGCACCGGTGACGGTGGCGCGGGCGCGACCGGAGCGCGGCCTTGGGAAACGGGCGAATCGCAGGCGCACGATCACTTCCTCACGGTGAAGGACAGCATGTAGACGTTGCCGAGCTTGCGGTCCGTCTCGACGGCGAAGTCGGCTTCCCAGCGCTTGTCCTGCAGGCCGGCGCCCATCGTGACCAGGCCGCGGTCCAGGCCCGAGCGCAGGACGAGCGCATTGAAGAACCAGATCTCGGCCCCGCCGTGCACGATGATGTTCATGGCCTGGCCGTCGCGGTTGCGCAGGTCGGCCGTCACCAGCAGCGTCTTGCGGAACAGCCAGCTGCCCCCGGCCGCCCACTCGGTGAAGACCGGGTCCGGGTCCGAGGTGTTGTCCAGAAGCTGCAGCTTGGTCTGGTGCAGGTTGTAGACGACGGCGCCCAGCGTCCAGGGGGCGCCCTTGTCGTAGAGGACGCCGATGTCGGCTGAGAAGCCGTGGTCGCCGCCGTTGTAGTTGGGGTCGTTGTACTGCTCGTAGCCGGGGGCGGCCAACACGAACATCTTCCCCGTCACACCCACCGACAGGCCGGGCAGGAACGGCATCTCGCGCGCCACGGCCAGGTTCAGCGTGTCCTCCGAGTACAGGTTGTCGATGCCCACGCGCACCCAACTGGCTCCGAGGTGCCAGTCGCGCCACGAAGGGACCTTGAGCGCCAGATAGTCGTTCTCCAGGTCGGAAGTGCCGAACAACCAGGCCCGGGTCGCCATCAGGGACAGGCCGTTGCCGCGCGTGAGCCCCGCCGGGTTCCAGTAGGTGGCGTTGGCGTCATCGGCCAGCGAGACGAACGCCGAGCCCATCGCCTTGGGCCGGGCGCCCATGTACTGGTGGCGGAAGTCGGCCCGGGCTTCGCCAGCCACGCCCGTCACGCAGGCCGCCATGGCCAGTGTGGCACACCACCGCGCCATCTTCACGCGCGCGCGCTTCATCGGATCACCGCCACGGAATGATTGCTGCGGATTGTCCGCGTGCCGCCGGCCTGGTTGTAGGTCGCGATCACGCGCAGGATGTAGACGCCGTAGGGCACGTAGTCGCCGCGGCCGTTCCGGCCGTCCCAGATCAGGCCCGGCACGCGCCTGGGCGTCGGGTCGTTGAGGTCCGCGCCGCTGTAGGGGAACGTCTCGGTCAGGATCGCCTGGCGCGCGCCCGAGATGTTGTAGATCTCGACCGTCACGGTGGCCTCGCCGCTCAGGTAGAAGCTGATGTTGGTCTCGTCGTAGAGCCCATCGCCGTTCGGCGAGAACGGGTTCGGCGAGACCGTGATGCCCGACAGGGCCTCGCCGCCGTTGACCGCCACGGCGTCGGTCACGAACAGGCCGTAACTGCCGGCGCGCTTGACCGTGGCCTTCACGTTGTTGCCGGTCGAGGTGACGTTGCCGCCGATCAGCAGCCAGCGTCGCGCCGCCGCGTTGTACTGGTAAAGGGCCACGTGTTGCTCGTCGACGCCGGCGGGCAGCCACGCCTGCGGGTAGTGCAGGCTCAGTTCCATGGTGCTGGGCAATTCGCCGTCGTAGGCCAGGCTGCCGCCGAGCGAGTCCGAGGTGGCGAGGCCGAAGTCCCGGAACACGCCCAGCGGAACGCCTGCGGGAACGGTCGGGTCGGTGGTGATGCCGGCGGGCGTCGTGCCGATGTTCCAGTCGATCGCGATGTGGGCGCCCATCGTGTCCACCGTCGCGGCGCCGCCCGTCCAGGCCTGCGCCATGTGGCGCGCCACCAGTTGCGCGCGCAGCGCCTCTGAAAGCGTCACCTGCGAGCCGTCCACCTGCAGGAGGTTCACGTTCGGCCCGGCAAGCGTGTTCGACACCTTCCGGAAACTCGCCGTCGGCGTGATCTCGAGCGTGGTGACCGGAGACACCGTCGGTTCGTTCAGCGCGTAGGGGTCATCCGCCTCGATCTCGAACTCGAGGTAGCGCGTTCCTTCGATCGGCGAGACGGCCAGCGTCTCCAGGTACGTCGGCAGGATGTCGACCACCCAGATGTCGTTCCCGAGGTAGCCCATGGCCACCTCCTGGTCCCAACCGGCGCCCGCGAAGTTGGTCGAGCGGTAGCGGAACGTCGCCGAACTCACGCGGTCGTCGTCCGTGATGCGGAAGGCCAGCGCCAGCGGTGCGTCGGTCAGCGGTTCGACGCGCGTGACGACCGAGCCCTTGCCGCCCGTGTCGATGACCGGCGGGCCGGTGTCCTCGAAGGCCGACATCTCGATGGCGACGGGCGTCAGGCGGTCGGTCAGGCGCTGCTGGGCGTCCGCCGACTCGTAGTCGAGGATCTCTTCCTGCGTCTTGCCCGGCGCGTGGCCGATGCCCGGCACCAGCAGCAGGTCGATGAGGTTCGCATCGCGGTCGGTGTTCGCCCCGCCGCCCAGGTTCCATTCGCTGCGCGCTTCGTTGATCCAGCGGATGCCGCCCAGCACTTCCTCGCCGCCGCTGTCGTGGCTCGACATGCACACCGCGATGTCCCACGAGCGGATGGCTTCGGGCGTCGGGTCGCCGAGCGCCGCCTTCGAGACGAAGGCCGTCACGGTGTTGGCGTCGGGATCACCGACGATCAGGATGTCCTTGTCCGTGCGAATCGCGTTCGCGCGCCAGGAGTCGAGCGTGTTCTGGCTGAACGAGGGGATGAGCGCCTTGTACCAGCCGTCCATGATGACGGCGTAGTCCCAGGCGTCCCAGCGCTGGAATGCGGCGCCGCGGTTGGGCAGGCTGGTCGTGGCCCCGCCCGGCCCGTTGTCGATCAGGATGTCGATCTTCTCGATGTTGAGCTCGCCGTAGAGCGGGTTCCAGTCGGCCATGCCGGGGTCGGCCGGGTTCGGCAGGTCGCGGATCGCGACCTGGAAGGCGATCATCGGCACCGTGACGCCGCCGACCGTCGCCACGGTCTCGTAGACCGTCAGCCCCGTCAGGTCGAAGGCGCCGGGCACGAAGACGATGTTGGTCGGATAGGTGACGTACTTGCGCTGGCTGCCGACCTGGTTCGGGCCGTGGTCGTCGCCGGTCGGGTCGCTGATCTGGATGATCGGGTCGACGATGGCCGTGACGTCCAGAGACAGCGTGTCCGCCTTCGCGAGGACATTGCCCGCGTCCCAGGCGCGGAAGATGAGGTCCTGGCTCCCGCCCGGATTCCCCAGCGGGACCAGCACGACGTTGCCGAAGGTGCCGTCGCCGGCCGTCGCGTCGCCGTGGCCCGACTGGCCGTCGTCGTAAAGCCGCAGCGCATCGCTGCCGCCCATGGCCGAAAGGTCGGCCAGGACGTCGCCCACGCCGTCGCCGGCGTCGGAAACCTTCAGGGACACGGTGATCGGCTCGCCGGCCAGGGGGGTCAGGGAGCTGGACGTGGCGTCGGTGAGGGTCGGCGGCGTCGGGAAGTCCTTCTTCACGACGTACGTCGGGCCCCACTTGCTCAGGTAGGTGCGGTTCTCGGTCGCGGCCCAGTCTTTCGGGCCGGGGTTGGTGTAGTCGAAGGTCAGGTTGAGCGTCGAGTCCTGCGGGGCCGAGTCGAAGGCGGCCCGCTTGGCGCCGCTGTCGTCCTGCGTCAGGTACAGTTCCATGCGCAGCGAGTCGGGGACCGTTGTCCCGAAGGCATTGAACGGCACGCGGATCAGGACGCGGTCGGCCATCTTGCGCACCCACGGCGCCAGGATGCTGTAGCCGGTATCGGAGTAGGTGCCGTCGGCCGGGTTCAGCCATTCCCATTTGGTGCCGGCCCAGCGGCGGAAGTCGCCCCAGTCCATCCCCGAGTACTTCATCGTCAGCGCGAAGTCCGGCTTGTTCGCATGCGAGTAGCTGACCGGCTGCTCGAACGGGTCGGAGGCGGCGCCCGCGGCGTTGAACCCGGTCTCGAAGATGACGTGCAACTGCAGGCCGCCCCAATCGCTGGCGAACGGGATCTCCAGGTTGAGCCCGGTGGGGTCATTGCCCACCACCAGCGCCGTCAGGTCGGTCTTGTCGAAGGTCGCGTGGCCCGCGGGCTCGTCCCGCCAGGCGGGGTCGGGGATGACCGAGACGTCGCGCACCTGCAGGCTGGCGGTCGCGGGCTCGAGGCCCTCGCCGCTGACGCCCAGGGCGACGAGCCCGGCCAGGCCGGACGGCTGGAAGTTCGTCGTCGCGCGCCCGAAGGTGTCGGTGGTGGCGGTGGCGGGCTGGAAACCGCCGCGCGCGCCCGGGTCGGCTGTGAACGAGGCGACGAGGCCGTCGTCGCGCGTGTCGTTGTCCCAGGCGTCGATGGGCAGGGCCGTGACCGCGACCGGGTCATGCAGCCCGCTGATGCCCGAAGCCAGGGACAGGCGCCACCCGGCCGTGGGGCCGGGAATTACCTTCAGCGGCAGGTAGCCGACGGTGCCGCCGAGGCTGCCGCCGCGCACGGCCAGCGCCTGGTTGCGGTCGATCACGGTCGCGGTGGCGCGCAGCGGGCCGGCGCCGGTGGCCGTCAGCACCGCGGTCGCGTGGCCGTCGCCGTTGGTCAGCACCGTGGCCGACTCGAAGCGGCCGACACCTGTCTGGCCGGTCACGAACGAGAACGCGACCGGCACGTCCGGGCGACGGGCGCGCTCGTTGGCCGAGTCATAGAGCTGGGCTTCGATGCGCAGCGTGTCGACATCGCTCGCGACCATGATGGCGCGTGTGGCGGACAGCACGACGGTCTTGAGCTGTGGATTCTCGAAGGCGACGATGAGGCGACCGGCGATGGGATCCTTGGCCGGCTGCTTGAGGTACACGCGCAGCACCTCGACCGCGGTGTCGCTCATCCAGAAGGTGGCCCGACCGTCCGTGAACGAGACGATGGAGTCCACGTCAGCCTGGCTGGCGCTGTTATAGAACACCCGCGAGCCGCGCGGGGGCGACAGGTCGTCCATCTTGCGTGCCGAGAGGTGGAATTCCGAGAGCTGGTTGCCGAGGTCGTAGAGATCGTCCAGCCCGGCGTCGTCGCGCGCGGCCAGGGTCACCTTGCCGGACGTGAACGGGAAGCCGCGCGCCTGGTCCCAGAACGTCGTGCGGGTCTCGCGCAGCATCGTGCCGCTGTCGTCGACGATTTCCAGGTGCGTCGCGCGCACGGCGGCGAGGCCGAGCGCGCCCAGCGTCGTGTCCTCGGATGTCACCGTGAAGGGTACCGAACGCGGAACGTAGCCGGTGGCCGCGAGGTCGAGGCGGAACGTGCCCGGCTCGAGATAGTGGGTGCGCGCGTCGCCGGTGCTGTCGAAGTGCAGCGTGTCACGGCTGACGCCCCGACTGTCCCACAGCGTCGCCAGGCCCGCGGCATTGGGGCCGTCGAGGGCGATGGACATATCCACGCGCGTCTTCAGGATGAGCGCGAAATCGAGCCCCGTCACGTCCTGGCCCGCGGTCACGGCGAAGGTCGTGTCGACCTCGACGTAGATCGGCGGCAGGGTCTGTGCGTACAGGCTGAACGTGCCGCTCACCGGCGTGAAAAACTCGTAGTCGCCGCCGTTGTAGGGGAAGCCGCCGATGTCCAGCTGTCGACCTTCGCCGTCGCGGAACCAGACGGTGCCCGGCTTGCCCAGGCCGTTTACCAGCTCGGCGAAACCGATGTGGCCGGCGATGCGGGTCTGGCTGAGCAGCCGCACGACCGCGCCGGTGTAGTCCGTGCCGGCGACCACGACGATGGGCAGGTCGCTCGGCAGGTAGGTGCGCGCCTCCGCGTGCAAGGTGTAATTTCCGCCCTCGGCCACGCCGAACTCGAAGGTGCTGTCCGTGGGTGAGAACGCCCGCGCGGCGAGCGAGTCCCCTCCGGCATCGCGCAATTCCAGCAGCCCCGCGCGCCCGTCTCGTGATGCGAAGCGTACCACGCCGCGGATGAGCGTCTTTCTGTTCAGGGTCTGGTTGACCCCGGTCACGGCCTGCCCGGCCGCCACCTCGACGGTGTCTGCTTCCGCGAACCAGCCGTCCGCCGACAGCGTGACCCGATAGCGCCCGGGCGGCAGCCGGCGAAGCGTCCAGTCGCGGACGCCGGCAGTCGTCGTCACCGTGCTGAGGGTCGACCCGGGGGCGCGGCCGGCGAATTCCAGCAACTCGGCCGTGGCGGTGACGGTCTTCGCCGCATCGTCGTGCAGCAGCGTGGCCGTGCCGGCAATGCTCCCGGCCAGCGGGTCGACGAAGCCGTCGCCGTTGAATTCGATCACCGAGGCCTGCATGGCCGTCACGGCGGCCACGGCGGTGGAATTGTCGAACGAGGGGTTGTTCGGGGCCGGGTCGATGCCGTTGCGCAATGGGTCGGCATGACCCACGAAGGCGAGCGCCTTGATGACTGCGTATTCGGGGACTTTGCCGGCCAGGTTCGGGTACAGCACCGTCCAGGGAATCGCGATCTCCGCCGTGTTCCACACCGGCCACTTGGCCGCGGGGTCGGCGGCGGTCGTGTCGTTGTTGTACTGGTCGACCACGACTTGGGATGACACTGGCGTTACCGAGCCGGTGTCATCCGTTACCCGGAAGACGCGCGGCTTGGAGCCGCCGTAGATCTGTCCCGGCACACGACCGATCACGAAGTCGACATGGTGTCCGTTCGGCAGCCGCACGTTAGCCGGCAGCGAATCCAGCAGCGCGGCATTCGTGGGGCCGACATGGCTGTCGAGGTCCAGATATAGCGTGAAGGCATCGTCCGCTGTGAAGTCCTGGTACGTCATTGCCAAGTACAGCTTGTTCTCGTCCCAGGTCATCCAGAGGCGGCGCACGTTGGACAGGCGCACCGTCGGCCTGTTGTCGTCGGCGCTGTCATCGACGATCCGGTCGGCGGGGTCCCAGTCAGTGCCGTCGGCAGTGACTACGCCGGTACCGTCCATGATCGGCGTGTGGAACGGCACTGCCCTCGCCTCCGGGGCCGCAATCGCGGCCAGGCACAGGACGATGGCGACAGTCACGAGAAGGCCCCCGAGGGGGGCCGCTTGGGGCGCGGTGCGCCACTGGAAGATTCTGGTGTTCATAGCGGGCCAAGGTAAGCGATCAGGGGGGTCTAATTCAATCCCCAAGCGGTCCGAAATGTCCCCAATCGATGCGGGATTTCCGCAGCCCCCGCCTGCGGTTGGGTGGTTGTTGAGAGCGCCGATCCGGTGTAAGGTGCGCCCCCATGGGAACCTGTCGCCATTCCGGCCGCCGTGGCCACACCGGGACGCTTGGGCGCGTGATGGCGCCCATTGCGCTGTTGCTGGCGTTCCTGGGCGGTTGCAGCCGCTCGGACCGCGCCCGCTCGGTGGTCATCTGGGAGCAGATGGACCCCAAGGAGCAGGAGCTGTTCGACGTCCATGTGACCCAGTTCCGCGAGCGGCACCCCGAATTCGGCTCGTTCTCCATCGAACGGGTCCACTACCGCGTCGAGGACCTGCAGACCCAGTTCCAGACCGCCGCCCTGGCTTTCGGCGGCCCCAGCCTCGTCTACGGTCCCTCCGACAAGATCGGCCCCTACTCGATCATGGGCCTGCTGATGCCCGTCGACGACCTGCTCCCGGCCTCCGAACTGAAGCGCTTCCAGCCCGGAACCCTGCCGGAACTGCAGGGCCGCGTCTGGGGCCTGCCCGACCAGGTGGGCAACCACCTGACGCTGGTGGCCAACCGCGCGCTGGTCGACACGATCGCGACCGACACCGACACCTGGCTGAAGCAGCTGAAGGCCCTGACCATCGACAAGGACGGCGACGGCAAGCCCGAGCAGTACGGCCTGGTGTTCAACCTGCTCGAGCCGTTCTGGCTGGTGCCCTGGGTGGGCGGCTACGGCGGCATGGTGATGGATGACCAGTCGCGGCCGACGCTCGACACGCCGGCGATGACGCAGGCGCTGGGCTTTTTGTCCGAACTCAAGCGCGCGCACGTCGTGCCGCTCGAGTGCGACTACCCGCTGGCCGACACCATCTTCAAGGAAGGCCGCGCCGCCTACCTGATCAACGGTCCCTGGTCGTGGCAGGGCTACCGCGACGGTGGCATCGACATCCAGCTGGCCCCGCTGCCGATGGTCAGTTCGACCGGCCAGTGGCCGGCGCCGCTCATCTCGGCCAAGTGCTACAGCATCAACAAGTACCTGGACCCGGCGACGAAGGAGTGCACCGCCGCGCTGCTGGCCTGGCTGACCGGTCCCGAGGTGCAGCTGGACCTGGCGCGCAAGCTGGGCGTGCAGCCGGGCGATTTGACGGCCGCCGCCGCGCCCGAGTTGAAGGACGACCCCTTGATGATGGCCAGCCGCGAGCAGATCGCGCGTGGCCGCCTGATGCCCATCGTGCCCGAGATGCGCGCCATCTGGGACGCCATGCGTCCTTCGTACCAGAGCGTGATGAACGGCGAACTGACGCCTGCCGCCGCGGCCGCCGCGATGCAGAAGCAGGCGACCGAGTCGATCGAGGTGATGCACGAATGAACGGTCGCCGCGGACTGGTCCTGTGGTTCCTGCTGCCGTCGCTGCTGGTGCTGGCCGGGGTGGTGGCCTACCCGTTCGTGTTCAACCTGTGGATCTCGCTGACCAACTGGAACATGTTCCACTTCCAGCACCCGCAGTTCCAGGGGCTGGGCCACTTCGCCAAGATCGCCCGCATGATCGGCGAGCCGTTCGCGCGTCCGCTGTCGCAGTGGCCCGCTGCGTTCGCCGGCAACGAGTTCTACCGCATCTTCGGCAAGACCTTCGCCTGGACCGCGGTCAACCTGGTCTTCCACTTCACGCTGGGCCTGGGCGCCGCGCTGCTGCTGAACCGCAAGCTGCCGGCGCGCGGGCTCTACCGCGCGCTGCTGATCCTGCCCTGGGCGATGCCGCAGTACATCAGCGCCCTGACCTGGCGCGGGATGTTCAACACCGAGTACGGCGTCATCAACCAGCTGCTGGCCAAGGTCGGCGCGGCGCCGATACCCTGGTTCAGCTCCGAGTTCTGGGCCTTCATGGCGCCGACCATCACCAACATCTGGCTGGGCTTCCCGTTCATCATGGTGATCGCGCTGGGCGGCCTGCAGAGCATCCCGCAGGAACTGTACGAGGCCGCGCGCATCGACGGCGCCGGCCCGGTGCGCCGCTTCTTCCACATCACGCTGCCGATGCTCAAGCCGGTGCTGCTGCCGGCGCTGGTGCTGGGCACCATCTGGACGTTCAACAACCTGAACGTCATCTGGCTGGTCACCGACCAGGGCCTGCCCGCCGACAAGACGCACATCCTGGTCACCTACGTCTACAAGGCGGCGTTCTTCTACTACCGCTACGGCTACGCGGCGGCGTTCAGCGTCTTCATCTTCCTGGTGCTGATGTTCATCGTGCGCGGCTACGATCGCGTGGCCAAGCAAGAGGTCTATTGATGAGTGAGGTCTACTGATGAACAGCAGGCGTCGCGTCGCCAAGGCGTGGGAGATGGTGTGGGTCCACGCGCTGGTCTGGCTGCTGGTGCTCTTTGCCGTGTTCCCGGTGCTGCAGGTGATCGGCATCAGCCTGCGGCCGGGCGACAAGCTCTATTCGACGAAGCTGGAACTGGTGCCGCCGCACGCCACCCTCGCGGCCTACCGCATCATGCTGACCGAGAAGCCGTTCTTCCACTGGCTGGGCAACTCGCTGCTGGTGTCGCTGGCGACGGCGCTGATCGGCGTGGCGCTGGCCAGCCTGGGCGGTTTCGCGCTGTCGCGGGGGCGCTTCCGCGGCCGCGGCGGCGTGCTGCAGGGCATCCTGATGACCCAGATGTTCCCGGCCACGATGCTGCTGCTGCCGCTCTACCTGCTGATGCGCAAGCTGCACCTGGTCGACACCCTGGGTGGCGTGGTCATCGCCTACGTGGCCACGGCGCTGCCGTTCTGCATCTGGACGATGAAGGGCTACTACGACACGATCCCCGCCGCGCTGAACGAGGCCGCGCTGATCGACGGTTGCACGCCGCTGAGCGCGTTCATGCGCGTGACGCTGCCGCTGAGCGCGCCGGCGCTGGTCATCACCGCGCTGTTCAGCTTCATGACGGGGTGGAGCGAGTTCATGGTCGCGCGCGTGCTGCTGGCCAGCCAGGACCTGATGACGCTGCCGCTGGGGCTCGAGTCGCTGTTCACCACCTACCAGACCGAATGGGCCAACTACGCGGCGGGGTCGCTGCTGGTGTGCATCCCCGTCGTGGCGCTGTTCCTGGCGCTGAACAAGTTCCTGATCTCGGGGCTGACGCTCGGCAGCGTCAAGGGCTGACGGAAGGGCGCGATGAAGCTGGACCTCGGCTGCGGGCAGAACAAGAAGGCGGGCTTCACGGGCCTGGACCGACTGGCCATGCCCGGCGTGGACATCGTCTGCGACCTGGACCGCGAGCCCATCCCGCTGCCGGATGACAGCGTCGACGAGATCTTCACGATGCACTTCCTGGAGCACACGGCCGACCTGCTGGCCGTGATGCAGGAGATCTGGCGCGTCTGCCGCGACGGCGCGCGCGTGTCGATCGCGGTGCCTTACTTCAACTCGATCGGCGCCTTCCGCGACCCGACGCACCGCCGCTTCTTCACCTGGGAGACGTTCGAGCACTTCACCGACAGCGGGAACGTGCCGTCCTTCTACGCCGAGGCGCGTTTCCGCATCGCGCGGCGGCGCCTGCTGTTCTGGCCGGCGAACTCGAACTGGAAGGGCCACGTGCGCTTCGGTTACCTGTGGCCGCTGCAGGCGCTGGCCAACGCGTGTCCCTATTTCTACGAGCACTCGCTGTTGCGCGGCATCGCCGCCAGCGACCTGCAGGTGGAACTGGTCGTCGTCAAGAAGCCGGGCGCCGTCCCGCGGTCCTGATCCCGCGCAAAGGCGCCCGTGCGGTTCGGTTCTGTGCTGCGGTCGCTCACGCGAGCGGTCGTTCTCTTATCGCCTGGACTTCACCGGGTAGACCGAGTCGACCACGGCCACCGGCAGTTCCTGCGTGAAGCCGTCCGGGCCGTTGAGCACCAGGATCAGGCGCCCCGGTCCGTACTGCTGCAGGTAGCGCTCAAAGAGCGGCAGCAGGTCGAAGCCCACGTCCTGCGTGAAATAGGCGTCGCACATCTCCTGGGTCTCGTGCACCAGCGTCACGACCGCGCGCGGGGGCGACGTCTCCTGGAACCCGCCCGACATCCACAGCGAGAACGGATGGTCGGGCCCGCAGCCCGAGTAGCCCACCTGCAGCGAGAGCAGCGGTCCCCACTGGTCCGAGCCCAGCAGCGTCCACGGTGCGCGGTGCAGTTGGCCGGGCCGGCTGTCGGTGAACTGGATGGAGCCCGGCGCCGGGGGCGGCGTCCAGTCGCGCGCGATGCCGAAGTCGGCGCCGAGCCAGCCCTGCGGCGTGCCGTCGGGCCCGGCCGGGATCACCACGCTGAGCGGGTTGGGTGTCGTCAACTCCACCGGCAGCGGGGACATCGACAGCGACATGAAGTACGCCTCGTAGAGGCCGGGCGCGGTCACCTCGACCGACCAGCGCCCGTCGGGACCGGGCGCGGCCCACGTGACGACGCCGTCGGGGCCGGTGACCTGCACGCCGCCCGGCAGGAACGGAGGTTCCCCGGGGTCGCGCGCGCCGTCCCCGTCCAGGTCGACGAAGCACGCGCCGCCCAATTGCGCGCCGGCTGTCGTGCCGCCGCAGGTGATGTCCGCGCTGAACGAGAAAGCGCCCAGCGACGCGTCGCTGAAGATCCACGTCTTCGCCGTCGTGGCCTCGCCGGCCGGCAGGCGCCCGTCGCCCAGCAGCCCGGTGTAGTCGAAGCCCCAGGCAGTGGAATCGGGCGAGACCGTCGACGTGTCGACCTTGTCGGGCCGCGGCTGGCCGAAGTCCGCGTTCAGCGGCACGACGTCCGCCGGCCGCATCTCGCGCAGCCAGACGACCAGCGGCGCGTTTACGTCGCGGTCGGACAGGTTGCGCACCTGCACCGACAGCGACACGGTGCCGGTGGCGGGGTCGGTCTGCAGGTCCGAGCCCTCGAGGCGCAGCAGCATGTCCGCGCCCCCGGGGCCGGGCAGCGAGATGTCCTTGAGCGTGAAGGTGCCGTTGACCGGGTTGAGCTGGTTGCCGGAGTCGGCGGGAGGGCTCACCGAATCGGAGCAGGCGCCCACCACCAGGGCGAGCACGAACAGGGCGATGGACGCGGGCCATGCGCGCGATGCGCTGGCGTGGCGTCGACCCGGGGACGTGAAGTGGGCAGGCATGCCTTCCTCCGGGATGGCTGGCGGTTGATCCAGGGGCGTGGATGCGTCCCCAAAGATACCGCAACATGCCCGTCGCCGACAATCCCCCGGCTTCGGCCGGGCTCCCGCTGGCCGGGCACCCCTGCCCGTGCTAGCTTCCCCGGTCCAGGGTGCGTGGGCCGTTTGCCGTGCCGGGGAGTCGGGCCGCGGGTCCGGGAGTGGGGATGAAAACGTTGAAACCACTGGTCATTGCGGCCCTTCTGGCCGTCGCCGCAGGCGCGGCGGCCGGCGGAACGGTCAGCCGGGAGGTCGTCGTGGACGGGACAGCCCACCGCGTCGCCGTGCGCGTGCCGGAGGATTACGACCCGGCGCGCGCCTGGCCGCTGGTCGTGTTCCTGCACGGCTCGGGCGAGTGCGGCACCGACGGCGTGAAGCAGACGCAGGTCGGTCTGGCGCCGGCCGTCGCCGCGCGACCCGACCTGTGGCCGTGCGTGGTGGTGATGCCGCAGAAGCCCTCGTCCGACGCGGAGTGGGAGCAGCACGAGGACCTCGTGCTGGCGGCGATCGCCGACGCGCGCGCGCAGTGGAACATCGACCCGGCCCGCATCGCGTTGACCGGCCTGTCGCAGGGCGGGCACGGGACCTGGGTGATCGGCTCGCGCCATCCCGAACTGTTCTCGTGCCTGGCGCCCGTCTGCGGCTACGGCGACGTGGGCGCGGTGGCGGCGCGCGCCGCCGGGTTCCCGGTGTGGGCCTTCCACGGGCTGCGGGACGACGTCGTCGATCCGAACGAGACCATCTCGATGGTGCAGGAGGTCCGGCGCCTGGGGCAGGAAGCCGGCCGCGAGGCGGGAAATACGCGCCTGACGCTGTACCCGGAGGCCGGCCACAACAGCTGGGACGCCGCCTACGCCGAGCCCGAATTGCCGGGCTGGCTGCTTGGTCACACGCGCGTCGGGAGCGAATGATGAACGTCAGGGTCCGCTACTTCGCGCAGCTGCGCGACGCCGCCGGCACGGGCGCCGAGGATGTCGCCGGCGACTTCCGCACGGCCGCCGACCTGTGGACGCACCTGTGCGCGCGCCACGTGTTCCCTCTCGGCGCGGCCGACCTGCGCGTGAGCGTGAACGCGAAGTACGTGCCGTTCGGGACGCCGCTGGGCGAGGGCGACGAGGTCGCCTTCATCCCGCCGGTCTCGGGAGGCTAGCCGTGTTCCGGCTGCAAACCGACCCGCTGCCGGCCCCGGCCGACCTGCTGCCGCGCGCGGACCTCGCCTGCGGCGGCGTGGTCATCTTCGAGGGGCGCGTGCGCGACTACAACGACGGGCGCGCCGTCACGGCGCTCGAATACGAAGCCTACGAGGCGCTCGCGCTGGCCGAGGGCGAGCGCATCCTCGCCGAGGCCGCCGCCCGCTTCGCGCCGGTGCGGGTGGCCGCGGCCCATCGCCACGGCCTGCTGGGACTGGGCGAGGCGGCGGTCGTCGTCATCGCCGCTTCGGCACATCGGCAGGAAGCCTTTGCCGCCTGCCGCTGGGTCATCGACGCCATCAAGGAGCGCCTGCCGGTGTGGAAGCGCGAGCACTACGCGGACGGCACGCGCGCCTGGGTGGCGTGCGGCTGCCACCACCACGGGACGGAAGCGCCATGAGTTCCACGAACGAGAGTTCCACGAACGAGAGTTCCACG
>CAIOLW010000105.1 GCA_903859215.1 uncultured bacterium | reverse complement strand
GCCGGTTCTGCATCACGAGCACACGCCCGAACGATGTCGGCAGGTCGCCCGCGCCCGAACTCGAGCCGATGTAGAAGACCGCGTTGCTCTCGTCCTGCGCGGCGCCGCCCGCCGCGTCCTGAGCCACCACGCGCACAAGGGCCTCGGCCGTGGAGGCGGCGGGGACCAGCCAGTCGTACGTGCCGTCGTTGGCCTCGCCGCTGGCGATCAGGCTGTAGTTCGCGCCGTTGTCGATGGAGACATAGAGGTCGATGGCGGTCACCGCCACGTTGTCGGCGGCCGACCAGGTGATGTTCTGCGTGCTGCCGGAGGCGATGGTCTCGCCGCCGTCGGGCGCGCTGAGTGTTGCCGTGGGGGCCGTCTGGTCGGCGATGGTGAACGTCGCGTTGCTGACATCGCCGGCCGAGAGCGGCACCGCGTCGTACGCCGTCACCCGGACCAGGCCCTGGGTGGTCGGCGTGTTGGGAATCGTCCAGCCGTACGTGCCGCTGTTGGCCAGCCCGCTGGCGAGCGTGATCCAGGACGCGCCGTTGTTGAGCGAGTAGTCGATGGTGACCGAGACGACCGCCACGTTGTCGGTGGCCGTCCAGGTGATGTTGTGGCTGCTGCCGCACGCCCACACTTCGGCGCCGTTGGCGCTGCCCACCGCCACCGAGGGCGCCTGCGTGTCGCCGGCCACCCGGGTGGCCCACATCGTCCCGTTCATGATCACGAGGCTGTCGTTCCCCGCCGCCTCGCCCCAGCCGTCGAAGATGCTGCTGTTGCCCGAGGCGGCGCTGCCGTCGTCGCAGGGCGAGCTGTCGCCGATGAAGACGACGCGCCCGCTGCCGTAGGTGGAATGGGCCACCATCACCCCGGTGGTGCCGTGCGCGCTGCCGGTCATCCAGATGTCGCCGCGCACGCTGGCGTTCGCGGCGGGGTACAGGTGCATCGTCGTGCCGTTGTGGAAGGAGATCGCGGCGGCGTTGCCGCTGGCGCCGCGAATGATCGGGTTGTCGAGGGCCGTGTCGATGTTGTAGCTGTCCTGGACGATGTTGTTGGTGGCGCTGGTGCCCTCGCCCGTGCTGTCGAAGTGGGCGCCGAACAGGTGGAAGCGGTCCAGCCGCCCCCAGGCCTGGGGCGAGTCGACATTGTCGCCGTTCCGGTCCGAGACGGCGTGATCGCTCACCGCGACCAGCCCGCCGCCGTCGCGCACGTAGTTGAAGACCGCCGTCGACTCGGCGCGCGTGAAGCGCGTGTTCGGCTCGTCGACGATGAAGACATCGTACTTCGACAGGTCGTAGGGGTTGCCCGCGTTCCCGTAGGTGATGCCGTTGGCCGTGGTCAGCGTGGCCACCTGGTAGCCGCGCTTGACCAGGTCGACGGCCCACGACGAGATGGCGCCCAGCCAGACGGTGCGCGCCGTGCCCGGCTTGATGGTGCTCTGGTCGGGCACCGGCAGGGGCTGTTCGGCGTCGATGACCCAGTCGGCGTTGCCGGCCGTCTCGGCGTGCGTATTGTCGAAGAGGGCCTTCTTCGTGGCGGCCAGGCTGGAGGTGGCGGCGGCCAGGAAGACAAGAACCAGGCAGACGGATAGGCGACGGGGCATCGGGCGACTCCTCGGAATAGTGCCAACTGGGTCGTCGAATATCATATCAGATAGTGTGAAATTTTGCAAGATCACCGCCGAGCGGCTTGTCTGCGCCGTGGCCGCCAGGTTCGTGTGTTGGCGACTGTAACGTTGTAACTGATATATTTGACAATGAATTGCGCGGGGCCCCGCCCGGGTGCTGTTACGTGAGTCTCCCCTTGGCGGGGATTCATCCCCCATGGCCGGCGGCGGGCCACCCCAAGCAGCCCGGCCCGCTTGAACCGGCCCTGATTTCTCGTTGAGCGACGTGACCACCGACCGCGGACTCTGGTGCCTTGCCACGAAAGTCGACGGCTTGCGTCTTTAATTCAACGAGCCGGCCGGACTGCGCGTGGCGTTGTCGAGGCCGCCGAATTCGCCGACGCCCCCAACACCGGCGGCTTGCGTGCCCAGTGACTTGCGTTCCCAGTGACTTGCGTGCCCGGCGACTTGCGCCGGCGCAAGTGCGCGCTATTTCAACAACACCATCTTCCCGGTGTCCGCCCCGCCGCCCGTCTCGAGCCGGTAGTAGTACACGCCCGACGCCGCATTGGCGCCGTTGTCGTCGCGGCCATCCCACGGCACGGTGTTCAGGCCGGCCTGGCCCAGTCCGTTGAACGTGCGCACGCGCGCGCCCGCGGCGTCGTACACGTTGATGACGTACTGGCCGCCCGTCGGCATCGCGAAGCGCAGCTCGGTCGTCGCGTTGAACGGGTTCGGCGCGTTGGCCATCAGCAGCGCGCTGGCGGGCGTGCCGGACGGCGTGTCGGTGCCCGCGGTGTAGCCGGCGTCCCAGTAGATGTCATCGAGCGCGAATTCGCACGACGCGCCGTACTGCTCGAGGATCACGAACGAGTAGCTCAGCATGCGCAGGTCCATCGCCGTGCCGCGGATGTCGATCACCGGGATCGCCGCCTGGCCCCACTGGCCGTTGCGCACCAGGCCGTACTTCGTCGTGTTCGCGGGGAACTCGACGTAGTTCTGGTTCCCCCATTTGTCGATGATGCCGATCTTGAAGGTGACGTTCGCCGGGATCTTGATGCGGAACTTGAGCCAGCCGGCGCCGAAGTCGAACAGGTTCAGCGGCTGCATCGACATGATGCCCGCGCCGAACCAGCCCTTGCCGTTCGTCTTCCACGCCAGGACGTTGCTCCCCTCGTACGGCGGGGTGGTGCCGTCGACGAGCGTGCTTTCCCACACGTAGATGTTGGCGTCGGTGCCGACGGTGACGTGGTCGGCAGTCGGCGTCAGGTCGGTGTAGAGGCCGTAGGTGCCGTGCTTGTTGACCGGCGGGCCCAGGCGCACCTCGCCCTGGCCGTTCCACTGGTAGACGCGCACGTAGTCGACGTACATCGTCGCCGGCAGCGGCATCGAGATGGGCAGGCCGCTCGCCGGATCGCCCAGTCGGTAGCAGTCGGTGTAGGCGCCGCCGATGGCCAGGTTCGCGATCAGGTAGAACGGCTTCTGGAACTCGTCCGAGTCGGCCGTGATCGTGAACGGGTGCTCGTAGAGGTCGTGCTCGACGCCGTTATCGGTCACGGTCATGCGCATCGTCGTGGCGTCCCAGTAGAGGCGGTAGATGACGAAGCGGTCGTTGAACCCGTTGGTCTGGTCGTAGTAGGGACGGTCGTAGATGTCGGTCGGGTCGTAGGCGATGCTCGCGGCGCCCGACGGGTTGCCCGCGTTGACCGCGCCCGGCGAATAATAGATGAGGTTCGCGCCCGTCATCTGGTTGACCGTCGAGTTGTTCAGCCCGGTGCCGCCGTTGTGCGTGTCGTGCAGGTCGCGGAACGCCTTCGAGGCGCCCATCTCGAACAGGTCGGCCTCGCCGCTGTTGGGCCAGTTCAGCGTCGTGGTGCCCAGCATCCACAGCGCGGGCCAGCCGCCGTTGTTCAGGTTGGGCACGCGCACGCGCGCCTCGATCAGGCCGTACTTCACCGACACGAACGATTCGGTCGTCACCTTGCCCGACGTGTAGTTGAGCGCGTTGCCCCACTGGTCGACGATGCCGGCGCCGCTCTGCGCCTTGGCGATGATGCGCAGCGCCTTGTTGCCGGTCTCGCCCGGCACGTCCGCGACCGACACGTTGTCGCCGTGGTAGTACTCGAGCTCGCCGTTGCCCCAGCCCCAGCTGCCGTTGCCGGTGATCTTCAGCCAGTTGTCCAGCGTGTCGAAGTTGTCTTCCCAGAGCAGGGGACCAACCTGGGCGCGGGCGGCGCCGGACATGGTGAGGACCAGCAGGAGGGCGAGCAGGGGGGCGAGCAAGAGGGCGGGCTTGCGCACGGCTTCATTCCTTCGGCAGCAGAGGTGGGCCAAGGAGCGGCGCGGACAGACCCGGCAGCGAGCCAGGACGGAAGGCGTCGTATTTTTGCAGGAATATCATATACTTTGTGCGGTCGCCGCACAATGGTAAAGCGTCTTTCGCGGGACCGATTTTCAACGGCGCAGGGATTGGGCGTAGCGGTAGGAGATGGCTTCGCCGGGGGATGTTTCCCGATAGCCGCGTTCGTCCCGGGTGGGGGCCGCGCTTCCCTTCGCCGCCAGCAGCGTGCGCAATTCCAGGTCCGAGAACAGGCCCAGGTCGGGCGAGGCGATGGCGCGCAGAGCCTCTGTCGGTGGTTCCTCCTGGCCGCGCTCCTCGACCACCAGCTGGCCCGTGCAATCCTGCAGATACGAGAAGAGGAGATTGTGCCGGTCGGCGACCGGGCCGCGGGGACCGCGCAGGTAGCGGGCGCCGGTGATCGACACCGCGTGGTCGCGGTAGTGCGTGAAGTCGGCGCGCCACAGTAGACCGTTCAGGGTGGCGCGCGGGGCGGCCTCGTCGCGACAGAAGAACAGCGCCGCGCTGAAGAACTTCGCCAGGGAGAATCGCTGGAAACCGCTGGTTTCGTCGGGTTCGCGCGCCGCCAGCAGCGCTTCGAGATCCGCCAGCAGGCCGGGGCCGGGCTTTGCCGTATCGCGCAATCGCTGGAACGTGGCGCGCCGCTTGTCCGCCGCGAGCGCCTCGGGATGCCGCTCGAGCAGCGCCAGCAGGTTGCCCGGCCGCATCAGCAGGCGCAGCGCGCGATCGTGCGCATCGTCCTGCAGCGCCCCGTTTTCGTACCGGCTGATCGTGGCGCCGCCCCAGCCCAGCAGGCGGCTGAGCTCGTGTTGCGTCAGGTCGTGCGCCGTCCGGAACGCGCGGATCTCGTCGGGGGGCAGCAGTCCGGCCCTCTGGCGATAGGTGGTGAAGGCGAGGGCCGTGGCGTTGGGCGCATCGGGACGGTCGAAGCTGGCGCCACAAGCCTCGCAGGCGCGGTGCTCGAGGACGACGGGGATGGCCTCGCCGCGCACGACGACGTGCTCGGTCGCCGTGACCGACTGCACCTGGCGCGTCGTTTCGCAGTGGGGACAGAAGATCTGGGGCATGGGGCCTCTGGGTTGGCTTGACGGGAGCGCCTTCCGTCATGGTATTTTAAGATACATTCATTATCAACAAGATATCATAAGATATATCTTGGCCACATGAAGAGCTGCCCCCCGCAGAGACGTTTCCGCCGCGGGGGGCTGTTGCCCAATTCGTTGTTTCACAGTCTTTTGCCGACTTGCGCCGGCGCAAGTCCCCGACTCGCGGCCGCTGGTGCCGTCCGGCTTCGGCGTTCCCACCCGCCGCCACACCTCGTCGATGTTGAAGTGTTGGCCGGCGGCCTCGAAGGCCGCCTTGTGGTGCCAGAGGCCGTCCTTCAGGACGCAGTCGAAGACGATGGTCCGGCCGACCAGCCCGGGCACCCAGTGGTACGCCACCGTCTCGGTGTACTGATGGCCGTTGTAGGAGCAGGTGCCGCCGCCGGCGGTCATTTGCGGTCCCGCCGAGGGAACCCCGAATGCGAAGTGGCCATCGGCGATGACCTTGATCTCGCGCTGGTCGGGCGAGGTCGGGGCCGGTTGGACGCACTCCCAGGCGCCGTCGAGGGCGCTGCGGGTGGTCGCGCAGGCGGACAGCATGGTCAGGGTGACGAGCAGGATCAGCAGGGCAATGGGCAGACGAGCTTGGCGTGTCGACATCATGGACCTCCCCCCGTTTGGGGACGAGAGGACCACGGGCGGGGGGTCTCGTCAAGGGGCGCGCATGACATGTAGCCGGGGCAGATGGTTGACCTATCAACCATTTTTCCCCGCTGCGTGATGCGTTTGGACCGCGCCAGATGGTTGATAGGTCAACCATCTGCCCCCGCGACATAAGCGGCTGCGCCGTTTCAGTCACTTGCGCCGGCGCACGCTGGGCACCCGCGCTCAACCAAGCAACTTCGCCGCCAGATCCGCCGCATCGACCGGCCAGTACTGCTGCGGCCTTCGCGTCGGCGCCGTTGGCTCGCCCTGGTCCGCGCGGCAGTTCGCCAACGTGGCTGTCCAGCGTTCCGGCACCGCCTGCATACCGTACACAGAACCCAGCAAAGCACCCGCAATCGCCGCATTCGTGTCGGTATCGCCGCCGCACATGATCGTGCCGACGATCCCCTCCTCCAGCGACGGCGCATGGAGCAACTGCCACAGCGCGTTGTGCAGCGCGATGAGAACCCAGCCGATCTGTCGCGTGTAGGTAGCCGGCGGCTGGGTGGCCGACTGCGCGATGACTTCCATCAGTGCCGGCTCGACGTTGCGGGCGACCGCCTGGGCGCGGATGAAGTCGTGGAGTTCGGCCGGCGTCGGGCCTGTCCGGATCGCGTGGGCGATGGCCATCGCGTAGAGCGCGTTCGCCTGGCGGCAAATCAGGTGCGGGTGTGTGAGCGCGGCGTCGCGTTCGGCCCAGGTGGCGACTTGGTTGAGGGGGGCGACTTGGTTGAGGGTGGCGACCTCATCCAGGGTGGCGCGCCGGGCGCCGAAGATGCCGAGGGGGGCGACGCGCATCAGGGCGCCGTTGGCCTGGCTTTGCGGCGTCGGCACGCCGGCCAGCGCGTTGGCGATGGTGGTGCCGCAGTCGAAGGGGCCAGAGTTCCGCCAGCGCACGTAGGCGGCCTTGGCGTGGACCGCGTCGTAGGTTTTGCGTTCCACCAACGAGCGCGCCAGGGCGAGGGTCATCTCGCCGTCGTCGGTGGGCTGGCCAGCCAGGGTGCTGAAGGCGCCGCCGTCGGCCATGGTGCGGACGCCGTCGGGGTAGCGGCGGTGGATTTCTTCGACGGCCGTGAATTCCACCAGGGAGCCGAGGTTGTCACCCGAGAGGTGGGCGATGAGGGTGGCCTGGGCGCGGGCAGTTTGGGCACGGAAAAGTTGCGCCGGCGCAAGTGCGGGCTCGCGCGGCGCGTTCAATGCACCGACCCCCCAAGAACCTCCGCCCGAAACCGCGCCGTCTCGGCCGCCGTCAGCACCAGCTTCGCGCGCGAGAATGGCGGCGAAGTCATGGCGAACGCCAGCGTCCACCCCGTCTCGTGCCCTTCGATGCGCAGCGACCCGTCACGAATCTCCCACGCAAACGTGCCCGGCCGCGCCGCCGCCCGCAGCTCGGCCAGCGACGCGGGATTCAGGCCGATCGTGAATCCGTCGGCGACGCCCGCTTCGGTGGTTGTGATCAGCAGGATCAGTTTGCCGTCGGACGCATCGGCGATGTTCATGAAGTGGCCGTCGCGTTCGAGGATGCGCTTGCCGCTGCTGGTCATCGTTCACTCCTGGTTTCCCGGCCGCGGGCCGGAACGAAAACACCCCGGACGGCGCCGGGGTGTCTTCGTTGTTGCCGATCATCGCGCGCTGCGCACTTGCGCCGGCGCAACTACTTCCGCAACGGCTCCCCCGCCTGCCCCGACGCGGCAGCGGCAGCGGTGGCCGGCGCCTCGCCCGCCAGCGGGGCGCGCTTCGAGCCGGCGCCCATCGAGCAGT
>CAIOLW010000104.1 GCA_903859215.1 uncultured bacterium | reverse complement strand
GCAGGGCCGAAGGCCCGAGGACTGTTCGCCAACGTCGTGTTCGAGGCCCATGCCTTGCCGTTCCACCTCAGGGGAGGCGACGGATCTCCACGCGCCGGTTCCGCGCCCGCCCCTCGGGCGTGTCGTTGTCCGCCAACGGATCGGACGCGCCGTAGCCGGCCGTCTGCAGGCGCGCTGCCGGCAGACCCATTGCGACAAGGGTGTCGCGCACGGCTTCCGCGCGGCGCAGGGAGAGGGCGCGATTCGCTTCCGGATCCCCGGACGCGTCCGTGTAGCCGCGGATCTCGATTGTCCCCGGTTCGCCGGCCGCCCAGGCGGCGATGTCCTGCAACTGCGCGCGCGCCTCGGTCATCAGCACGGCGCTGCCGGTCGCGAAGGCCACGCCGTCGAGCACGAAGTCCGCGGCGACCGGGGCCGGGTGGTACTCGGCGTGGTCGGGGCTGACCGGCACGGCCACCGGGCAGCCGTCCTTGTCCACCAGCGAGTCGGCCTCGGTGCCCGGGCACTTGTCGCGCATGTCGGGCACGCCGTCGCTGTCGGTGTCCTGGTCGGGGCAGCCGTCGTTGTCCTGGAAGCCGTTGATGTCCTCGGCCGCGTCGGGGCACTTGTCGCGCGCGTCGGGCACGCCGTCGCCATCGTTGTCCAGGTCGGGGCAGCCGTCGGTGTCGCGCCAGCCGTCGAAGTCCTCGGCCAGGTTCGGGCACGCGTCCACGGCGTCCAGCAGGCCGTCGCCGTCATTGTCCGGGTCGGGACAGCCATCGCCGTCGTTGTAGCCGTCGCGATCCTCGGCCGCGTTCGGGCACTGGTCGATCTTGTCGGGCACGCCGTCGCGGTCGGCGTCGTTCGAGCCGAACCACCAGGTCAGGCCGGCCCACGCGCTGGCCAGCGCCGTGTTGGCGTCCACGTGGTCGGGACCCCAGCGCTCGCTCAGGCCGATGTTGTCCAGGCCGTTCCCCTGCAGCACCTGGTAGCGGGCGCCCAGGCCCACGCGCAGCGACTGCGTGAGCACCACGTCGAGCCCCAGGCCGAAGCCGAACGTCAGGTCGGTCGCCGACAGCGCGGCTTCGTTCCCGTCGACGTCGTAGCCGATGACCGTGTCACCGCTGGGAAACCAGCCGCCGGCGCCGCTGGTGGGATCGATGACACGCCACTTCGTCACGCCCACGCCGAACACCAGCGTCGGGCTGAACCGCGCTTCGGGCGACAGCCGGTGTTCCAGCTCGAGCATCGGCTGCCGCATCAGGGTGTGGTAGGGAGGAGTCGCGGTGAGCGTCCAGCCGGCGTCCTGTCCGCGGGCCGACACGCCCGGCCTCACGTAGCCCTGCATCCAGGCGGCGTGCAGGCTCCAGTGGCGGCTGAGGCCGCGCCCGAGGCGCACGCGCCCGAACTGGTCGGCCGCGCTGTAGTCCCAGCTGCCTTCCTGCAGCTTCATGATGCCGCCCTCGACGCCCAGGCTCCAACGCCCGGCCGGCGGCTCGACGGCCGCGGAGGGCCGCGCCAAAAAGATGGCCGCCAGCGCCACTGCCGTCGCCGCTGCCGCGAACCGGGTGCGCGCCGGCGCCCCCCTGGTCCCGGCCTGTCGTGCCGCGCGGCACCGCTCCTTCATCACCTGCATCGTCTGCTCCCTGGTCTGCTGTGGTGCGGCCGCGTTCCCGGGGGCGGCTTCTGCACGGGCACCGCGCATCCTAGCTGCCCGCCTCGGGCGCTGGCAAGGGCGTTGCCGCACGGCCCCGGGCAGAAGCAAAGGACCGCCCCAGACAGGGGCGGTCCCGCGTGCAACCCGGGCTGTCCGCGAACGGTCGCCGGTCAGTCCTGGTGAAGGTTCAAGGTGTCGATGATCGAGATCGGGGTCGGGCGGGAACCGTCGCTCCCGTTGCTGCCGTAGTCTCCGAACACGCCGAGCTCAAGCTTGCGCGTCTTCACCTCAGGCTTGCGGTAACTTTTCTTGATCATGACCTGTCCCTCCTGCCCGGATCGGGCCGATCCCCCTGTATTCCCTGCTCGCGGCCTGTATCCCCTGACCGCGGGATGTGGCCCACGTTTTCCGACGCCCATTCATCATATCAGCAGCAGATCACTGCGTCAACCCAGTATTTGCGATTTAGAATTGTCTTATGATGGATTTTGCTGCGCCCGGTACAGCGAGGCGTACAGCCCGCCGGCCGCCAGGAGGTCGTCGTGGCGCCCGTTTTCGACGATCCGGCCCCCGGCAACCACGACGATCCGGTCCAGCTCCCGGACCAGGGACAGCCGGTGGGCGATGACCACGGCGGTGCGCCCCTGCATCAGGGTCCGCATGGCCTGCCGGATGGCTTCCTCGCTGGTCGCGTCCAGGGCGCTGGTCGGTTCATCCAGGATCAGGATTCCCGGGTCGCGCAGGAACGCGCGGGCCAGGGCGATGCGCTGTCGCTGCCCCCCGCTCAGGCGCACGCCGCGCTCGCCCGTGACGGTGTCCAGCCCCTCGGGCAGGCGGTCGGCGAATTCGGTCACCCCGGCGCGCTCGGCAGCGGCGCGGATCAGGGCCGGCGTCGTGCCGGCCAGCCCGAACCGGATATTCTCCGCCAGGCTCACGTCGTACAGGACGGGGTCCTGGGCGACGAAGGCCATGGCCGCGCGCAGGTCGGCAGGGTCGAACTCGTCGTACGGTCTCCCATCCAGGCACAGGCGACCCTCACTGGGGGGATAAAGGCCCATCAGCAGGCCGGCGAGCGTGGTCTTGCCGGAACCGGAAGGGCCGACGATCCCGATCCATTGCCCGGCCCGGATGTCCAGGTCGAGGCCCTTGAGCACGTCGACGTCGGCGCTCATCCCGGGATAGCGGAAGCCCACGCCTTCGAACCGGATGGCCGCCGGCGCATGGCGGGCCGGGGGCACCGGCTTGCCGGGATCGCGCTCGGGCACCTGGGCGAAGATGTCCTCGAGCCGTCCGGCCGCCGCCGCCGCTCCCTGCAGTTCGGCGTAGAGGCTGGTCAGCGACGAGAGCGGCATGGCCACGCGGAAGGCCAGGAGCAGGAAGGCGACGAGCTGGCCGCTGGTGGCCTGGCCCCGGGCCGCGAGCACGAAGCCGTAGACCACGACCCCGATCAGGCACACCCACAGGACCAGCTGGATGCCGGCTTCCAGGGCCGCGGAAATCCAGGCGCGGTGGTAACCGTCGCGCTTGTAGCCGTCGATGATCTCCTCGAACCGCTGCTTCTCGTGCAGCTGGTTGTTGTAGACCTTCAACGTGCCGATGCCGACCACCGTCTCCTGCACGTGGCTGCTGATGCGGCCCAACCCGTCGTACATCCGCCGCGAGAGCTTGCGCAGGCGGGTGCCGAACAGCCGGACCAGCGCGGTTGTCGCCGGGATCAGCAGCAGGACCACCATCGTCAGGCGCGGGTTCAGGCGGAACATCAGCACCAGCGCGCCGGTGAGCGTCAGCAGCGCGCGCGCCAGGCTGATCAGGCCGCCGGTCATCACGTACTGGATGGCCCCTACGTCGCCGGTTACGCGGCTCGACAGGTCGCCGGTTTTCTGGCCGGCGAAGAACAGGGCCGGCAACTCGAGCAGGTGGGCGAAGAGCCGACGGCGCAGGCGGGTGACCGTCCGCAATGCCAGGCGGCCTGAAAGTACGGAGAAGAGGAAGGACCCGATCAGCTGGACCACGAGCAGCGCGCCGAGCCACCACAGCTGGGTCGTGCCCGGACCGCGGGAAGCGGCGGCGGATGGGCCGAACGAATCGACGAAGCGTCCGGCGACCAGGGGGATCGCCAGGCTGATGGCCGTAGCCACCGACATGAGCAGGCCGGCGCCGACCATGGCGGGTTCCTGGCCCCGCAGAAGCGACAGGTAGGGACGCAGGGCCCGCACGCCCGGGCGATTTCCGGTAGGGGGCGGCCCTGGTTTGATGCTGGCAGGGGGCGAGGGGTGGCTCAAGCTGGTCCTTCCTGCGTCCGCTCACGTCGATCCGCCGGAGCCAAGGATAGCGCCCGAAACTCTGGCATACCACAGGGTTTCTCGCACGGCAGCCGTCGATCGGCATCGCCGCGCGGGGGCCGCGCCGCCGTCCGGGGGCCGCGACTTCCCCTTGCGCTTCACAGCCACTTGCCAGACACTGTCTGCCGACTCCGTGATGTCCGCGGCCGCGGCCTTCGGCAAACCCTTGGCGCCACGGCAGTTGGGGTCCCTCAACTTCAGCCCGGATTGGTACAGACCTGAATGGACGCAATCCAGCGGGGCGCCAAAGCAACGGGATCGCTTGACGGGGCCTCGTCCGGGGTCCGGCTTCCTTCGTACCCAAGAACAGACATGTTCTACCTGCTGGTCTTCCTCGCGTTCGTCGTCGCCCGGTACATCAGCGTCAACGAGCGGATGGACCTGCTCAGGGCGGTCAGGTTCGAGTTCCTCCTGGGGTTGGCCGCCTCGATCTGCGCCGTCCTGCGGCTGGTCAGGCAGCCCCCCGCCATCGGGCGCTCCCGGCCGCTTATCCTGTGGATGATCGGCCTGTTCATCGTCATCGCGATCCAGGTCCCTTTCGCCGCTGACCAGTACTACGCCCCGATGGTCTTCAATGACCGCGTCTGCAAGTTCGCCGTCCTGGCGTTTCTCATCTCGGCGATGGTCGACACCCCCAAGGTCATGAAGGCCTTCCTGGCCGCTTTCCTCTTCTCCGTTTTCTACATCACCCTGGAAGCGACCCAGGGTCTGATCAGCGGCGGCCTCTATTGGCAGAGCCAGGGCATCATGCGCCTGCACGGGGCGGTGGGCCAGTACGGCCATCCCAACAGTCTCGGGGGTGTCTCACTCGGCAGCCTGCCGTTCGTCGTCTTCCTGTTCCTGCCCATCCGGAACTGGCTCCTGAGGTTGGGCCTGCTCGCCGTTTTGGTCACGTCGATGATCTGCGTCATCTACTCGGGTTCGCGGACGTCGTACATCGGGCTCCTCGCGCTCCTGCTGTGGGTGTGGTTCCAGCAGAAGAAGAAGCTGCGCTTCGCCGCGATCGTCCTGGGCATCGGGCTGGTCGCCGTGCCCCTGATCCCGCAGCAGTACGTCGGGCGGTTCAAGAGCATCGGCGGCAAGGAAGTCGAGGGCGGCTCCAAGATCGCCCGCATCCAGATCCTCAAGGATGCCATCGTGGTCTTCCAGGAGCACCCCTTCGGCGTCGGTGTGGCTTCCTTCCCGGTGGTCCGCTACGCGCGCTTCGAGCGTTCCCAGGACACCCACAACCTGTACCTCGAAGTTGCCACGAACCTCGGGATCCAGGGGTTCATCGTCTTCGTCGGCTTCGTCACGGTCATGCTGATGACCTTCAGGCGCGCCGCCTTCGACCTGCGGGCCCAGGCCGTGGCCCTGCGCCGGGCGGCCCGGGGCGCCACGCTGCAGGGTCCGCTCAGGCGCCAGGCCGTCAAGCACCTCCGGGAACTCGACTTCCTCGAGTCGACGGCCAAGGCGGGGGCCGGGTTCATCATTGTCCGCCTGGCCCTGGGTGCCTTCGGGATGGATATGTACGAAATCTACTGGTGGTTCGGGTCGGGCCTGGCGATTTCCCTCTCAGGATTGGTAGTCGCCACCCGAAAACGTACCCGTTACCTGGCAATGACGATGGAAGCCGGTGCCCCGGCGTGAACCGGGCCGCCGGCTGCTTCGGCATCATCCGCGCTGGATGGGAGGGATTCGCATGAAGCCTGAGATCAGCATCGTCGTGCCGCTCTACAATGAGGAACTGGTGATCGGCGAGATGGCGGCCAGGCTGACCGAGGTCATGGACCGGTCCGGCCTCGCCTACGAGATCGTCATGGTCAACGACGGGAGCCGGGACCGCACGGCGGAACTGGCGCGGGCGATCTGCGCCGCCGATCCCCGCTACAAGCTGGTCGGCTTCTCGCGCAACTTCGGGCACCAGTTCGCGATCACCGCCGGCATGGACCGGAGCCGGGGGGACGCCGTCGTGGTCATCGACGCCGACCTTCAGGATCCGCCCGAGGTCATCCCCGAGATGGTCGCGAAGTGGCGCGAGGGCTACCAGGTGGTCTACGGCCTGCGGGAGAAGCGCGAGGGCGAGAGCTGGTTCAAGCTCTTCACGGCGAAGATGTTCTACCGCCTCCTCAAGCGGCTGACGTCGGTGGAGATCCCGGTCGACACAGGCGACTTCCGGTTGATCGACCGCCGCGTGCTCAACGAATTCAATGCCATGCGCGAGCGCGCGCGCTTCGTGCGGGGCATGGTCAGCTGGATCGGGTTCCGCCAGTGCGCAGTGACCTACGTGCGCCACCAGCGATTTGCCGGCGAGACGAAGTACCCGTTCAACAAGATGCTGAAGTTCGCCATCGATGGCCTGCTGGCGTTCTCGCAGGTGCCGCTGCGGCTCGCCTCGGGCCTCGGGCTGGCGGCTTCGGCGGTGAGCTTCTTCTTCATGATCTACGGGGTCGTGGTCCACTACGTGGCGCCGCAGACCGTCATCCCGGGATGGAGCAGCACGTTCTCGGCCATCCTGTTCCTGGGGGGCATCCAGCTCATCTGCCTCGGCGTGCTTGGCGAGTACATCGGCCGCATCTACGAGGAGATCAAGAACCGCCCCCTGTACATCGTTGCCGAAGAAGTGAACTTCGACCAATGAACACGGGCGCACAGTTCCTCCGGTTCGGGCTCGTTGGCGGGCTCAACACCGCCATCCAGTACGGTCTCTTCATTGTCCTGTTCCGCCTGGCCGGCGTGCCGATGGTGGTCGCCTCGGCGTGCGGGTATCTGGCGGGTACCGTCAACAGCTACTTCATTAACCGGTCCTGGACATTCCGGATAGGGCGCGCGCGGACCACGGGCGAGTTCACCAGGTTCCTCATCGTCAACCTCCTGGCCATGGGGATGAACCTCCTGACACTGAAACTCCTGGTCAGTCGGGCAGGGCTGTCGCCCGAGGTGGCCCAGATGTGCGCCATCGGCTCCTCGCTGGTGGCCAACTTCGCGGGCAACAAGCTGTGGACCTTTCGCGCGACCGCTGAAGACATCGCGCCCATGGGGAACGGAGGCGACCTTGACTAGGGACAAGACGTGGTACACGACGCGCGGCGTGCTGCTCGCGGCCCTCATCCTGTCGCTGGCCCTGAAGATCCCGAACCTGGGCATTGGTTCGCCTCACGTGACCATCGACGACGACACTGCGTACAACGGCGGCTTCCTGGTCTGGTTCGGGAACGCGCCGCCCCAGCGCATGTACCTGGAGAGCTGGGTCATCGGGGCGACTTCCCTCGCAACGTACGTTGCCAAGGTAACCCAGGCTGGGCATGCATCGGGCCTGGGAACAAATCTCGTCGCCGACGCCTACCGCGATTTCCACAACCATCCGGACACCTACGTGCGGGTCTACCGGACGCTCATGCTGCTCGCCGACCTGCTCACCGCGGCCGTCGTGTTCGCGCTGGGCCGCGCCGTCCTGCGCGGCGACAGCCGGCGCTGGGCGCCGTTCGTGGCCGCGGCTCTGTACCTGCTCGCCTACAACACCGTCTGGTGCGATGTCGTCGCCCGGCCCGACACGCTCACGACCCTGTTCGGGGTCCTCGGTTTGCTGGGGTACTACCGGTCGGACTTTGGGCGGTTGAAGCAGCCGTTCTTCCTCGGGGCGATCGCCTTCGGGCTATGCGCGGGGATGAAGCTGCACGGTTCCCTGTTCGTCGTCTTCATCCTGTGCGACCTGGTCCGGCAGCACGGCCTGCGCCGCGGCGTGGCGACGGCGTTCCCCTTCGTGCTGGTCTCGGTGGCCGTGTTCGCCGTGGCCGCCGGCACGCCGTTGTTCGATCCCTTGAAATACGTGAAGCTGCGCATGCTCAACGTCGCCGACGACAAATCGCCCTGGCTGAAGTGGGGTGACGAGATCGTGACGGCGTTGCGCGGCGCCGGCTGGCTCTTCCCGCCGCTGGTCGCTTGGGGCGCGGTCATGGCCTGGCGAGAGCGGGGCAGGCCCGAGTCCGCCGTCCTGCGCAGCGTCACGTTGCTGGCCTGTTGCTGGCTCGCGCTCTTCCTCGGCACGCGGCAACTGCGGGCCTACTGGATGCTGCCGGCCCTGCCGTTGTTCTTCGTCGCGGGGCTGGCCGCGCTCGAGCGCCTGCCGAGGCCGCGGTTGGTCGTGCCGGCGGTGGTCGGGCTCCTGCTGCTGGTCATGGGCTGGCAGAGCGTGGGCCAGGCGAGGGAGTTGCACGGAATCCGCTTCGGCGAGTTGCGGGCCTGGGTCCGTCAGAACGTCCGGTCCGAAGAGCCGTTCTACATCTTCGGGTTCAGCGCGCTGGACGTGCCCCAGAACACGCTCTGCATGTCACGTGTTCGGCAGGGCCTGGAACGGGGACTCGCGCAGGACCTGGCGGCGGGGCTCCCGCACATCCAGCGGCACGTGAAGAACTGGGAAGAGGAATCGTCGCTGGCCCTGATGGACATGCTGGGGTACCGCAACGACGAGGGCTACGAGTTCTACAGCTACTATGGCGCGCCGCTGGACAGGTTCGCCGGCATCATCGACATCGACAACATGAAGTACCTGCTGGTGCAGGAAGGCTTCGAGAATCCGGCCGATTTCCCGCTGCAGAAGTACCTCGCTGCGCATTTCGTCGAAGTGGCTTCGAACCTCACCGGCAGCGGCGGCGGCCGGAACGGGCTTCACTACCGGGTCTTCAGGCGCAGGGAACAGGAGGGATCCTGACCCATGCGCATCCTGCATTTCATCGAGAGCGGCGGCCTCTACGGAGCCGAGAAGGTCATCCTGAACCTCTCGGGTGAGATGCTCCGTTCCGGGCGTTTCCAGCCGGTCGTCGGTTGCATCGTCGCCGGTTCGGGTGAGCCCTGCGCGCTGTACGACGAAGCGGAGCGGCAGGGGTTCGAGGCCGTTCGCATCGTCGTCCGCAACGGGCGCCTGGCGCTGGACCTCCCGCGCGCCGGTCGGCAACTGCGGGCGATGGGCATCGACCTCATCCACTCCCACGGCTACAAGCCCTCGATCTGGGGCTCCGCGTGCAGGCCCTGGTCCGGCGTTCCCGTCATGGCCACGTGCCACCTCTGGTTCAAGGGTGCCGGCCTGCCGACCAAGATGAAGGTGATGCTGGAGGCGGAGAAACTCGTCAACCGCTCGCTGCGGGACCTCGTCGCGGTCTCGCAGCCCATCCGCGACGTGCTGGTCCGGGCCGGCGTTCCGGCCAGCCGGATCCACGTCATCGAGAACGGCGTAGACGTCGAGGGGCGGCCGCAACTGTCGGCCGCGGAGCGGTCCGGGCTGCGGGACGAACTGGGGCTGCCCGCGGGCGCCTTCGTGGTCCTCAACGCGGCCCGCCTGAACCGCCAGAAGGGGCAGTGGAACCTCGTCCGCGCCGCGTCATTGCTGCGCGCCGAGGGTGGGGACATCCGGATCCTGATCGTCGGCGGCGGCCCGCTGGAAGGCGAACTGAAGGCACTGGCGAAGGCCGAGGGCGTGGAAGACCGCGTGTCGTTGCTGGGGTTCCGGGACGACGTCGACAGCCTGCTCCAGGTGGCGGACGCTTTCGCGCTGCCCTCGCAGGACGAGGGCATGCCCATGAGCCTGCTGGAGGCCGTGGCGCGCCGCGTGCCGGTGATTGCCACCGCGGTCGGCGACATCCCGCAGGTGATCAGGCATCGGCAGAGCGGATGGGTCATACCCCGTGAGGATCCCGCCGCCCTCGCGGCGGCGATCACCGCGATTCTGAAGGCGCCCGACAGGGGCGCGGCGCTGGCGGCGGGGGCCCATGGGGTCGTGGCCAGTCGGTATTCCCGCGCGGCGATGTTCGCCGGCTACGAGAAGATCTATTCCGGTTACGCCGTCAACGTCGAAGCGACGAAAGGCATGTCGTGAACGAGACCAAAGGCACCCTGAAGCACGCGGCCGTCTACAGCGCCGCGGCCCTGCTCGGGCGCGCCGTCAGCTTCCTGATGCTGCCGTTCTACGCGCACATGCTGCAGGCGCACGGCTACGGGATCATCAGCCTGCTGGACGTCGGCTTGACGCTGCTCGCCACCATGGGCGGCTACAGTTCGCATCTGGCGATCATGCGCAACTACCACGAGGAGAAGGATCCCGCCCGGAAGGCCAAGGTGATCAGCACGGGCTTCTACCTCGTGACCGGCGGCGCGCTGGTGCTCGTGCTCCCGTTCATGATCCTCGCCCGGCCCCTGGCCTCCCTCTTCCTCGACGGCCCGGCGTCGGCGCACTACATCATCCTGTCGATGCTCACGTTCGTCGCCCAGATGAGCGGGCAGGCCGCCACCACCTGGCTGATCATCAATCGCCGGTCGGTGCTCTACGCCAGCATCAACCTGTTCCAGCTCTTCATCGGCCTGTCGCTGAACATCTGGCTGATCGTCATCCGGGGCATGGGACTGGACGGCTATTTCCTGAGCGCGCTGGTCACGGCGACCCTTGTGGCGACGGTCTTCATCATCATCTTCCTTCGCGATTGCGGTAAGGGGTACGACAAGGAGATCGCGGTCCGCATCCGCGACTTCCTGCTGCCGCTTGTCCCGGGCAACCTGGTCCGTTTCGCGTCCCGGCAGTTCGAGAAGGTCTTCATCCGTTTCTGGATCGACGTCAATTCGGTCGGCCTGCTCGAGATGGCCTACCGGTTCCCGGTCCTGATCTCGATGCTGATCGTCAGTCCGTTCATGTCGTCCTGGGACACGAGGCGTTTCGAGATCGCCGACCAGCCCGACGCTCCCGTCGTCATCGGCCGGATGTATACGTGGTACCTGTACCTGCTGATGCTTGGCGGCCTGATCCTCGCGGTCAACATCGAGCTCGTGCTGCGGATCCTGACACCGCCGGAGTTCCACCTGGCCTATCGCATCGCTCGCGTGGAGGTCGTCACCCTTGTCCTGGACGGAACTTCCGAGCACCTGATGTTCGGGCTCCTGTACGCCAAGCACACGAGTCTGATCTCGCGCATGCGCGCCGTCATCGCCGTCGGCAAGATTCTGCTGGCCTGGTTCTTCATCACGACCTGGGGCATCTACGGCGCAGCTTTCTCCGCGGCTGTGGCCGCCCTGGTCAACGTGATCGCTTCCTTCATCCTGGGCCGGCGGCGGTACCGCCTGGTGCTCGAATGGGGAAAGATCACGACGATCGTGGGCGTGTCGGTGGCCATGTTCCTGGTCCTGACGCGCTGGGACATCGCCCACGTGCCGGCGTGCCTCTATGTCCAGCAGCACATCCTGGGCGGGCTCCATGACCTCATGATGGGCTCCTTCTTGGCCCATTGGAAGGAAGGGAAGGTCCCGGCCCTGCTCGTGGAGCAGACGGCGCCGATCGCGGAATTGATGATCAAGGTTCCCCTGTCGGCCAGCTTCGCGCTGCTGCTGCCGTTCATCCACCGGGAGACGCGCCTGAAGATGGCGCGTTTCTTCAGCCCGGCGTGGCTGCGGCCCCGGCGGTAGCGATGTTGGTCACGGAATTGCATGACCCGGTCTGGGGCGGTGTCCCGTTGCAAACTGCAAGCATCGACAGCTAGTCCCGGCCGGCGACTTGGGTTATGTTGTCCTACAGTATCGGTCGAATCGACCGATGAGACGGGAAAGGAGGAGCAACATGAAGATTCTTGCAGGTGCGTTGATGCTCTTGCCCGTGCTGGCATTTGCTCAGCCCAACGTGTCGGGCGTCAACTCGGGCAATGCCATCGCGAACAACAGTTCCGTGCGGATTTCCGGATCCGCATTCGGCACGAAGCCGAACCCGGCTCCTCTCAAGTGGGACAACTTCGAGGCCGGCGCCGCTCTCCCGACGGAAACCAGGCTCGACACGGTGCAGCCGGAGTGGGTGCAGTTCTATCACAATTCCCTCGGCGGGGCCCTGTACACCAGTCGGCAGGCGCATTCGGGAGCACGCTCGGTCTACAACGCCGTGGACCGGCCGGGTGCCATGTATGTCGCCGACCCCAACGGAGGGCCCGGGCCGTCGATCGGACAGTGGGAAACCAACTTGTTCCGGACTCCCCCTTCCAACACGCTGTTCATCTCGTACTGGTTCAGGGTCGACACGGGCGGCTACGGTGCGCAGAAGATGACGCGGATCAATTCCAGTGAGGCAGCCGGCGGCGGCGGCGACTACAACGGTTACGGCTCGTATGCATTCGGCGGGAACGCGCCGTGCGAAGAGCCGCAGATGGATGTTTCCACAGACAACGGCAGCACACTGAACCTGGGGAACGTGTACCTCACGACGCCCGGCTGCGGGACCTGGGTCCATGTGCAGATGGGGCGCACGCTGAATACGATCGGCGTCTCCAACGGCTGGCTCATGTCCAGCCTTGTCGGCTATGAGACCCTTAATTTCGAGAACATGCAGAACATCTTCGTGGCGGGCACCCACGATGGCAAGTCACTGCAGCTCGACACGGTGCTCCTGGGCCTGATGTGCGCCAATTTCAGTCAGGGCGACCATACGGCCATGTACATCGACGACATGTACATCGACAACACGCGCGCGCGCGTCGAACTCGGCAACAACGCAGTCTACGGGAGCTGCTCGCACCGCGAGATGCAGATCCCGAGCAGTTGGTCCGCCAGTGCGATCGACGTCACCGTGAACACAGGGACGTTCGCCGCCGGCTCAGCCTGGATGTTCGTCATCGACGCGAACGGGCGCGTGTCCCCGGGGTACCCCGTCACCGTGGCCGCCGGTCCGCCCGTCCCGGTCCCCGGCGCACCCGGCAAGCCGATCCTCAACGGGAACTAGGGCCTTCGGCCGGCGAAGCCGGGCCTCACCGGCAGGGGCGGGCCGCTCCAGCGACGAAAGGCCGTCGGTTTGCAGAATGTCCGCGAGCAGGGCGCGCCCGTCGGGGACGGGCGCACGTATTTCGTCTTCAGGCAGCCGGTGATCCGTGGCGCCTGCCTTCTCGCGGTCGTCGCCAGCCACATCCCGCCGCTCGGCCTGCCGTTCCTCGCGTTCTGTGTCCCGGCCTTCGTCATGATGTCGGGCTTCTACCTGAGCCTGAGCAACCGGAACGAACGCGCACCCGGCTTCTACCGGCGCACCCTCAAGTTCCTGCTCATCCCATACGCTTTCTACACCCTGGTCTACGCCGCTGTCCGCGCGACGCGCGGGGCGACGCCGGTCGAATTGTGGCGGGGCTTCCTGTCGTCGGACCTCGAGCAGCACCTGTGGTTCATGCCCGCGATCATCGGGCTCTACCTGCTCCACCCCTGGCTGCGGCGGCTCTACCGGAAGAGCCCGGCGGCGGTCTGCTTCGCCGCGTTGGCCCTGCAGACCTGGGGCTGGCCGCTGGCGAAGGGGCATGGATTGCTGCCGGAGGGGGCCGTCAGGAGCGCGCTGTCCTGCTTCGCGATGGTGGGCTACTTCGTCGTGGGCTACTTCATTCTCGACCACGCGCAAGCCGCGCGGCGCCTTTGCGAGAGCCTGGCCGGCAGGGCGGCGTGCATCGCCCTGTGGCTGTTCTGGCCGGTCGTGAAGCTGTCGCCCGCGGCGGGCCAGGTCGGCTGGCCGATCGCGAACGTGTGCGCCGCCGTGAGCGTCGTCGCGGCCTTCTTCGTGCTGGCGACCGTGAGTCGCCCGGGGTCGCGGGCGGGGGTGGCGATTGCGGCGTGGGTGGCGAGCTTCGGGCTGTACTCGTTCGGAATCTACCTGATACATCCGCTGGTGGTCGCGGCCGTGTCGCGGGGGGTGACCCGGCTGACCGGCGTCGGCGGCGGGGCGCCGTGGGGCGTGTTGGTGTTGGTCGTGACGGCGCCCGTGGCGCTCTTGCTGGTCAAGTGGATCGCGAATCGGCCCCTGGGGCGCTATATCACGTGAGGCGCCGAAGGGCCGATCGCTGACGCCCGCTCCGCGCGGCCGCTCGGGTCAATCTTCCCTGGGTGCGGGCCGGATCTTTCGCCAGGCGATCCCGGCGAACCGGCCCAGCCCCAGCCTGTGCAGATTCACCAGCACGTGGACGACCTTGGCCCTCTGGTTCGCCGTGTCGCGGTGCTTCATCCGGGCCATGAAATCAGCCGAGGCGGGCTCACCGGGCCCAGCCGGGACGATAGCCGCGATCCGTCGGGACGCGGACTCAAGGTGCGCCAGGAAGGATTCCCTATCAGGCCCTGTCAACGGCACCGGCTGGTGGAACCGGTTGGCCGTCGTCGGCACGATCTCCCAGCGTGGCCGTGCTCCCTTGGCCAGGCGGATCTTCGCCAGCCCCGACTGCCGGCTGCGCCGGCACCACGCCAGGTCGAAGATGAAATCGCCCAGGCTGTAGAAGATGACCCCGGCTCCGTACTCTTCGACGCCGTGCCACACGTGCGGGTGGTGCCCCAGCACGACAGCCGCGCCGGCATCGATGATCCCGCGGCCGAGTGCGACCTGCCCCGGCGTCGGGTCGTCCGCCAGTTCGACTCCCCAGTGGCAGGCCACCACGACATGGTCCACCTCGGGTCTCACCCTCGCCACGTCGGCGAATATCTGCTCCGGCGTGCTTCGCGCGTAGCAGCGGGCGTCGGGATGGAAATTCTCCCGGGCGAAGGAATAGGCCAGGAAGGCCACGGCCTGCCCGCGGCATTGCCGGATGACCGGCCGGCACGAATAGGCGTCATCTCCGGGCAGGCCGACCGGTTGCACGCCATGGGCCGCCAGGTGATCGAGGGTTTCCCGAAACACGTCTTCGCCGTGCTGGAGCGTGTGGTTGTTGGCCACGGACATGACCTGGAACCGGTGCCGGGCCAACGCGGCGACAACCGCCGGCGAGCTGCAGAAGGCGGCGTCCCCGGCGCCGGGCAGGTCGGCCAGCGCTGTTTCCAGGTTGCCGAACGCGATGTCGGTCTCTGCCAGAAGGGGAGCGACGTGCGCGAACGGATAGTCGACGCCGTGCCGTGCCAGCATCGCCGCCACACCGAACCCGCGGCACAGGGGATGGTCGGAAAAGCACATGTCGCCGGCGGCGAGCAGCATGATGGTGTCGTTGTCGCTGTGCATCGAGCGTTCCCCCAGGATCAACGGCCCCGGTCCCGGCCGGCCAGGATTTCGCGATAGAGGTCTTCGTGGTTCCGGACGGTCTGGCGGATGTCGTACCCGGCCCGGACCTTCCGGTAGGCGTTTTCGGCCATGACCCGCGCGCGCTCGGGGTGGGCCAGGAGATCCTCCATCGCGGACGCAAGGGCGACAGGATTCTCGGCCGCCACCAGCCGTCCGGAAACCCCGTCGGTGACCACTTCCGGAACGCCGCCGACCGCCGTAGCGACGAGCGGCACGCGGGCGACCTGGGCCTCGAGGACGCCCATCGGCAACCCCTCGAACCGCGAAGGGTTGACGAAGAGGGCGGCGCCGGCGAGCCACGTCAGGACATTCGACTGGAAACCGGCAAAATACACGGAATCCGCCACGCCGAGTTCCCGGGCCAGTTCCCGCAGAGGCCCGGCTTCGGCGCCGTCTCCGACGACCACGAGCTTGAGATCGCGGTGCTTGCCGCCCACGGCGGGCCAGGCGCGGAGCAGGATGTCAGTGCCCTTTTCGCGGCTCAGCCGGGCAACCGTGATCGCGTACCGATCCTGCGGACCCAGATTGGCCGCCTGTCGCACGGCGGGATCCACCGTGCCGGGCTGGAAACTGACCTGCGTGTCGATCCCGTTCCGGATGAGGCGGATCAGTTCCGGGGCGATCCCCGTGTGGGCCAGCAGGTGCTGGCGGACCGCATCCGAAACGGCGACCACCGGGTGGCCGACACGTTTGATGGAAAACTGTTCCACGCGTGATTTCACGCGCTCGCCCAGGGTCCGCTCCAGGAAGTAGGGGTACGTGCTGTGGACCGAGGACAGGAACCCGGTCCGTTCCCGGTGATGGAACAGCCTGCCCCAGACGCCGGGCTGGAAGGAGTGGGAATGGACGAGGCCGCCCTCCTGGCGCCCGACCGTTGCCCGCAACCGCAGGATGGCGCCGGCCGGATCGTGGGCAAAGCCCAGGTCGACCGCGGTGCAGCCTTGAGCGGCGAACCCGCGGATTTCGTCCGGTTCGCCGATCAGGAAGGCGATGTGATGCTCGAACGAGTCCTTGTCGCTGAACGCGACCAGGCTCTTCAGCACCGAGGTGATGCCGCTCCGCGGCCAGTGGACCAGGTGCAGGACCCGGACCGGTCGTGACGCGGGCGGATGGTCGCTTGCCAAACCGATGCCTCCGCCGGGATCTCAGCGGATCCTGGAAATGACGGTCCTGAACTTGCCGTTCCGGTCCTTGGGAATCTCCGTCAGGCGCTCGATGCTGATCCGCATGTCCGCCCCGGCCCGCTTGCGCAGTTCGTGGACGAGGGTGGCCTCGTCCTCGTCGTTGAACGTGCTGTCGGCCACCAGCTTGATCACCAGGAGGTCGTTCTCCTGTTGGATGATCTGGGTCTCGGCGATGCCGCGCAGGGTCTTGAAGATGGGGTCCAGGCGGGTCAGCGGGCGCCCGTCCGTGGTCATCAGGATGTCGTCCAGCCGTCCTTCGATGCTGGCCAGCAGCGGGAAGGATGACCCGCACGGGCAGGCACCGGCGGCCGCGATCAGGCGGTCGCCGAGGCGGTACCGGATCAGCGGCATCGCACGGTTCAGGAAGCCGGTGCACACCGCGCTGCCGGGCACGCCGTCGGGTACAGGCCGCCCGTTGTCGTCGAGGATCTCGAGGTACCCGTGCTCCGGGTGGATGTGGTAGCCGCCGTGGGCGCACTGGGCGACGAAGATCACCATCTCGGTGCAGCCGTACTGGTCGATCACGGGGGCGCCGAACGCCCTGGCGATGATCTCGCGCTGGTGCGCCAGCAGGGTCTCGGCCGTGGTGAACACCACCCTGGGCGCGGGAAACGGCAGGTTTTCGCGGACGATGTACCGGGCCACCTGGAAGAGGCTGGAGGGGTAGCCGATGATCTCTTCGGCCGCGAGGTCGCACAGCTTGCGGTAGTAGTGCGGCAGGTTCGCTTCCGACAGGTGGTAGGAGGAGAACAGCACGTTGTTCTGGGCGCGGTCGAAGCGCCAGAACGGCGGCCGGTCGGTGTGGGGTTCCAGGATGATCCGGCCGAAGAACGTCGCCCGCCGCGTGCCGGGGGCGATGCCGTTCTGCTGTCGCAGCCTGATCCAGAACGCGTAGTGGCGCTGCCGGGCCGGCGTGTCGCAGTACAGCTTCAGCGGCGTGCCGCTGGTGCCGCTGGTCCCCAGCGAGAAGACCGACCCCGGGCACGAGCCCTTGTCGGCCACGAACGAGGCCGCGTTCCGCCGCAGCATTTCCTTTTCCACGATCGGCAGGCGGTCGATCGCGGACAGCCCCGGCGGTGAAGCGAGCAGCGTGGGGTCCTGCCGGGCCAGGTCCCGGTAGAAGCGCACGTTGCGCAGGGCGAACCCGACCAGTTCGGCGAAGGCGTCTTCCTGCACCTGCCGCAGGCCGGCGGCGTCCATCTTCCCGGTGCGTGCGAGATGCTCGACGAATTCCCGCCCGGCGCGACCATAGCGTTGGCGCTGCAGCTGCCATCCGAGCAGCGAGACCGCCGCGTTCTGCAGCCACACGGGGGACCCGAAATAGGCCCGGTCTTTCCAGTTGCTCACGCGCACCCATTCCTGTTGGCCGTCCGTGTCAGCGAACAACGATCGCCGCGGCGCGGGCCAGATAGTAAATGTACCAGACGCCGATCAGGGGCACGAAGTAATCCAAGGTCTTCAGTTTGAGGCTGATGAGGACAGACCGCAGCAGGGGCAGCCCCAGGGTCAGGAGCAGGCTGGCGAGAGCCAGGTCGAAGCGGCCGACCATGGCCAGCGGCAAAGGCAGGAGGAACAGCACGAGCTGCGCGAAGGGGAGCAGGATGCTGGGCATCTCCCGCGGGTTCTTCACGATCACCGGCAGCCGCCCGATGCTGTTCTTGCCCCGCCACAGTTCCTTGCGGAACATCGCCCGCGCGGACTTGGATTCCCCCGTATGGACCACCGAGGCCTTCTTGACGAACATCAGCTTGTAGCCCGCCTCGCGCAGGCGGGCGCAGATGTCGATGTCCTCGCACGTGGTGAGCTGCGCATCGAACCCGCCGATCGCCTCGAAGGCGGCGCGGTTGATGAAGAGGTTGCCCGAGGGCAGCCAGCCGAACTCGGCCTTCTCGGGCTTCGTCTGGCGGTTGACGCACCAGGCGCGCTCGACCCAGCCGACGTCGGCAGGGATATTGAGCATGCCCCCGACCGCGCCAACCCGGTCTTCCCGCAGGACGGGCACCGCTTCCTTGAGCCACGTCGACGAAGGGATCATGTCGGCGTCGATGAACGCCAGGACCTCGCCGCCGTGCACGGTGGCGCCCCGGTTGCGCAGCCCGGCGATCGTGGATGTCACGTCCTCCAGCACCACGGCCCCGGACTGTTCGGCCAGTTCGCGGGTCCGGTCGGTGGAGCCATTGTCCATCACGACGACGCTGACCAGCCCGGTCGGGTAGTCCTGCGCCGCGATGGCGGCCAGGCAGGCTGGGATGTTCGCCGCCTCGTTCCTGGCCGGGATCACTACGGCGACCGCCGGCCACCGCTCTGGTCCGTGCTTCCCGTCTTCGAGGGACAACTTCGGCACCGTCCTTCGATCCTGCTTATAGGGAGTGGGTCAGCCGGTAGAGGTGCCGAACCACGTGGTCGGCCCCGCGCCTCGTGGCGTCCAGGGAATGGAACGAATCCACGCCCTGCTGGACGCTGACAATGGAATCACCGCGACTCCGGCGGAAGGCGATCAGGCTCGCGTACGTCTCATCCCTCATCCACTGCGGGTGCAGGCAGATCGTGATGAGGCCCCAGGGGAAGACCCGGAAGCTCGAGGAGATCTGCGGCAGGAACAGGACCCCATCCCGCATGAACGGATAGAACGACTTGCCGTCCGTCAGCAGGGGGATGCCCACCTCGCGGAGGGCCCTGATCGTGTTCGCATCGAAGGAATGCGCGGGGGGCATGAACATCCGCGCGGTGATGCCGCTCGCGGCGAAGACATCGAGCCCCTTCTGCAGGCGGGATTTCTGTTCCCCGAACTCCAGGCCGGCGAACTCACCGTAGGGGTTGACCTGCAGCAGATTTTTGTGCCGGAACAGCTTGTGGCAGTAGCCGTGCAGCGCGATCTCGCATCCGTGACGCTGCAGCTCCCTGATCGTGTCCCAGAATTCCTCCGGGCCTGCAGGGTCGGTTACCGGCATATGGTCTTCCCACGCCGGCACGACCCCGATGATCGCGGGAATGGAATGCGCCAACAGCACCTCGGCAACCCGGGCCAGGTTTCGTCGTTCCATACCGACGAAGAAGTCGTCGAACCTGATGATGTACTTGGCCATGGATTCGAGCAGCGCCCGTCTGGTTGAACGGTGACAACTTCCGTGGCCCGAGGGGCTTCGCCGGCGCGGTCACCCGGGAAAGGGCCGCCAGGGAGTGTCCCGTACGCCATCGGGAAGCGCAAGCTGAAGTCGCGGGTCCCCGGGCGGATCGCGAAGTTACCCAATGAAGGCCAGGAAGCCCCGGCTCGCAACCGGCCCGTGTCCGGTTCTGGCCATCGCCGGCGTGGTCGCCTATCATGCGGCGGCGTCCGGGACCGATCGGCGCGCGACGAATCGCGATCGGGGTGCGAGAACCAGCCAGGTGAACCCGTGAAGACCATCGCGTACCTGATCGATACCATGACCTGCGACACCGCGGGCACGCAGAAGCAGTTGCTGGAGATCATCCGGCGGCTCGACCGCGCCCGCTACAGCCCGCACCTGATCTGCCTGTGGGAATCCCCCTGGATGCGCACCGCGAGCCTGCCGTGCCCGGTGCACGTGCTCGGCCACGCGGGGTTCCTGAAGCCGTCGTTCCCGGGGGTCGTCCGCAGGCTGGGTGGCCTGGTCGACGAGCTGGGAATCGACCTGATGCAGACGTTCTTCGACGAGGCCATCATCGTCGGCTGGCTCGGCGCCCGTGCGGCGCGGCGGCGGCCGGTGCTCGTGTCCAGTCGGCGCGACATGGGCCTGGGGGCGAACAACCAGCCCTGGTACCACCGCCTGTTTCCCCTGGTGCTGCCGCTCGTGAACCGGGATTTCGCCGCCATCGTGGCCAACAGCGACATGGTCCGGCGGTATGCGGCGCGCCGCGAACACACGCCCGCCGCGAAGTTCGTGGTGCTGCCCAACGGGGTGGAGGCCCCGCCGCTGCAGCCGGCGCCGCGGATGTGGCAGGCCGACGGCACTGTCGGTGTCGGCATCGTGGCCAGCCTGACTCCCGTCAAGCGCCACGACCTGCTGTTGCGGGCGTGGGCAATCCTCGAACAAGGCCCGGTCGCGGGCCAGGCCCGTCTCTTCCTGCTGGGCGATGGCCCGCAGCGCGGGGCGCTCGAGGCCCTCGCCGCTGAACTGGGCATCGCTGATCGGCTGGCCTTCGTCGGCGCCGTGGACGATGTGGCGGCCTGGTTGCAGCGGCTCGACGTGGGCGTCCTGTGCTCCGACCGGGAAGGCCTCTCCAACGCCATCCTCGAGTACATGGCCTGCGGCCTGCCGGTCGTGGCGACCGCGGTCGGGGGCAATGCCGAACTGGTCAATGCCGGGAACGGCCTCCTCGTGGTCCCCGGCGACGCCCGGGCGCTGGCGGGCGCGCTGCAGCAACTCGCGGCCGATGAGGGGCTCCGCCGGCGGCTCGGCGCGGCTTCCCGGGAACGCATCGACGATGGGTTTACCTGGAGCCGGTCGATGGGGCGCCTGACGGCCCTGTACGACGAGCTGCTGTCCCGATGATGCCGCCGGGCCCGGCACTGCCGGCGCCGGTATTGCGGTCCTTCGCGCGGGCGGCTAAGATGGTCGGCGGTACCCAAGTGGTGGGCTGCCGCCCGCGACCGGGTGTGTCGGGAACATCCCGCCGACACGGAATGCCGCTCCTACGCCGAGGTCTGTTGCCAACATGTCCGAACGCGCTGAACCGGTGATCGTACCCGGCCTTGTCTCCGTCGTGACGGCCACCTACAACATGGGCCGCTATGTCGCCGAGGCGGTCGACTCGGTCCTCGGGCAGGACTACCCGAACGTCGAGTCGATCGTTGTGGACGACGGCTCGACCGACGACACCGCCGCCGTGCTGGAGCGCTACCGGGACAATCCGCGGGTGCGCATCGTGCGCCAGACCAATGCCGGCCAGACCGTCGCCAAGAACCACGGCATCCGCGAGGCCCGCGGCGAGTTCATCGGCTTCTGCGACGCCGACGACACCTGGCATCCGAACAAGCTGAGCCGGCAGCTGCCGCGCTTCGCCGACCCGCGCGTGGCGGTCGTCTACAGCGACATCGAATGCGTCGACGCCCAGGGGCACAAGCTGCCCTATTACGACATCCCGCACTTCGAAGGGCACGTCACTTTCGACCTGATGATCGACAATTTCGTGCCTTTCCCGACCGCCGTCGTGCGCGCCGACGTGCTGCGGGCCGGCGGCGGCTTCGACGAGTCGCTGACGATGTCGATCGACTGCGACCTGTGGCTGCGCATCTCGGTCCATCACCTGTTCGCCTTCGTGCCGGAGCGGCTGGCCAACTACCGCGTCTGGGACGGCCAGATGTCGAAGAAGACGGGCGAGCGCCTGGACAACTTCATGCGTCTCCTCGACCGCTTCCTGCGCACCAACCCGGGAGCGGCGACACGGCGCGAGATCGACCGCGCCTATGCCCACGTCTACGTCACCCGCGGCTACTGGCACGCTTGCGAAGGCCGGCGCGGCGAAGCCTGGCTCAATTACAAGGCCGCCCTGCGCCTGGACCCGCTGGCGTTGCGGATGTGGAAGCGGATCGTCTCGCTGGGGCTGGACCGCGACCGCCTGCGGACCGAGGTCACCTCTTGAGGGTGCCGGACGCGCTCGTCGGCGGTTTCTTCGAGCCGGCGTGGGACGTCTACGAGCGCAGCGTGCGCCTGCGGACGCTCCGCGAGTTGCGCCGGAGCCAGTGGGGCACGCCCGACCAGGTGCGGGCGCGCCAGGAACAGCAGCTCCGCGTCATGCTGGACCACGCGCGGGCGACCTGCCCGTTCTACCGCGACACCTGGGCTGCCGCCGGCATCGACGCCGCGGCCATCCGCTCCCTGGCGGACCTGGCCCGGCTGCCCATCGTGACCAAGGACGACATCCGGCAGCGCCAGGACGACCTGATCTCCACGAAGCACCGCAAGGCCGATCTGCGCCGCGCCAAGACCGGCGGCTCGACCGGCGTGTCCCTCGAGATCTTCTGCGACGAACCCGGCATCCAGAAGCGCACCGCCGCGGCGCTCCGCTCCGACGAGTGGTCGGGCTGGCGCCTGGGCCAGCCCATGGCCGCGATCTGGGGCAACCCCCCGGTGGCGACGTCCTTCAAGAACCGGCTGCGCGAGACGCTCAAGGACCGGATCGTCTACCTCGACACGATGCGCATCGACGGGCCGGCGATCGAGCGCTTCCTGAGGGAGTGGGAACAGCTGCGCCCCGGCCTGCTGTTCGGCCACGCGCATTCCCTGTTCATCCTGGCGGAATACCTGCGGGACCATGGTCGGCGGCTGAACCCCGGGGGGATCGTGGCCACCAGCATGATGCTGCTGGAGCCCGAGCGCCGCGTGATCGAGGACGTCTGCGGCGTCCCGGTGACCAACCGCTATGGCTGCGAGGAAGTCAGCCTGATCGCCTGCGAGTGCGAGCGCCACCACGGCCTGCACCTGAACGCGGACCACGTCATCACCGAGTTCCTGCGCGACGACGGCTCGCCCTGCGCGCCCGGCGAGGACGGCCGGCTCGTGGTCACCGAACTGGTCAACTTCGGCATGCCGCTGATCCGCTACGAACTGGGCGACCGCGGCGTGCCGACCGACCGCCTGTGCCCGTGCGGCCGCGGGCTGCCGCTGATGGAGTGCGTCACCGGCCGGACGGCCGACTTCCTGTGGGCCGAGGGCGGCTACCGCGTGCAGGGCATCTCGATCATCGAGAACACGCTGACGAAGCTGCCGGGGATCCGCCAGATGCAGATCGTGCAGGAGGAGGACGGGCGCCTCGAGGTCAACCTGGTGCCCGGCCCGGGCTGGGGCGACGACGTGGCGGCCGCCCTGACGGCCACCCTGCGCGACATCCTCGGCCAGGGCGTGGCGCTGGAATTGCGGCCCATGGAGCGGATCCCCCAGGAGAAGAACGGCAAGTACCGGTTCACGATCTGCCGCGTGACCCGGCGCTGACCGGCCCGCGGGCACCCGCCGCGTAATTGACCGCGCCAGACGGCCGCGTCTGTACTATCCTCCCGGCGGCCATACGCGCCGCGCCGCGCCCCTGCGCGGGCACCCGGACCGGGGAACCCCGAACAAGGACCAGTGATCGTGTCCACGAGCCCCCGCAAAGGCATCATCCTGGCCGGCGGCACCGGCAGCCGCCTGCACCCGCTGACGCTGACGGTCAGCAAGCAGCTGATGCCCGTCTACGACAAGCCGATGATCTACTACCCGCTGTCGACGCTGATGCTGGCGGGCATCCGCGACATCCTGATCATCACGACGCCGGACGACCAGCCGTCGTTCCGCAAGCTGCTCGGCGACGGCCGGCGCTGGGGCCTGCGCGTCGAGTACGCCGTGCAGCCGACGCCCGACGGCCTGGCGCAGGCGTTCCTGCTGGCCGAGGACTTCCTGGCCGGCGGCCCGGCCTGCCTGATCCTGGGCGACAACATCTTCTACGCCGAGGGCCTGTCGCGCCGCCTGCAGGCGGTGGCCGCGACGGCGACCGGCGGCACCATCTTCGGCTACACCGTCAACGACCCCGAGCGCTACGGCGTCATCGAGGTGGGGGCGGACGGCCGCGCCATCAGCATCGAGGAAAAGCCGAAGCAGCCGAAGTCGAACATCGCGGCGACGGGCCTGTACTTCTTCGACAGCGACGTGGTCGGCATCACGCGCGGCGTCAAGCCGTCGGCGCGCGGCGAGCTCGAGATCGCGGACGTCATCCGCGCCTACCTCGAGCGCGGCGACCTGAAGGTCGAGATCCTCGGGCGCGGCGCCGCGTGGCTGGACACGGGCACGCACCAGTCGCTGCTCGACGCCGGCCAGTTCATCCGCGTCATCGAGGAGCGGCAGAGCCTGAAGATCGCCTGTCCCGAGGAAATCGCCTGGCGCATGGGCTTCATCGACGACGAGCAGCTGCGCGCCCTGGCCGCGCCGCTGCGCAACAGCGGCTACGGCGGCTACCTGCTGCAGCTGCTCGAGGGCCGCCGATGAACGTGATCGAGACGTCGCTGCCGGGCGTGCTCGTCTTCGAGCCGCGCCTGTTCGGCGACCATCGCGGCTACTTCATGGAGACGTGGCGCGCCGACGCGTTCGCGGCCGCGGGCGTGGCGCTGCCGTTCGTGCAGGACAACCAGAGCAGCTCCCGGCAGGGTGTGCTGCGCGGCCTGCACTACCAGGTCCGGCAGCCGCAGGGCAAGCTCGTGCGCGTGATCAGCGGGCGCGTGTTCGACGTCGCGGTGGACCTCAGGCGCAGCTCGCCGCACTTCGGCAAGTGGACCGGCGCCGAGCTCTCGGCGGAGAACCGCCGCCTGTTCTGGGTGCCGCCGGGCTTCGCGCACGGGTTTTACGTGTTGAGTGAACAGGCCGAGTTCGTTTACAAGTGCACGGACTACTACGCGCCCGAGCACGAGCGCGCGCTGCGCTGGGACGATCCGACGGTCGGCGTCGCCTGGCCGTTGGTGGCCGGCGTCGAGACGGTGCTCTCCGACAAGGACCGCGCGGGGCTTCCCCTCGGTGCGGCCGAGGTTTTCGATTGACCCGGATGGGCGACGGACCCCGCGGGAGGACCATGGTGCGCATCGGGCAGGGTTGGGATCGCCATCGGCTTGAGCCGGGTCGCCGCTGCGTGCTGGGCGGCGTCGAGTTCCCCGACTGCCCCGTGGGGCCGCTCGGCCATTCGGACGGCGACGCCCTGTGCCACGCGCTGTGCGATGCGCTGCTGGGGGCGGCCGGGCTGGGGGACATCGGTCGGCACTTCCCCGACACCGACCCCCGCTGGCAGGGCGCCGACAGCCTGGACCTGCTCGCGCGGGTGCGCGGGCTGGTCGCCGCGGCGGGCTGGTCTGTGGGCAACGTGGACGCGACGGTGATCACCGAAAGGCCGCTGATCGCCCCGGCGGCAGCGGCGATGCGCCTGAAACTGGCCGGCGCCCTGGGCGTCGATCCCGCGCAGGTCTCGGTCAAGGGAACGCGCGGCGAGGGGCTCGGTCCCGAGGGCCGGGGCGAGTGCCTGACCGTGCAGGCGGTGGCGCTGCTGTGCCATGAAACACCCGGATCTTCATCGACTTAGGACGGGCAGGAGGTTGCGGTCATGCTGGTGGCGGTCCTGATGGGGGGCGACTCGTCCGAGCGCGAGGTGTCGCTGCGGTCGGGCCAGGCCGTGGCCCAGGGGTTGCGCGAGGCCGGGCACGAGGTGCGCGAAGTCGAGATCGCGTCGGTGGCGGGCGTCATCGGCTGCGCCGCGCTGCAGGGCGTCGACATGGTGTTCCCGGCCCTGCACGGAGGCGAGGGCGAGGACGGCCATCTGCAGGCCGTGCTTGAAGTCATGGGTATCCCGTACGCCCTGTCCGGGCCGGGCGCCAGCGCCCTGGCGATGGACAAGGGCCTGACCAAGCGCCTGATGCGCTCGGCCGGCATCCCCACCCCGGACTGGCTGCAGGTGACCTGGAACTGCTCGGGCGGGACGCCGCAGGCATCCATCCCAGGGTCGTCGGCGGGCACGGAACGGGACCTGACCCTCGAACGGATCCACGAACGCGTGCTGGCCGAGATCGGCTTTCCCGCCGTGGTGAAGCTGAACGCCGGGGGCAGCTCGGTGGGGGTCGAGATCGTCGGCAAGTCGGCCGATTTCCCCGCCGCCTTCGAGCGCGTGGCGGCCGCCGGCGGCTCGTGCGTGGTCGACGTCCTGATCGAGAAATTCATTCCCGGGCGCGAACTTACGTCGGCGATCATGCTCGGTCGGCGGCTGCCGCTGCTCGAGATCCGGCCGCGCGAGGGCTTCTACGACTACCGCAACAAGTACACCTCGGGCGCCAGCGACTACCTGGTCCCGGCGCCGGTGCATTCGCCCGTCTACGAGCAGATCGTGGGCGACAGCCTGCGCCTGTACGAGCTGGCCGGCTGTCGCGGGATGGCCCGGATTGACTTCCGCCTGGATGGCGACGCGTATTACTGCTTGGAAATAAACACGATACCGGGGATGACGGCCACCAGCCTGGTCCCCAAGGCCGCCGCCGCGGTGGGGATCGGCTTCCCGGCCCTGGTCGACGACCTCTGCCGGGCGGCCCTGCTGCCCGCCGAAGCGCCGGCCGGCAGGGTGGCCCGGCCCCGCTGACCGGGCGCCGGCCGCTGCGGCGTTCGCCCCGGGCCCCGAATCGGCTTCCCGCCGAGGGGGTGGCCGGCCCGCGCCGGGCATTTTCTTGACAACGATTTGCACCGCGTTATATATTCCCGCACCCGAATCGGTTCAGGTCCCACCGGGCCCGCGCAGGTCTGGTCAGGCTCATGTCTGTCCAGTCCGGGTTGTGACATCGCGGACGCGGAGGGACCGGGCCGATCTTTGGCTGGACGCCAACAGCGTGCAGCCAAACCTGGGGTGCCGGTTTGCGACGGGATGCTGTCCTGTCGGGGCGGCCGGTTTGGAGCTGGCGTAGCTCAACTGGTAGAGCACCTCACTTGTAATGAGGCGGTTGGGGGTTCAAGTCCTCTCGCCAGCTCCAGGTGATTCGGCCCGCTCGGCGGGCGCATCGCCGTGGCCGGCAGGGGCAGACCCGCGTTTCGGGGACCGACGATTGTGCAGTGACGATGGTGGCCTTGGGGGGGTTCCCGAGCGGTCAAAGGGAACAGACTGTAAATCTGTCGGCGTACGCCTTCGGAGGTTCGAATCCTCCCCCCCCCACCACGAATAGATGCGCGCCGGCCGACTTTGTTTCGGAAGTAGGTGGCCGGCCACGGTTGATGCCGACGGTTCGGAGCGGGAATAGCTCAGTTGGCAGAGCATCAGCCTTCCAAGCTGAGGGTCGCGGGTTCGAACCCCGTTTCCCGCTCCAGAAGCTTGGTCAGGGCTGCGACGCCGGCGCCGCGCAGGCGCAGCGAACGCGGCCGATGACGGTTCAACGGCAGGGCCGGGCGCAAGTCCGGCAACGTCTCGGAGCCCACGTAGCTCAGTCGGTAGAGCACTTGCATGGTAAGCAAGCGGTCAGCAGTTCAATTCTGCTCGTGGGCTCCAGGTTTTTGGACGGTAGCAGGCAGTCGATTTTCGCAGGGTAGTTCGAAGGCACAGTTCGACCCTTCCATGGGAGGAAGCCGCTGATGGCACGCGCAAAATTCGAACGGACGAAGGACCACGTCAACGTCGGCACGATCGGCCACGTGGACCACGGCAAGACGACGCTGACGGCGGCGATCACGGAGATCCTTTCGAAGAAGGGTCTGGCCGACTACGTGCCGTTCGACCAGATCGACAAGGCTCCCGAGGAGCGCGAGCGCGGCATCACCATCGCGACCGCCCACGTGGAGTACCAGAGCAAGACGCGCCACTACGCGCACGTCGACTG
>CAIOLW010000103.1 GCA_903859215.1 uncultured bacterium | reverse complement strand
TAACCCAACATTTCACGACACGAGCTGACGACAGCCATGCAGCACCTGTGCAAGGGTCCCGAAGGAAGGATGTATTTCTACACCTGTCCCCTGCATGTCAAGCCTAGGTAAGGTTCTTCGCGTTGCATCGAATTAAACCACATGCTCCACCGCTTGTGCGGGCCCCCGTCAATTCCTTTGAGTTTCAACCTTGCGATCGTACTCCCCAGGTGGGGTACTTAATGCATTAGCTGCGGCACTGAAGGGGTAGAATCCTCCAACACCTAGTACCCATCGTTTACGGCTAGGACTACCGGGGTATCTAATCCCGTTCGCTCCCCTAGCTTTCGTGCCTGAGCGTCAGTTCCGGGCCAGAAGGCCGCCTTCGCCACCGGTGTTCCTCCAGATATTTACGCATTTCACCGCTACACCTGGAATTCCACCTTCCTCTCCCGGACTCAAGCCTGTCAGTTTCAGGGGCAGTTTGTCGGTTGAGCCGACAAATTTCACCTCTGACTTAACAGGCCGCCTGCGCACCCTTTATACCCAGTGAATCCGAACAACGCTTGCACCCCCCGTATTACCGCGGCTGCTGGCACGGGGTTAGCCGGTGCTTCCTCTGATGGTACCGTCAGGCCTCGCGGGTATTATCCGCGAGGTTTTCGTCCCAATCTGACAGAGCTTTACAACCCATAGGGCCTTCTTCGCTCACGCGGCGTCGCTCGGTCAGGCTTTCGCCCATTGCCGAAGCTTCTCGACTGCTGCCTCCCGTAGGAGTCTGGGCCGTATCTCAGTCCCAGTGTGGCCGGACACCCTCTCAGGCCGGCTACCCATCGTCGCCTTGGTGGGCCATTACCCCGCCAACTAGCTAATGGGACGCGGGATCATCCATCGACGGGAGCTCTCCGAAGAGAGCGCCCCCTTTCAACTCCAGGCCATGCGGTCCGGAGGTCGTATGCGGTATTAGCAGCTCGTTAGAACTGTTATCCCCCATCGAAGGGAAGATTTCCCACGCGTTACTCACCCGTTCGCCACTTTACTCATTTCCCGAAGGAAACTTTCACGTTCGACTTGCATGCCTAAACCACGCCGCCAGTGTTCGTTCTGAGCCAGGATCAAACTCTCCGTTGTCAAAAAATAACAACAGAAGCTTCGCTCCTGTTTTAGCGCAATTGAAACTCGCCGCTGAAAAACCGCACTCCACCGAAGTGGATTGCAGTGAGTCGCGCGGCTCAGTATTGCATTCGGGCCATCGCACGCTATTCCGTTGTCAAAGAGCTGAACCGAGCAGTCGTTGCCGCCGGTCCCCCTTGCAGGGGGAGACAATGTACTCAAGCCGCCGAAGTGTGTCAACCGGAAAGTTGATCTTTTTTTCGGAGCCGAGCCCCTTCCCCGTGGGCCGCAAAGGCCGTCCAGGGAAGCGGTTGCCCGGGCGGTCACGGACCGCAGCGTCGGGCAACGGGGCGGAAGTTAGTTTCACATCGGATGCCTGTCAAAAGTATTTTGCGTTTTTTTTCGGAGACTGGCACAGATGCCGCAAATGGGCTTCAAAACAGGTAGTTCGGCCATTTGTGCTTTGGGCGGAAGGCGCTTCGGGACCGAAATCTCGCCGCCCGGAGGGCAATCGGCCGCTCTTCGGCACACCGCCGGGGCGCCCAGCCGGGTTCGCGGTGATCAACGCCCGGCCCGTGCGCCGACCTCTCCCCTGGCCTGCTGTTCCCGCCCCACTTCCCGCAGGTGTCTTCACCGCGGGTTGGACTTGCGCCGCAACGCCCGGTTATTGTGAGTGCCGCAGGCCCTACGGTGGGGCAGGCGCCGGAGACCAGGGAGGGTGCATGCTGCGGAGACTGCTCGAACGGAAGATTCCCCTCCCCTGGGTTCGCCGACTGCTGTTGGCTGTGGTGGCGCTGTTCGTCGTGGCGGTGACGGGGACGATCATCGGCCTGAACTGGCTGGCGCACGACCTGCCGCCGGTCGATGCGCTGCGCAGGATCGACCCGTCGGTGAAGACGGTCATCTACGCGGCGGGCGGCGAGACGCTGCGCGAGTTCTACACGGAGAACCGCACGATCGTGCCGCTGGAGCGCATCCCGCTGGTGCTGCAGCACGCGGTGGTCGCGGTCGAGGACAAGCGCTTCTACAGCCACTACGGCGTCGACCTGCGGCGCATCGTCGGCGTCATCTGGATCAACCTCACCTCCCACGCCAGCCCCGGCGGCAGCACGCTGACGCAGCAACTCGCGCGCAACCTGTTCCCCGAGCTGCTGCCGAGCGAGAAGCGCCTGACACGCAAGTTCCGCGAGTGGATCGTCGCCGCGCAGATCGAGTCCGTCTATACGAAGGACGAGATCCTCGCGATGTACCTCAACCAGATCTACCTGGGCAAGGGCGCGTACGGCGTGCAGGCCGCGGCGCGGTTGTTCTTCGGGCGCGACGTGTGGGACCTCGGCCCGGCCGAGTGCACGATGATCGCCGGGATGATCCAGCAGCCGGAACGATTCTCGCCGCTGCGCCACCTCGATGCCGCCTACGGGCGGCGCGCCACGGTGCTCGAGACCATGATCTCGGCCGGCTACCTCACGCGCGCCGAGGCCCAGACCATCGGTGCGTCGAAGGTGCGGGTTGCCGATGGCGAGGCCGCCGCGGCGTCGGCCGGCTTCGCCGCCTATTTCGTCGAGGAGGTGCGCAAGCAGCTCGAGAAGGACTACGGGGCCGAGCGCCTGTACCGCGAAGGCCTGCGCGTGTGGACGACGCTGGTGCCGCAGTACCAGTCCTGGATGGAGGAGTCGCTCGAATCACACCTGCAGGAAGAGGAGAAGGACCGGCCCCGCCGCCAGCAGCGCGCCGAGTACGACAAGCGCGTGGCGGCCGGCAAGCGCCCGGCGAAGGTCACCTACCTGCAGAGCGCCGCGCTGCTGCAGGACGTGCGCACCGGCGCCATCCTCGGCATGGTGGGCGGCCGCTCGTTCGAGGACTCGAAGTGGAACATGTCCACGCAGGCACTGCGCCAGCCCGGCTCCACCTTCAAGCCGTTCGTCTACCTGACGGCGCTCGAGAAGGGCTACACGCCCAGCACGATCCTGATGGACACGCCGTTCGAGCTGGACACCGGCGCGTCGGGCATCTGGCGGCCGGAGAACTACTCCGAGCGTTTCGACGGCCCGATGACGGTCCGCTTCGCGCTCAGCCACTCGGTGAACGTGCCGACGGCGAAGCTGTTCCTCGACTTCGGCCTGCCGCCGGTGATGGCCAACCTGCGCAAGCTGGGCTTCGCCGAGGACCTGCCGCAGGTGCCGTCGCTGTTCCTGGGCGCGGGCGAGGTCACGCTGGCCGAGGTCGTCGACGCCTACAGCGCGTTCGCCAACCAGGGCGTGCGCATGGACCAGTACCTGATCACGCGCGTCGAGACCGTGGACGGCGAGGTGCTGTTCGAGGCGCACCCGAATGCGCACGCGTCGGTCGACCCGGCCGAGGCCTACCTGATGACCAGCCTGCTGACCAGCACGCTGACGCAGGGCACGGCGTCGCGCGCGCGGGAATACGGCTTCACGCGCACGGGCGCCGGCAAGACCGGCACGACGAACGACAACACGAACGCGTGGTTCGTCGGCTTCACGCCCAGCTTCTGCGCCGGGGTGTGGGTCGGCTTCGACGAGCCGGTGACGATGGGCCGCGGGGCCACCGGCGCGCGGATGGCGCTGCCGATCTGGGCGTCGTTCATGGGGCGGGTCACCGCCCGCAAGGGCGACGAGGCGTTCACCCGGCCGGCCACGGGCGTGGTCGACCACGCGATCTGCATGCGCACCGGCCGGCTGGCGCTGACCGGGTGCGACTCGGTGCTGAGCGAGGTCTTCCTGGCGAACAGTGTCCCGAAGGACAAGTGCAACGTCCATGGGGGCCGGCTGGTGGACCAGGCCGGCGGCGGGCGCGACTTCCGCTCGCTGGACAAGGGCGGCGACGAGTTCCATTGAGGCCGCGGCCGGGAACGCAGAGGGCCGCCCGGCGGGCGGCCCTGCTGACGGTGATCCCGGTGATCCCGATGTTCCCGATGTTCCCGATGGCCGGCGCTACTCCACGCGGCCGAGAATGAGTGGCAGTTCGGCGACGGGCTCGCGGCCGATCGTGAGCGCCGAGCCCAGCCGGGCGACGGCAGCCGCGGCCCGCGCGGGGTCGCGCGTGAAGATGCGCGCCAGCGGCTCGCCCTTCTGCACCGGGCGCCCCACGCGCGTCAGCCAGTCCACGCCCGCGCTGAGGTCCAGCGCATCCTCCACCTTGCGACGCGCCGCGCCGAGGTCGGCCAGCGCCAGGCCCACCTGGCGGCAGTCGACGGTTTCCAGCCAGCCGTCGTGGGGCGCCAGGAGGTCGGCGGCGGCCGGCGCGCAGTCGAGGCCGAAGTCGTCCCGCGCCGGGTCCAGGCGCCCGCCCTGCGCAGCCACCCACGCGAACATCACCTTCAGCGCGCTGCCGTCGTCCCAGGCCCGGCGGACGAGCGCCAGCGCGGCCTCCGGCGTCGCCGCGAGCCCCGCGACGCGCACCATGTCGGCGGTCAGTTCCTCGGTCAGCCGCACCAGGTCCTGCGGCGCGGCCTGCCGCCCGCCCGGGCGCAGCGCCGCGAAGGCCTCCAGCGTCTCGTTGGCGTGCCCGATGGCGACGCCCAGGGGCTGGTTCATGTCCGAGAACACGACGGCCATGTTGCGCCCGTAGCTGCGCCCCACGGCGACCAGCGCCGTGGCCAGCGCGCGCGCCTGCCCGAGGTCGCGCATGAAGGCGCCCGAGCCCGTCTTCAGGTCGATCACGATCGTCTTCGGGCCGGCGGCCAGCTTCTTCGACATGATCGAGGCGGTGATCAGCGGCACGCAGTCGACGGTGCCCGTGACGTCGCGCAGGGCGTAGATGCGCCCGTCGGCCGGGGCGATCCGGGGTCCCTGCCCGATGATGGCGCAGCCGACGCGCTCGACGATGCCCAGGAACGGCTCGTTGCCCAGGCGGATGTCATAGCCCGGGATGGCCTCCAGCTTGTCCAGGGTGCCGCCGGTGTGGCCCAGGCCGCGCCCGGACAGCATCGGCACCTTGAGCCCGCAGGCGGCCGCCAGGGGCGCCAGGAGCAGGCTCACCTTGTCCCCCACGCCACCGGTCGAATGCTTGTCCGCCGAGGGACCCGAGAGCACCGAGGTGTCCAGCTGGTCGCCCGAGCGCAGCATCGCGCCGGTCAGGGCCGCCGTCTCGGCGGGCGTCATGCCGCGGAACCACACCGCCATCAGGAAGGCGGCCATCTGGTACTCGGGCACGTCATTGGCGGTGAAGCCGACGATCAGGTCGTTGATCTCGGCCTCGCCCAGTTCGCGGCCGCGCTTCTTCGCCTCGATGATGTCCAGCACGTTCATCGCCCGCCACCCTGCTTCCCGTTTGAATCGTCGCCGTGCTCGTCCGCGAGGTTGGCCTTGAAGTTCGTGAAAGCCAGCGGCACCAGTGCGCCGGCCGTGGAGACCTGCACCGGACCGGCGGCGCCGCCGTTGCCCGCCATCAAGACGACCAGGTCGGGCCCGAACTCGAGCAGCACCTGGCGGCAGGCGCCGCAGGGCGGCGTGGGCTCGCTGCCGTCGGCGCAGATGGCGATGGCCTCGAAGGACTGTTCGCCGTCGGCCACGGCGCGGCAGATCGCGGCGCGCTCGGCGCAGATCGACAGGCCGAAGCTGGCGTTCTCCACGTTCGTGCCCAGGTACACGACGCCGCTCCTGCCCAGCAGCGCGGCGCCCACGCGGAAGTGCGAGTAGGGCGAGTAGCTGCGGAGCCTCTGCGCGCAGGCCGCGTCGACGAGTTCACGGTGCCGGTCGTTCATGCCTGACTCCCGTCGCCCAGCCGGGCCAGGAAACTTGCCCCGCGCCGCGGCCCGTCCGCGCCGAAGAATTCGGCGAGCGTGGCGGCGACGTCCATGAAGCCCTCGTGCGTGCCCAGGTCCGTCCCCTGCTCGCGTCCGCCGAGGCAGGCCAGGATGGGCACCATCTCGCGCGAGTGGTCGGTGCTCGGCGTGGTCGGGTCGTTGCCGTGGTCGGCGGTCATCAGCAGCAGGTCGCCCGCGCGCAGGCGCGGCAGGAAGCCGCCCAGCCAGCGGTCGAACTCCTCGAGCCCGCGCCGCATGCCGGCCGGGTCGTTGCGGTGGCCCCACAGCATGTCGAAGTCGACCAGGTTCAGCAGGATGAGCGTGCCGTCGGCGGCGGCGGCATAGACTTCGTCCAGTCGCGCCATGCCCTCGCCGTTGTTCCGCGACGCGTATGTCTTGTCGATGCCCACGCCCGCGTAAAGGTCGTAGATCTTGCCGATCGATTCCACGCGCACGCCCGCGCGCTGCAGCACCGGCAGCAGCAGTTCCTTCGGCGGGGAGATCGAGTAGTCGTGGCGCATCGGCGTGCGCGCGTAGGCGCCGGCAGGCCCGGTGAAAGGGCGCGCGATGACGCGGCTGACCTGGTGCGGCGGCTGCAGCAGCTCGCGCGCGACCTCGCACACCCGGTAGAGCTCCTGCAGGTCGCAGACCTCGTCGTGCGCCGCGATCTGGAAGACGCTGTCGGCCGACGTGTACACGATCAGCTTGCGCGTGGCGCGGTGCTCGTCGCCCATCTCGGCGATGATCGCGGTGCCGCTGGCCGGCTTGTTGCCCATGACGCCCCAGCCGCTGCGGCGGGTGAATTCGTCGAGCAGGTCCTGCGGGAAACCGTCCGGGTACGTCGGGAACGGGTGCTCGGTGACGACACCCATCAGCTCCCAGTGGCCGGTCGTCGAGTCCTTGCCGGCCGACACCTCGACCAGCCGCCCGTATGACGCACGCGGGGCCGCCACCGGGGCCACCCCCTTGATGGCGTGCAGGTTGCCGAGCCCGAGCGCCTCGAGGTTCGGCACCACCAGCCCGCCGGCGGCCGTCGCCATGTTCGCCAGGGTGTCGCTGCCGAGGTCGCCGTACGCGGCCGCGTCGGGGGCGCCCCCGACGCCGAGCCCGTCCAGGACGATGAGAATGGCCCTTGCCATGCGGTGTCTCCTTCACCAAGAATATCTTGTGTCGAGGGTTCAGGTTAACGACGCGACCGGGCACCGTCAACCCGGGTTCGCCCCGAAAGCGCTGTCCGAAAGCGGACCGGACCGCCCGTGAACGCGCACGCAGGCCGCGCGCAGGCAGGAACATGAACGGCGATCTCTTCGGCGGCGACGACGCCGCGCTCCCGCGCACCGCGGACACGACCGCGCCGGCCACGGCGCCGTTGGCCGACCGCATGCGCCCCCGTAACCTCGACGAAGTCGTCGGGCAGCCGCACCTGCTGGGCCCGGACGGGCCCCTGCGCCGCCTTCTGGCCGGCGGCACGCTGCCGTCGCTGCTGCTGTGGGGCCCGCCCGGCTGCGGCAAGACGACGCTGGCGCGCCTGATGGCCGGTCTGGGCGGCGCACGGTTCCTCGAATTCAGCGCCGTCGCGGTCGGCTCGAAGGAACTGAAGGAAGTGATGGCCGAGGCGGGCCGCCTGCAGCGCGCCACCGGCCGCCGCACGATCCTCTTCCTGGACGAGATCCACCGCTTCAACAAGGCGCAGCAGGACGCGCTGCTGCCGTGGGTCGAGCGCGGCGACGTGACGCTGATCGGCGCCACGACCGAGAACCCGAGCTTCGAGGTCAACAGCGCACTCATCTCGCGCATGCGGCTGTTCGTGCTGGCCCCGCTGTCGGCCGCCGACGTCGGCGCGCTGCTCCGGCGGGCCGCCACCGCGGCGCCGGGCCTCGGCGGCTCACCGGCTTTCGCTCCCGAGGCGCTCGACCTGCTGGCGCGCCTGAGCGAGGGCGACGCCCGCGCCGCGCTGGGCCTGCTCGAGAGCGTCGCCGCCGCGGCGGGGCCCGACGCCGATGCCGGCCCGCTGGACGCCGCCACCGTCGCCCGCCTGGTGCAGACGCGCGCCGCGCGCTACGACAGGGCCGGCGAGGAGCACTACAACATCATCTCGGCGCTGCACAAGAGCATGCGCAACAGCGACCCGCAGGCGGCGGTGTACTGGCTGGCGCGGATGCTCGAGGCCGGCGAGGACCCCCTCTACGTGGCGCGGCGGCTGGTGCGGTTCGCCAGCGAGGACGTCGGCCTGGCCGACCCCGACGCCCTGGGCCGCACGCTGGCCGCGCGCGACGCCATCCACCAGCTGGGCATGCCCGAGGGCGCCCTGGCGCTGGCGCAGGCGGCGGTCTACCTGGCGCTGGCGCCCAAGAGCAACGCACTCTACCGCGCGTACGGCGCGGCGGCGGCCGAGGTGGGCACGGGCAGCAACCCGCCGGTGCCGATGCACCTGCGCAACGCCTCGACGCGCCTGATGAAAGAAGTGGGCTACGGCGACGGGTACGTGTACGCTCACGACACGCCGGACGGCCTGGGCGCCATGGGCTGCCTGCCCGACGAACTGGCCAGCACCACCTACTACACCCCCGGCAGGCGCGGTTTCGAAGCCGAACTGGCCGGGCGGATCGAGCGGATCCGCCAGTGGCACCTGCGCCGGCAACGGCAGGGCGGCCCGGCGGACGACAACGACAACGACGGCAACAACGACTCAACGGGAGGCGACGGATGAAGCGGATCGGGGTCCTGACCGGCGGCGGCGACGCGGCGGGCATGAACGCGGCGCTGCGCGCCGTCGTGCGGACGGCTTGGCGTCACGAGGCCGAGGTCATCGGCATCAAGCAGGGCTGGCTCGGGCTGGCCGACGGCACCTACGAGACGATGGGCCCGGGCTCGGTCAGCGGCATCCTGCAGAAGGGCGGCACCATCCTGCGCACCTTCCGCTACCCCCAGTTCGCCACCGACGAGGGCGCCGCGCCGGTCGGGCGCACGCTCAAGAAGCTGAAGCTCGACGGCATGGTCGTCATCGGCGGCGACGGCAGCTTCCGCGGCGCGGCCAAGCTCGAGAAGGAGTTCGGCCTGCCGGTCATCGGCGTGCCGGCGACCATCGACAACGACATCCCCGGCACCGACTACAGCATCGGCTTCGACACGGCGCTGAACATCGCCATCGACGCCGTGGACAAGGTGCGCGACACGGCGACCAGCCACGGCCGCATCTTCGTCATCGAGGTCATGGGGCGCGAGTACGGCCTGCTGGCCGCCCAGACGGCCATCGCCACCGGCGCCGAGGAAGTGCTGCTGCCGGAAGTGCCCTGGAAGATCGACGATGTCTGCCGCCGCATCTCCGAGTCTTACCAGCGCGGCAAGCACCATGCGCTGATCATCGTGGCCGAGGGCGCCGGCAAGGCCTCCTACGTTTCGTTCGAGATCAAGGCCCGCCTGCAGCGCGACGTGCGCATGGTCGTGCTGGGCCACGTGCAGCGCGGCGGCGCGCCGTCGGGCTTCGACCGCATCCTGGCCAGCCGCCTGGGCCACCACGCCACCGAACTTCTGTTCGCGGGCGAGCACGGCCTGATGGTCGGCGTCGTCGCCAACAAGGTGCAGACCAGCCCGCTCGAGAAGAAGACCAAGGCCGGTCCCAAGTCGGTGCTGCGCGACTCGCGCCTGATGGAACTGCTCGTCTGACCGGGCCGCGGGCCCGGCGCGACAAGAAGAAGGACGGGCTCCTCGCGGGCCCGTCCTTCATTTCGTCCCCGGTCGTGCGCCCGTCAGTGGATCGTGCAGCCCTGCACGTAGCTGTTGGCATACTCGAACCAGTTCAGGCGCGCCATGCCGACCACGTGGCCGATCTCCGGGTGCGCCACCTGGCGCGCCGCGGCGTCGTCCTGCAGCGCGACCAGCGTGAAGGCGCCGATCAGCGGCAGTTCCTTCGCGTGGACCAGGTGCAGCATGAAATTGCCGCCCGGCGTCAGGTCGACCACCTGCAGCGAGCCCTTGTTGCCGATCAGGTACCAGGCGTAGTCCTCGGGCTTCGGGTTCAACCGCGCCTCGGGCGACAGGTCGTGCTTCGGCACATAGGCGATCTTCTCGTACGCGCTCTTCACGAGGCGGAACGACTCGCCATCCTTCTGCGGCATGAACGACAGCTTGGCATCCTGGATGGCGGCCGTGTCCCAGCCGATCTCCGGCAGCGCGGCGCCGGGCGCCTGCAGGTCGACCTGCGAGGCGGACAGCAGGCGCGGCAGGATGACCGGGTACGGCATCTCGAGGCTGTCGGCCTCGACCACGCCGTTGCGCTTGATGCGCTGCAGGACCAGGTGCATCGGCTTGGGCGTGAAGACCTTGCGCACGCCGAGGCGGGTCCCGGGCAGCTTCGCGGCCAGGCCTTCGAGGTCCTTGGCGACGATGAACTCCAGGACGTTGCCGTCGCGCACGACGCCGGTGCTGCCGTGGACGAACTCGAACGCCGGAGCGTCGACGTCGAACAGGAAGCCGGGGCTCAGCGTGTCGCCCGTCGCGATCTTCCGCAGGGAGGTGTGAAGGTACGGATCGACCGCTTCCTTCTTCTTGATTCCGACCACGGCCACGACACAGATCGCCAATATGCCCGCCAGCAGGATCACCAGAAGGCGAAGCCGAGGAGTGGCACCGAACATGTAAGAACCTCCCGAAGGTCGGCGGGTCCAGCCGTGGGATGCAAGACCGATGGCAACAGGCCGGGGGGCGGACGCGGCGCGCCCGGTGCCCTGCCCGGCGGTTTCCCCGTGATTTCAAGCCGTCGCGCCCGGCGCATCCGGCGTCCCTGAAATTGGGATAACATCCCCGAAAATGCAAATGTTAACGGCCCGGGCGCGGCCCGGCGACGCCCCGGCCCTCCCCCGCCCCTACAGGCGGGGCAGGCGACGCGCCAGACGCGCCACGTCCCGCTGCTGCGCGGCCACCCCGTCCCAGATCTCCTGGAAGATGGTCCAGTGCTCCGGCATCAAGATCCCCGCCTGCGAGAACAGGCGACTGAACCGCCGGCGGCGCTCGGCCAGCGGGTAGCCGGGCAGCCCGGCCCGGGCCAGGCGGCCGTCCACACCGATCGACCAGGCCGCGGCGAAGGCTTCGGCCAGCGTTGCCGGCACGCGCGAAGGGTCCAGTTCGCGGCGCAGCAGGTCGCGGATCACCAGCAACTCGTGGTACAGGAAGACCTCGGCCCGGGAGCGCGAGAAATCGCCGGCCGCGACCTGTGCCTCGGCGGCCGCCGGCCCGGCCTGCTCCCAGACCGCGCTCGGGAGCCCCGCCGCGGCGGCCGGGCGCGCAGCCAGGAACACTTCGGGGTGGCAGTAGAGAGTCAGGGCGCGGCCGCGCGTCCCGCGGGCGGGCTGGACCCAGGCCTCGCCGGCGCCGGCCAGGTCGTCGGCGCAGACGACCAGCCGGTCCAGGTCCGCCGCCATGTCGAGCCCCGACAGCGCGGAGTGCACGCCGTCGGCGACCAGGTCGGCCAGCGAGGCGTCCAAGCCGACGCACGCGACCTGCGGCCCGCCGGGCATGCCGCTACTGCCCCGACAGCAGCGAGCCGCCGCCCACCGGCCGCAGGACCGCCGTGAAGTGGCGCAGCGAAGGCGGCTCCCACGTGACTTCAAGGCCGCACAGGCGCTCGCCCAGCGCCATGACCTTCGCGCAGGCGTCGGCCACGTAGTCGAGCTGCGTGTGCGTGTAGACGCGCCGCGGCACGGCCAGGCGCACCAGTTCCATCTCGGGCGGCACGAGCTTGCCCGTGTCCGGGTCGCGGTGCTCGAACATCAGGCTGCCGATCTCGACCGCGCGCACGCCGGCCTCGACGAACAGCGCAGCGGTCACCACCTGCGCGGGGAACTGCGCCTGCGGGATGTGCGGCAGCATGCGCCGCGCGTCCAGGTACACGGCGTGGCCGCCGGTCGGCTTCAGGTGCGGCACGCCCAGCTCGTCGAGGCGTTCGCCCAGCCGCGCCACCTGCCCGATGCGATAGGCCAGGTAGTCGGGGTCGAGCACCTCGCGCAGGCCCTGCGCGACGGCCGCGAGGTCGCGACCGGCCAGGCCGCCGTACGTGGGGAATCCCTCGCGCAGGATCAGCAGGTTGGTTGCCGCCTGCGCCCAGTCGTCGTCGTCCAGGCACAGGAAGCCGCCGATGTTCACCAGCGCGTCCTTCTTGGCGCTCATCGTACAGCCGCTGCCGAGCGCAAACATCTCGCGGCAGATGTCCTTGATGGCGACGTCGCGGTAGCCGTCCTCGCGCTGCTGGATGAACCACGCGTTCTCGGCGAAGCGGCAGGCGTCGAAGATCAACGGGACGCCCATCTCGCGGCAGAAGGCGCCGACGGCCTTCGCATTCGCCATCGAGACCGGCTGCCCGCCGCCGCTGTTGTTGGTGATGGTGAGCATCACGAACGGGATGCGGTCCTTGCCGTACTTCTCGAACGCGTGCGCCAGCTTGCGCAGGCTCATGTCGCCCTTGAACGGCGCCTCGAGCCGCGGGTCGAGCCCCGCGTCGTCCACGCAATCGAGCGCGATGCCGCCGACGTGCTCGACGTTGGCGCGGGTCGTGTCGAAGTGGATGTTGTTGGGCACGACCTGGCCCGGCTTCACGACGGCGGTGAAGAGCAGGCCCTCGGCGGCGCGACCCTGGTGCGTGGGGATGACGTGCTTGTAGCCGAAGATGTCGCGGATGGTGTCCTCGAAGTCCTTGAACGAGCGGCTGCAGGCGTAGGCCTCGTCGCCGGTCATCAGGGCGGCCCACTGCACATCACTCATCGCGCCGGTGCCGCTGTCGGTGAGCAGGTCGACGTAGATGGCGCGCGACGGCACCTTGAAGACGTTGTAGCCGGCCTCGATCAGCAGGCGCTTGCGCTCTTCGCGGCTGGTGCGCTCGATCTTCTCGACGACCTTGATGCGATAGGGCTCGAAGGCGAAGTCCATGTCCCGCTCCCTGGCTCGAGGCTCGCGTCCGCGCCGCCGCCCCGCGGGCCCGGCGCCGGCTGGAACATGGTCAACGCGGCCGTGCCGGACAAGCCGCACGCCGTCGCGGCCATGGCTTGTGTCGGCGTCAGTTGGCGTCGCCCGGCAGCGGCGAGCGCACCTGGTACAGGACGAGCGCCTGGTCGGTCAGGCGGCCGAGGACCTCGTAGTGCCGCCGCGCCTCCTCGGTGCCCTGGCACATGTAGACGCCGGCCGGCTGGTAGGCGCCGCCGGTGCGGGCCGCCTCGGCGAGGATCGCCAGCGGGCGCGCGCCGGCCAGCGGCTGCTCGCCCAGGTCGCCCAGCGTCAGGAGCCACCAGGCCTGCCACAGCGGTTGTTCCAGCAGGCCGGCCGGGGCCGCGCGCCCCCATGCCGCCAGGACCGCCTCGATCCGCTCGCGCGCCTCCGGTTGCGCGAAGACGACCTGGCCCCACGGCGAGACCGCGGCCGCCGCGGCGAACGACGCCAGGTCGGGCATCACAGCCAGCGGCCAGGTTTGCTGCCACTGGCGGCAGGACTCGCGCAGCGAGGGTTCCACAAACCGCGGCAGCAGCGCCGGCGCCGGCGCGGGGGACGCCGACTGGTCGGCTGCGGTGCCGCCGACCGCAGCAGCGGCCAGCAGGCCGTGCCGCGCGGGCGCCAGGCCCTCGGCGGCAAGCGCGTCCGCCACCGCGGCCAGCAGTTCGCGCGGGCCGGGCAGCAGCAGCCAATCCAGGCGCGGCTCGCTGGCGGCCAGCCAGCCGCGGTCCTGCAGCGACGTCGCGATGTAGTCGAGATCGGCCGGCAGCGCCGCCACGACGCGCAGCACGGGTCCGAGTTCCTCCTGGTCGCGCGCGGCGACGATGCGCGCGACGCACTGGTCGAGGTTGGCCGCGTACTCGGCCAGGACCAGGCCCTTGTCGCGGCGGCGCGATTGGCCCGGGTCGCGGTCTGACGGCGCCAACTGCCCGACCTCGGCCCACAGCCGCTTCGCCAGCCGTCGCTGCACACCCAGGTCGACGATATCGTCCGCGCGCGGCGTCGTCAGGAAGAGGTGCTCCCACGGCTCGAGCGCGGCCGCCGGATCGACGGTCATGATCAGCCGGCGCCCGCGCCCCAGCTGCGCGATGCGGTAGCGCGTCTCCGGTTCGAAACGCTGGACTTCGCACATCACGATGACCGCGCCCGCGGGATCGGCGCCCTCGGCGCCGCCGGGACGACCCGGGTCCGGCGCGCTGCCGCGGGCCGGCACCCGCACGTCGAGCGGCCCGCGGAAGCCGCGCTGCAGGCACTCGCGCGCGATGAACGCGGCCGTGCCCGGGTCCGGGCAGTAGATCGTCAGCTCGCCGGGGTCGTCGCCCTCGCGCTGCGCCACCTCGAGTCCGCGCACGAGCGCCTCGTGCCGTCCGGAACCGAGCGTGCCGCGCAGCACCAGGAAGCGCTGCTCGTCGTCGAGCCCCGCCACGTCGGCGACGCGGGCCACGACGGCCTCCAGCGTCTGGCCGGCGCCCTCGCCCTTGAGGATGCTCGTCAAGGACCGCTTCTGCCCGGCCGCCGCGCCGCCGCGCGCAACCGCGCCGGCGCCGTCGCCGTCGACCAGGCCCGCGGCGGCGAAACGGTTCGCCACCAGCGCGCCCAGCAACTGCCAGCCGTCATCGCCGGCGCGCACCGTGGGGCTGTCGGCCAGGCTGAGCAGGTCCACCAGGTGCATCGCCCCGGGACAGGCCGGTCCCAGCCAGCGCCAGTAACCCAGCGCCGAGCCGAGGGCGAGGAAATGCCGTTCCTCGGCCTGCAGCTCGCTGACGCCCGTCTGCACGAGCAGGCCGTCACTGGTGGGGATGGCGGCGCCCAGCACTTCGTCAAGGCGCGACGCGAAGATCGCGAGCCCGTCCTGCAACGCCGAGAGCACCTGCTCGGCGGGACGCGAGATCCCGACCATCCGACGCGTGCTGTAAAGCAGGCCGCGCGGGCAGGTGTACGTCAATCCGACGTCACCGAAGGCGCCGGCGCCCACCATGACCAGCAACGTGTCGACCGCAGCAAGGTCCTCCGGCGCGATGCGCACCGGCGGATGCTCCTGGTCGATCCACGTGAGGCCGCCCACCGGGGCATTGGCCAGCCAGTGCGGCAGGATGGCGGTCAAGGCGCCGCCGAGTTGCTCCATGCGGCGCAGGACCTCGGCCTGGCGCCGGGGCAGGATCAGGGCGTGGCTCTCGTTCACGCGGCGCGTGCCGGGCGCGCGCACCGAGGCGGCCGACAGCGGGTCGCCCGCCAAGCGAGCCACCCAGCGCAGCAGGCCGGCGCCATGCTCGACATCGGATGCGGCCAGGCCACCGAGCGCCGCGAGCCAGTCCAGGGGCAACAGCTGGCGCCCCGGCGGCGGGGTCGGTTCGTGCTCGGCGCCGTCGCCGTGCCCGGCGCGCTCGACCATCACCGGGCGCAGGCGCGCGAGCAGGCCCTGGAAGCGGCGGATGACCGCGCCGGGACGATCGGCGGCGCCGACGCCTGGCCACAGGGAAACGGGCGGCGGTCCCGCCTGCAGGTCGGCAGCCGCGGCAGCGTCGTCGTGCACCGCGGCGCCGGACGACGCGCCCATCAGCCGCGCGCCGCACACGCGTTCGACGAAGCGGATCCACGGCGCCGGCATCGAGACCGTCTGCAGGATCACCCCGTGCGCGCGCGCATCGAGCAGCGCGCGCAGGGCGAGCGCCGACTCCTGCGCCTCGCGGTCGCGCGCCGGGAGCCACTCGTAGAGGCCGGTCGCCACGACGGTGCGCGGCGGGTGCGCAGCCAGGAAGGCGCGCAATTGCGGGTCGTTGAAATCGGCGGGCACGACGCGGACCAGGGGCGACGGGAATTCCGCAACGCCTTCGCCGCCCCAGGTGGACACGCCGTCGACGCCGCCGGCGGCCACCAGCGCGGCCGCCTCGGGCGGACAATGGTCGCTGACCAGCAGCACCCAGTGGTCGAGCTCGCCGCGCTCCCACGCCAGGCGCGTGCGCACGGCCACCGCCGACCACACCGGGTCGAGGTCGCCGACCAGCAGGTTGACGCCCGCCGGCATGCCGGCGTCGCCGGACCGGAGCACGTCATTCATCGCGATCGACGCCGCGTTCGTTCCCGCCCACTGGCGGGCCACGGGCAGGAAGCGCCCGCACGCCGTTTCCGTGTCGCCGGACGCGAAGCCCGGCAGGTCGAACGTGCGACAGGCGCCGTCCGCCGCGAGCGCCGCGGCGCGCGCGCCGTTCCAGCCGCCCGGCTCGGCGGTGTCGTGGCCGACCGCGCGCGAGCGCAGCAATCGCCACCAGCGCGTGTCGAGGATGTCCACGCCGCTCCACGGCCCCGCCAGTCGCGCGGCAACCTCCAGCGCGCACAGGCGCGCGCGCCACGCCAGGTACGTCCGGCGCTCCGTGTCGGCGTCGAGCCAGTCCTGGCGATCGTCACCCGCCGCCACCGGCACGCCGCTGCCCTGCAGGCTGCTCAACGCCGGCACCACGAGCGGACCACCGTGCCCCGGTCCGGCCGGCTGTGTCGCCTCCAGGAAGCGCCAGCGCGGGCCGGCCACGGCCACGAGGCCGGCCTGCGCCTGCGACCAGAACGAGCCTGCCTCGCCGTCGGCCGGCACCATGACGGTGACCTGTCCCTCGGACTCGGCGACGCGCTCGGTCCACGCAGCCTGCGCAGCCATCGCCTCGGCGATGAGCAGCCGCGCGTCGGGCACGGCGCCGCGGTCGACCAGCCGCAGCCGCGGCGGGCGCGCGTCCGCCAGCGCGGCGCAGTACGGTGCGCCGAACACGCTGAGCCACGTGCCGAGGATCTCCTCCAGTTCGCTGCGCAGCCACACGGCGCCGGTCAACAGCGAGAGATGGCGCCCGCCGCGCGTGTGCAGCAGGGCGTGGAGGGCGCGAATCTGGATGTCGTCGCGCCGCAGCAGGTCCCAGTGGACGGCGGCGCTGTCGAGGAAAACCCACGACGCGTCACTGCCCTCGAACACGCCCCACAGCGCGTCGAGCCGCCCGGCGTCGGCCCCCAGGTGCTCGACCGAACCGGCCACCAGGCCGGCCTTGCGCACGCGCTGGCTGAACTGCGCGGCCCACGAGCGCCCGGCGCCGTCCAGGCTCGGCGCTTCGCACGGAATGTCCGCCACGAGCGTCGCGTAGCGGTCGTAGAGCGGCACCGCGCCGTGCGCGCGCGGGCGCACCTCGCGGAAGTCGAGCAGGTCGCCGTTGTGCGTCTCGACCAGGCGCGTCCAGTGCATGAGCGGCAGCAGCGCGTCGCGGCCGGGGCCGCGATGGCCGAGCAGGTCCTCGAGCAGCGACAGCGCCGCGTCGAGGTCGTGCACGGCGCCGCTCGCGGGGATCAGCGTGATGGGACCGACGACCCCGCCGGCGACGCGGCCGAGCGCCTCGAGCCGCTCGAAGCGGTCCAGCACCACGCGCCACTTCTGCCGTCCCTCGCCCCAGGCGGCGAGCACGGCCGGCGCGTTGCCGGTCGCGATGATGGCAAGGTCACTGCGGCCCAGCTCGGGCGCCGCGGCGATCTCGTCCGGGCCCGCCTCGGGCGCGGCGGCGCGCGCGACGGTCAACGACCAGCCATACGGGTCCGGGCGCGTCCAGAGCAAGGGCAGCGTCCATGGCTCGAACGCCTCGTCCATCGCGCGGCCGGCGTCGTCGCCGAGGCCGACGAACGCGTAGAGGAAGCGGCTCACCTTGTCGCCGCGGCGCGCCATCGCGGACACGCCCGCGCGCAGCGCCGGGTCGGCCGCATGCAGGCGGCTGCGCACGGCCAGCCAGAGCAGCCCCCCGAGCACCGCGCCGGCGGCCGGCCCCTGCGGCCACGCCTCGCCCAGCGAAGCGCGGCGCGGCGGTTCGAGCAGCGGATGACCCAGAGACGGGTCCCAGCCCGTGCGCCAGGCTTGTGTCTCGGCCAGCGCGATGCGCACCAGCGCGCCGCGCTCGGCGCCCGCGCCCGGCAACCGGCTCTCGAGCACGGCCGTCAGGATGTCGACGGCCGGCCACGGCGCGGGATCGTGTTCCCAAGACATGCCGATGGCCTGCGCGACGAGTTCGTCGGCGGCGACGATGCGGCCGGCGCACGGCGCCAGGAAGGCGTCGATGGCCGCAGCCTCTTCGCCGGGTCGCCAGAAGGCGAGGTCGCGCGGCTGATCGCCCCACCAGAACGCGGCGGCGACACGGCCGTCGGCTTCCACCGCGACCGAGGCCCAGGCCAGGTTGTGTTCGGGCAGCGGCCCGCCCTCGGGCCGGCGGTACTCGATGCGTTCGATCGCGCGCTCGAAGCGCGGCGCCAGTTCGGAACCCTGCTCGAGGCCGGCCGACTGCATCGCGCCGAGGGCCTCGTCGTAGCGTGGCACCGGGAAGTGCACGCGGTCCGTGTTGCCGAGCAGTTCGAGCAGGCGCACGCGCGCCTCGCTCGCGCGCGGCGCCGGGCCGGGACACACGCGCAGGAACGCACGGTAGAGTTCGACGCTCGCCGAGGCGCGGCCGAGCAGGCGATCGGCCGTGATCGCCTCGAGCCAGCACCGCTCCTCCTCCATCCGCCCGGCCGACCCGAAGTACCGCGGCTGCAGCAACTGCAGGAAGACCTGGGCCCACTCCTGCGACTCGGGCGAGCCCAGGCGCAGCACGCCCTGCTCGACGAACGACTCGAGCAGTTCGCCGCCCTTGCGCGCCATCCACAGGCGGTCTTCCTCGGTCAACGGGATGTCGTGGCGCACCAGGTTCAGGTCGAAGGGACGGCCGGTGCGGCTGGCGGTGCGGAACAGGCCCTTGAGCAGCGGCACCGCCGAGGCCGGCTCCTCGCTGAAGACGCGGCTGCGCGCGACCAGGAACAGGGCCTTCTCGAGGATGGGCTGGTTGCGGTCCGCGTCATCTTCGGGCCGCAGCTCGGCGACGCGCACGCCCTCGCGAACGATCTTCTCGGCGGCAGCCATGAACTGCGCGCGGAACTGCCCGGCGTGACGTTCCCAGCGTCCGGGGCGCGCCGCCCCGCGCTGCCACAGGCGTGCCATGCCGTCGGCCAGGCGTTCGGTGAAGAAGACGCGGCCGGACGACTGTTCCCGCGTGTCGACGGCGGTCAGCCAGGCGGTTTCGGCGGCGGCGAAATCCAGCCCGGCGAGCGCCCGCTCGGCCGCGGCCAGGGATTGCCAGTAGTTCAGAGCGGAGCGCGGATCGTTGTTTTCCATCCGCGAAACATATCATGCAGTCCGCGACGCGCCCACCAGCAAAACCGGGGGTCAGCGCACGATGGTCAGGCGGGTGGACGGCTCGCCCGCGACGCCCCGCGCACGCACCAGGTAGGTCCCCGCCGGGAGCGGGCGCCCGTCCCTGTCGCGCCCGTCCCAGCCGGCTTCGCGGTCGCCTTCGGCGGGCCCGCCGAAGCTCGCGACGCGCCTGCCGCGCAGGTCGTAGACCTCGAAAGCAACCGGTCCGGCGGCCGGCCCGGACAGGCGGAAACGGAAGCCGCCGGTGCCGGGGTTGGGCTGCACCGCCAGGTTGCCTGCCGCCGCCGTGACCGTCGGCGCGGCCGCGGCCCCGTACTGCAGGGGATAGGCGCCGGTGTTGCGACCGTCCCCGCGCGCGCCGGCCCACAGTGGCGACGAGGCGTACAGGTCGGCCAGCGGCGTGATCGTGACCTGGCGGTCCTGCGCGTCGAGCCGCAGCAGCACGTCGGAGCTGATGCGCGCGAGCGCGGCGCCCACCGCCGTCAACGGCGCGGCGACCTGCCCGCCGGGCAACGTCGGCCGGCGCACTGCCAGCGCATCGACATCGCCCGTGTCCGTGAACCAGGCGCTGGTCGAACCGGGAATCGCGGTCAGGCCGTAGAGCACCTCGCTCCATGACAGGTGCACGAGCGTGGCGGGGTCGGTCCCCCACCCGCCCCGGTGGTTCCAGGCCAGCGGCGGCCCGAACAGAAGCGCGGTCAGGCTGAGTTCCCCCAGGTCGCTGGTTGCGCGCACTTCGAGGCCCGGCACCACGCGCGAACCCGCGAGGCCGTCCAGCCCCAGCCAGGCCTCGGCCAGCGTCCACGCCGCGCCCTGCCCGCCCTGGCTGTTCGTCGCCAGGCCCGTCACGGCCACGCGCAGTTCGCCGGTGTCCGGCCGGCCGCAGACGGCGGCCGCCGAGACCGCGAGCCAGCCGCCGCCGGTCGGCGCGGGCGCCGTGGCGCCGTCACCGAGGCCGGGCGCGCCGTTGCCGTCCAGCACGCGGAACACGAGCGTGGCCGGCTGTCCCACGAGCACCGGGATGACGACCTCGTGGCTGCCGTCGCGGTCGAGGTCGCACAGGACGGGTGCGGCGGCCGGGGTGCCGCCCAGGTCGCGCGGCCAGCCCGGCAGCGTCGACAGTTGGGCATCCAGCGCCGTGACCCGGCCGTCGGCAAAGGCGACGACGATCGACTCGGCGCCGCCGTTCGCGAGCACGCCGACCGCCGGCGCGAGCGGCGACAGGTGGCCGAGCGCGGCGGACGCCACCTGCACCGGGCCCTGCCGCCAGGCGTAGGCGTTGCCGACGGCGTCGACCACCAGCACGCGTCGCTGCCCGGCGGCCGTCGCGTAGCCGACCGGCGCCGTCAGCGCGCGGTTGAGCGCCAGGTTCACCGTCTGCACGGCGCCGGCGGCCGTGAAGAAGTAGACGCTGCCGTACGCCGAACTGACGACGATCTCGTCGCCCGCCACGCCGTCAAGGTCCCAGAGCAGCGGCTGGTTCAGCCCGCCCTGCGCGGAGGGATGCGGGAAGACGAACACGGGCCAGCCCGTGCGGTGCGTGCCGTCGGCGGCGAGCACGTTCACCGAGCGCGCCACCGGATCAGCCACCACCAGCGACGGCACGACGAACGACGTGCCGCTGAACCCCGCGAGCGAACCCGCATTGGGTTGTCCCGTCACGGCGCCCGGCAACTGCCGCGTGGCGCCCTGCTGCGACCACGCAGAGGCTTCGCGCACGCGCAGCACCACCGCGCCGTTGCCGGACAACCGCTTGGCCGCCAGCAGGCGCCAACTGTCGGTGCCCGCCGTCACGTACGTGAACTCCGAGACGCCGACGCCCCCCTGGTTGACGCGGACGACTTTCGCGCCCGACGGGTCGTCGTCCAGGTCGCGCGGGTCGCCCACGACAAGCTCGACGTCGACGCCCGGCGACGGCAGGACCTCGAGCAGGTAGCGCACACCGCGCTGCAGGTCCAGCCGCCGCGCCACGACCGGCTGCCGCCCGTTGGTCAGCAAGGAATCGGTCTGGTCGACGCCGGGGCGGAGCGGCACCAGCAGCGCCTGCGCGGCGGCATCCACGCGCAGCAGCCCCCAGCCGCGATCCTCGCGCGGCGCCGTGCCGGCCGGCAGCGCGGTTGTGCCCAGGCCGTCGGCCGTCTCGACGGCCGTCACCGGCGCGGCCGTGAGCCGCAGCACCGCCAGGCGCGTGCGCACGGACGTCGCGTCGGCCGGCAGGTGCACCGCCTGCTCGCCCAGCGCCTCGTCCAGCAGGTGGAGCGCGCCGGCGGCATGCGCGGCGGCCAGGCTCGTGCCCCAGCGCCCGCTGTAGGTGTCGTTGGGCTCGTTGTCGGCGCAGTCAATGCGGCCCGCGTCAGGCAGCAGCCCGCCGCCGGGCGCGACGAGGTCGGGCTTGCCCGGGACGGCGCCGCCCCGCCCGCTGAACGCGGCCACCGCGCCGGCGTCGTTGACCGCGCCCACGGTCAGCGCACTGCGCAGGCGGGCCGGCCAGCCCGGGCCGCCGCCGCCGGTGCCGTAGTTGCCCATCGCCGCGACCGGCGTCAGTCCCGCGGCGGCGAGTTCGTCGACGGCCGCGGCGATGCCCAGGTCGGCGTCCCAGTTGACGGCCATGAGGACCGGGCCCACGCGGAGTTCCTGCCGCCGGTCGAGCAGCCACGAACAGGCCGCGAGGAAATCGCCGGCCCATGCGTGCCACGTCAGGTCGAAGTCGTAGTACTTCACGATGACCAGGCGCGCCGCCGGCGCGACGCCGCGGTAGGCGCTCGAGACGACGCCGCGACCGGCGGCGACCGAGGCCAGCGCCGTCCCGTGGTGGTGGTAGTCCCAGGGCCCGGCGGCGAACGGAAAGTCGTCGGTGACGTCGTGCCAGCCGATCACCTTGTAGCCCTCGAACAGCGGCCAGCCGTTCTCGGCCGGGTACCAGTCGGCTGCATCGCCGACGAACGGCGGCGGGCCGTCCACGTTGTCGTCGGTGGGATCGCCGAGGTCGTTGTGCGCGGTGTCGCAACCGGAGTCGAGGATGGCCAGCGAGAACGAACCGTCATCGCCCAGCCGCCAGGCGCCGGTCTCCATGCGCGGGACACCGATCGCGCGCCGGCTGAGGTCGAGCGCGGGCACACCGTCGCGGTCCAGAACCAGCCGCCCCGGCGGCGGCGCGTCGAGCAGCGCGCGCAGCCCGGCCTGGTCGACGTCCAGGACAGCGACGCCCCCGAATCGCGCGGTGGCGAAAAGTTCGCGGCAGGTGCCCACGCCGGCGGCGGCCTTGACCGCGCAGTCGGTCGCCGCCGGACCGGCGCCGAGGCTGAGCAGGCGCAGGCGCCCGCCGGCCCACGGACCGGTCCCGTCGCCGGCCGCTTTCACCGCCGCCGACAGCCCGCCGTCCGCGAGCGGCCCGGCCTCATCGGCCGCCTTCGCCGCCTCCACGCGCGCCGCGTCCGCCGCCGCCACGGAGACGCCGCGCAGGTCGTCCCACGTGCGCTCGCCGCGCCGCCACTGCGCCAGGATGTCCTCGACGCCGTCGCCGTCCGCATCGATCACGCCGGGCAGGTCGGCGCCCCGCGCCGGCGCCACAGCAGCCACCAGGAGCATCCACGCGACCATGAGCGCCAGGAGAGACGCGGCGATGGACACCGGAAGGACGCGACGAGATCCGTCGAGGCGGCCGGCCTGCGCGGCGCGACAAGCCTGGCGTCCGGGCGCGCGGCGCCTGGCCTGTCGTGTGGCGGGAAGCGGCAGCGGCATCGTCAGGCTCCCGGTTGCGTCGGTTCGGGCCCCGCGGACATCGGCGTGAAGTTACGGACGGCGCGCGCGGGCGGCAACGAGGCCGCGCGCCCCCCGCCGCCATCGTCAGAAGACACCGACCAGGTGGCGGATGTCCAGTCCCCCGCCCGGGCCGTGGTGCTCGATCGCGACCACGTCGAAGCGCAGTTCCTCGGGTGCGTCCTGGCGCAGGCCGCAGGCTGCCGCCCGTTCGGCCAGCCAGGCGGCCGCGGCGCGGCGCACGCGGCCCCGCTTGGCGCGGTCGACGAAGCACTCGGGCGGCCCGGCGCCGTCGGCGCGCCGCGCCTTGACCTCGACGAAGGCCAGCACGCGCCCTCGCCTGACCACGAGGTCGATCTCGCCCCCCGGCGCGCGGAAGCGTCGGTCGAGGCACGCGTAGCCGCCGGCCACAAGCACGGCCTCAGCCAGTCGTTCGGCCCACAGGCCGCGTTCGGCGGCCCCTGCTCCGGGTGCATCCATGTCGTACGTTCCCAGCCGGGAGGCGGTTGCGATCGCGAGCAAGAGGCCGGCCTGAAGCGCTGCCCCGGGCCAGTCGGTGGCGGAAGCGCGGAACGGACCGCCCTCGCGGCGGCTGCGGGAAGTGGCGCGTGGACACCGCGACGTCCGGCGACGCCCCGCGCGGTGACGGTTCGCACCGCGCCCGTCACCTCACTGGAACAGGCGGCCCTGGTCGCGGCTGGCGAGCGGCTCGAAGGAGAAGCGGTGCAGGGGGCAGGGGCCGAGGCGATCGAGCGCCGCCTTGTGCGCGGCGGCGCCGTAGCCCTTGTGGGAGGCGAATCCGTAGCCGGGGAAGCGGCGATCCCAGGCGACCATCACACGGTCGCGCAGCACCTTGGCGATGATCGAGGCGGCGGCCACGGCCGCGCTGGTGCCGTCACCGCGCACCAGCGCCTCGGCCGGGACTTCCACGGGGGGCAGTTGCGTGCCGTCGACAAGGACCAGACCCGGCGTGACGCCGAGGCTGTTCACCGAGCGGGCCATCGCCTGCAACGTCGCGCGCAGGATGTCGGTGCGGTCGATCTCGGCCGCCGACACCGCGCAGGCTTTCCAGGCGAGGGCATGGGCCCGGATCCCGGCATAGAGCGCCTCGCGCCGCGCCGGCGACAGCTTTTTGCTGTCGTCCAGCCCGTCGGGCGCCCAGCCGTCCGGCAGCACCACGGCCGCGGCGACGACGGGTCCGGCCCAGCAGCCGCGACCCGCCTCGTCGACACCCGCGAGCACGAGCCGGCCCTCCCGCGAACGCTCGCGGTCATAGCCCGCCAGCGCCCCCGGAACAGCCCGCACGCGGGACTACCGGCGCGCTTCGCGAATGCGGGCGCTGCGGCCGGTGCGGCCACGCAGGTAGTACAGCTTGGCCCGACGGATGCGGCCCTTCTTCTTGATCGAGATCGACTCGACGTTCGGCGACTGCACCGGGAAGACGCGTTCGACAGCGACGCCGCCGGACATCTTGCGCACGGTGAACGAGGCTTCGTTGCCGGCGTTCTGGCGCGCGATGACCGTGCCGATGAAGTTCTGCGTGCGGGTCTTGTTGCCTTCAACGATGCGCACGCCGACGTTCACGGTGTCGCCGATCTCGAAGTCCGGCAGGTCGGTGCGCAGGTTTGCGGCCCGCATCTGGTCGATGATGTTCATCTCTTCCTCCTGTTGCGGACAGGTCGCTTCATGCGACCGCCGCCTTTCGCGAACCCTCGCGGGCCCACGACACTTTCGGCAGGCGCCCCGTCGGGACGCCGCCTCGCCAAAAAACACATCTTCAAGACAACTTCTATTTGCCGCGGCGCTTGCTGTCGTCCCGGTCCGAAGCCAGGTCCGGCCGCCTTTCCCGCGTGCGCTCGCCGGCCTGCTGCCGGCGCCATTTCTCGATGTTCGCGTGGTGTCCCGACATCAGCACCTCGGGCACCTCCAGCCCCCGGAAGACCGGCGGCTTCGTGTACCAGGCGCAGTCGAGGCCGCCGTCGCGGTCGGTGGTGAAACTGTCGTTCGCCGCCGAATCCTCGTCGTGCAGCACGCCCGGCAAGCGCCGGACGATCGCGTCGACCACCACCAGGGCCGGCAATTCCCCGCCCGACAGGACGTAATCGCCGATGCTCACTTCGCGCGTGACGACCAGCTCGCGGGCGCGCTCATCAATGCCCTTGTACCGCCCGCAGACCAGGATCAGTTCGCCCTTGGCCTGCAGGTCCGCCAGCAGGTCGAGGGTCAGCTGCTCGCTGAACGTCTCGCCCTGCGGCGTCGTCAGGATGACGGTCGCGTCTTCGCGCCGCCTCACCTTCTCGACCGCCTCGACCACCGGCGGCGCCATCATGATCATGCCGGCCCCGCCGCCGTACGCCGTGTCGTCCACGGTGCGGTGCTTGTCCACGGCGAAGTCCCGGATGTCGGTGACCTCGTAGCGGACCTGCCCCTGGCGTTCGGCGCGGCCCGGGATGCTGGTGGCCAGCACCGCGCGGACCATGTCCGGGAACAGCGTCAGGATGCGGATGACCGGGGCTGCGGCAGCCGCCGGGGTTTCCACGTCCTTATCAGCCTCGCTGGACATCGAGCAGCCCTTCCGGCGGATCGATCACCAGCTGTCCTTCGAGCCCGTCGTCGGGTCGCAGGATCGGCGCCAGCGCCGGGATCAGGATCTCCCGGCTGCCATCGGGAACGACCAGCATGAACTGCGCGCCGATGCGCCGCACTTCATCCACGATCCCGACCACGTCCCCGCCGCCGGTGACCACCTCGCGCCCCAGCCACCGGAACGGCAGGCCGCCGCTCGGTTTCGGGAACGCCGGGTCGCCGTAGCTGGCGGCCAGGAAGCCGAGCTCGCGTCCGATCATCGACTCGGCCGCACCACGCCCGTCGAGTTGGCGCCCGCCGACCTCGCGGATCGCCAGCCCCCAGCAGCCGCCGCTCATGATGCGGTGCCGCTGGATCTGCGCCGGCGCGCCGTCGTTCCAGACGAGGAACGGGCTGCCGAGCAGGGGCTCGTGGAAATCGAGCAGCGGGTAGAACTTGAGCTCTCCACGCAACCCGACCGCGCGGACGATCTCGCCGATGGCGATGAACCGCTGCGCCGCGCCTTCCATGCTGCCCACGTCGTCCATGCTACTCGACAATGTCCAGGCCGATGCGCTGGTCGGTCCGGGCGCTGACCGCGGTCAGCAGCACGCGCAGGGCGCGGGCGGTCTGGCCGCCCTTGCCGATCACGCGGCCCAGGTCCTCGGGACTGACCTTCACCTGGTACACGTCACGATCCTGCCGACGCAGGATATCGACCGTCACGTCCGCGGGGCGGCTGACCAGGTTGACCACCACGTAGCTGATGAGTTCGAGCACGCGCTCCTGACCGATGGTCAACTCATCACCCTGAGGCAGCGCAGCCGGCGTCAGGTCGCCGTCGGTCGGGGCCAGTTCGGCCTCGAACTCGTCGCGCGGGGCGTTCAACTCTCGCCTTCCGCGGGCGCCTCGGCCCCGTCGCCCTCGACGGCGGCTTCGGCAGCGGCAGCGGCCGCGGCTTCGGCAGCAGCAGCGGCTTCGGCTGCGGCTTCGGCAGCGGCAGCAGCGGCGGCAGCGGCAGCTTCGGCTTCCTCGGCGGCCTTCGCGGCGGCCTCAGCCTCGGCCTTGGCCTTCGCCTCGGCCTCTTCCTGCGCCTTCTTCTCCGCGGCGGCCTTCGCCACGCGGCCGGCCTTCTCCTGCACGCGCTTGGCCTCGCCGGCCTCGGCGCCCTGCTTCCAGGTCTCCACGCGGGCCTCGATCTCGGCGGCGTCCACACCCTGCTTCACCAGCGAGAACCGGTACAGGATGCCTTCGCCCTTCAGCAGAGCGCGCGCCGTGTCACTGAGGGTGGCGCCGCGGCTCAGCCAGGTGATGATCTCGTCCGTGTGCAGCTTCACGTCGAACGGATCACAGAAAGGATTGTAGTAACCGAGATTGGCCAGGTAGGCGCCGTCGCGCCGCTTGCGGTGGTCCATGGCGACCAGGCGGTAGAACGGCCGCTTCTTGCGACCCATGCGCGTCAGACGAATCGTTGTCGACACTATCAGCCTCCCCTTGCGTGGTATCGCCGTGCGCACCATGCGCCCGGCGTGTGTGGCCCGTCGTGACGGGAACCGGGGTTCCCCTCTCGACCCGGCCTCGATCAGGCCCGGAACACCTTCTTGCCGAAGGCCTCCAGGCCGCCAGCGGCGTTGATGTCGCGCATCATCCGCCGCATGTCCCGGTACTGCTTGAGCAGCTTGTTCACCTGCGACACCGAGGTGCCGCTCCCGTTGGCGATGCGCTTGCGCCGCGAGCCGTTGATGATGTCCGGCTGCCTGCGCTCCTTCACCGTCATCGAGTTGATGATCGCCTCGACCGAGTGGAACTGCTTGTCGTCCACCTTGGCCTTGTCGAGCATGTCGCCGTCGACGCCCGGCAGCATCTTGAGCACGCCCTTGAGCGGGCCCATCTTCTTCATCTGCCGGATCTGCGCCTGGAAGTCCTCCAGCGAGAACTCGCCCTGCGCGAAGCGGCCGGCCAGTCGCTCGGCCGTCTCCGAATCCATCTTGTCCTGGGCCTGCTCGATGAGCGTCAGCACGTCGCCCATGCCCAGGATGCGCCCCGCCATGCGGTCGGGGTGGAAGACCTCGAGGTCCTCCAGCTTCTCGCCGACGCCCACCAGCTTGACCGGCTTGCCGGTCACTTCCAGCACGCTGAGCGCCGCGCCGCCGCGCGCATCGCCGTCCATCTTCGTCAGCACGACGCCGTCGAAGTCCAGGCGGGCCGCGAAGGTGCTGGCGATGTTCACGGCCTCCTGGCCGGTCATCGCGTCGAGCACCAGCAGCTTCTCGTCCATCGGCACCGTCTGCTGGATCGACTCGAGCTCGCCCATCAGGGTGTCGTCGATGTGCAGCCGGCCCGCCGTGTCGACGATCAGGACGTCGCAGTTGTTGTCCCTCGCGCGGCGCTGGCCGAGCTTGACGATCTGCGCCGCGTTCTTCCGCTCGCGATCGCTGTGCACCAGCACGCCGATGCTGTCGCCGATCACGTGCAGCTGGTCGATGGCGGCCGGGCGGTAGATGTCCGCCGCCACCAGCATCGGGGTGCGGCCTTCCTTCTTCAGGCGCAGCGCAAGCTTGCCGCAGAAGGTGGTCTTGCCCGAGCCCTGCAGGCCCATGACCATCACCGTGGCCATGCCCTTGTTCTTCGCCTTCGCCGGATCCAGGTTCAGTTCGCGCGCCTGGCCGCCCAGCAGCGCCGTCAGCTCGTCGTTGACGATGCCGACCACCTGCTGCGCCGGAGTCAGGCTGCCCAGGACACCCTGGCCCAGCGCCTTGTCGCGGATGCCTGCGACCAGCTTCTTGGCGACGTTGTAGTTGACGTCAGCCTCGAGCAGCGCCAGACGCACCTCGCGGAGCGCATCCTTGACGTTGTCCTCGGTCAGGCGCTCAGCGCCGGACAGCTTCTTCAGCGTCGCGTCGAGCCGCCTGGTCAGGTCCTGGAACACGAGAATCCTGTCCGTTCCGACGTCCGTAACACCCCGCCCGCCCGCTTGGCGGCAGGCGACGGCAAAAGGGCGTGCCCACCCGTGGACGCCGCCGTTTCGGGCAGCGCCTGCCGGGCCTGGCGCGCATCCTTCGTGAAATCAATAACTTACGGACATCGTCCCGCCGTTTCCACGGCGCGGACCAAGGCCCGAAAACCCCCTGCACATGGCTGGAGGGCCTGCTAATCTAGCATCTGGCCGGGATTTGGGCAAGGACGGCGCTGGCGGCCGGGGTCAGCCCCGCAGCAGGCTGGTCCGCTGCTTCCGGTCGGCGGCCTTCAGCAGCCACGAGCCGCTGACCAGGATATCCGCCCCTGCCTCGCGGCACCGGGCGCCGGTCACGTCGTTGATGCCGCCGTCGACCGAGATCAGCCAGGTGCCGCCGGTCTCCGCGCGGAACTCGCGCAGCGCGGCGATGCGACCGGGCGCCGCTTCGTCGAAAGACTGGCCGCCGAAGCCGGGCGGCACGCTCATCACCAGCACCAGGTCGACGCGATCGAGCAGCGGCCGGACATCGCCCAGGTCGGTGGCCGGCTTGAGCGACAGGCCGCGCCGGCAGCCGAGTTCGCCGATGCGGTCGAGCGCGGCGCCGCAGTCGCAGGCCGCCTCCACGTGGATGGTGATGGCGTCGACGCCGGTGGCCGCGAACTGCTCGAGGTAGCGGTGCGGGTGCGTCATCATCAGGTGGGCGTCGAGCGGGACCGGCGTCAGGCGGCGGATCGCCTCGCAGATGAACGGGCCGAAGGTGAGGTTCGGCACGAAGTGGCCGTCCATCACGTCCAGGTGCATGAGGTCGGCGCCCGCGGCCGCGAGCGACTGCAGTTCGCCGCCGAGGTCGGCGAAGTCCGCCGACAGCAGCGAGGGCGCGACCAGCGCGCGCCCTTCAGCGGGCCGAGGCCACGAGCTCAATTTCATCCCCCCGCGCCACGCGGCGACCGGCCGCGGGCCGTTGTTCGAGCACCGTGTTGGCCGCGCGCCCGCCGCCGCGCTCGTTGCGCACGCGGCCCAGCTTCAGGCCGGCCTTTTCGATGAGGTCCTTCGCGCGCGCCAGCTGCTGGCCGCGCAGGTCGGGCATCATCAGCATGGGCGCCGGACCGGGGTCGGCGACGGCCAGGCTGACGGTGGCGCCGCGGTGCAGGCGCGTGCCCGGCTGCGGTTCCTGCCCGAAGACGGTCGGCTCGGCCAATCCCGTTCGCACCAGGCGCGCCACGCGGCCGCTGCGGAACGTGTCGCGGTCGAGCGTGATGCCGGCCTGGCGTTCCGACTGGCCGATCAGGTCGGGCGCAGGCGTCGTGGCGGGACCGGCGCTGACGACCACCTTCACCGTGCGGCCCCTGCGGATGCCCGTCTGCGCGTTCGGGACCTGGTCGGTGATGAGGCCGGCGCCCATCGTCGCGTTCGGGCTCGTGCGCGAGACCTCGACTTCCAGGCCGAGCGGACGCAGCAGGTCGGCCGCAGCCTGCGGCGAGGCGCCGCGCAGGTCGGGCACGTTGACGACCTTGTTGCTGTGCACGAGCGACGGCAGCACCAGGAAGTTGATGCCCGCCACCAGCACGCCCGCGACCGCGCCGGCCACGCACAGCAGGACCAGGAATTTCCAGAGCTTCACGGGCGGTCACCTCCTCCTGAGGCGGGCGGCGAAGAAGCCGTCGCCCCGGGCCTCGTGCGGCAGCCACAGGCGCTGCCAGCAGTCGCCCGCATCGGGCCAGGGTTCGAGGTCCGGACGCGCGGCGAGCAGCGCCGCCACCGCGTCCTGGTCCTCTTCCGGTTCCAGCGAGCACGTCGCGTAGAGCAGGCAGCCGCCGGGCTTGAGCAGGTCGGCCGCCGCGGTCGCCAGTTCCACCAGCCGCGCCGCGCTGCGCCCGACGTGCGCCTCGCGCAGCCGCCAGCGCCCCTCCGGGTGGTGGCGCAGCACGCCGGTGCCGCTGCACGGGCCGTCCAGCAGCACGGCGTCCAGCGAGCCGGGCCTCAGCGCAGGCCGCCGACCATCGGCTAATACCACGCCGACCGGACCGGCCTCAATCCTTTTCAAGGTATCGACGAGCAGCAGCGCCCGCTCGCGCGCGCTGTCGGCCGCCAGCAGGGCGCCGGGCCACCAGCCGGACAGCAGCGCCGTCTTGCCCCCCGGCGCGGCGCAGAGGTCGGCCAGCACGCTGTCGGGCCCCGCCGCGGCGACCGCCTCGGTGACCAGCCACATCGTGGCCTCCTGCACGGTCGCGTCCTGGACGATGAGCTCCGGGTGCGCGGCCAGCAGCGTCACCAGCGCGGCGCGATCACAGCCCGCGCCCGCGACCACGGCCCGCGCCACCCGCGGGTGCTTCGTTGCGACCAGGCCCTCTAGCGCCAGTTGCGTGAGTGTGGCGTCCACGTCCGCCGGGCGCCGCACGTGCAGCGTGACCGGCACCGCTTCGTTGTTCCAGGCGCACAGCGCGTCTGTCGTGTCCGCGCCGTGCCGCGTGCGCCAGCGCTCGACCAGCCAGCGCGGGTGCGAGTGCCAGGCCGCCTGCCAGGCGGCGCTGCCGGGCTTCAGGTCGTCGAACCATGGGAGCAGCAGCGCCTCGCGCGCCGCGCGGCCGGACTGCGGTTCCTCGCCCAGCACCTCGCGCCGCACGTTCTGGAGCAGGCCGTTGACGTAGCCCACGGCGCCGGCGCCCGCGCGGCGCCGGCACAGTTCGGCGGTCTCGTTGACGGCCGCATGCGGCGGGATGCCGTCCAGGCCGCACAGCTGGTGCAGGCCCAGGCGCAGCACGGCGGCCACGGCCGGGTCGGGGCTGCCGCTGCGGCGGCTGAAGCGTTTGATGAGGTGGTCGTAGCGGGCCTGCCACTGCAGCGTGCCGCGGGTGAGTTCGGCCAGGAGCCCGCGGTCGCGCGGCAGTGCCGACGCCAGCGCCGCATCCAGCTCGCGATCGAGGCGGCGGCCTTCGTGCACCGCCACCAGGACTGCGTGGGCCAGGTCGCGGACCGGCCGGGCGCTCATGAACGCAGGACGTCGCCGGCACGGATCGCGAAGCCGCGCAGGAACTCGGCCACCGGCAGCGGCTTCTTGCCCGGGACCTGCAGGCCGGTCAGGAGCAGCGCGCCCTGGCCGCAGGCGACCACCACGCCGCCGTCGTGCACCGCGAGCACGGTGCCCGGTTCGCGCGCACCGGGGTTGAGCGACATCGGGCGCGCCTGCGTGATCTTCAGCATCTGCTCGCCCAGGAACGTGGTGCAGCCGGGCCACGGCTGCAGCGCGCGCACCTGGTTGTGCACCGTGACCACGTCGCGGTCCCAGCGCACGGCCGACAGCGCGCGCGTCAGCTTCGGCGCGTACACGGCGCCGCTGTCGTCCTGTACCTCGGGCACGACCTGCCCCGTCGGCAGCGCGCGCAGCACTTCCAGCAGCAGGTCGGCGCCCTGGCCGGCCAGGCGGTCGAGCAGTTCGCCGCCGGTGTCCTCCGGGCCGATCGGCACGGAGCGCACGCCGAGGATGGGACCGGTGTCGACGCCCGGGTCCATGCGCATGATCGTCACGCCGGACCAGGTGTCGCCGTGCAGGATGGAGTACTGCACGGGCGAGACGCCGCGCCAGCGCGGCAGCAGGCTCGCATGCACGTTGATGCAGCCGTAGCGGGGACTCGACAGCAGGGGTTCGCGCAGGATGTGGCCGAAGGCCGCGACGATGATCGCCTCGGGTTCGCAGGCCATCACCTCGGCGCTGACGGCGGCGTTCTCGCCGCGCCCGAACTCGCGCACCGGCAGATGATGCTCGAGGGCCACCTGCTTGATCGCCGTCGGCAGCAGGTGGCGGCCGCGGCCGGCCGGGCGATCGGGTTGGGTGACAACCAACCGCACGTCGAACCGCGCCTCGATCAGGGCCTCGAGGCTCGGGACGGCGAAGTCGGGCGAGCCCATGAACACGACTTTCATCGGTCGTCCTTTGCTGCGCCGCGGGCACAGTCACCCGCACCGGCGTTCACGGGGCCGGGCGTCGCCGGTCGCGACGCCCGTTCCCCCGTAGCGATCCGCCCGGTCAGGCCTGGTCCTGCGTGACGGCCTGGATGGCGCTCCTGGCGACCTCGACCTTCACGTTCTCGGCGATCGTGATGACCATGATCTCGCCCTTGATGTCCTTGACGGTGCCGTAGAGGCCGCCGCTCGTCAGCACGCGGTCGCCGCGCTGGATCGCCTCGAGCATCTTCTTGCGCTGGTCCTGCTGCTTTTTCTGGGGGCGCAGGATCAGGAACCAGAAGATGACGACCATCGAGCCGATGAAGACGACGTTCATGATGAGCGGGTTGCTGCCGGCGGGAGCGGCGGCAGCCTGGGCGAGCGGGGTGGCCGAGGCCAGGACGGTCACGGGAAGCATGGACATCTCCTTCGTGGGGATGATCGACATGGCGCCCCGGTGGGGCGTGTCGAGGTCCGGTCCGGGGAAACAATGACATCCGGCCGCCCCGGGGGCAAGGCGGGCCCGCTCCGGGGTCGGGGACGCCCCCGGCGGGCGCCTCGAGGACGATCAGCCCTGCCGCCGTCGCACCTCGTCCAGCCGGGCGGCCTCGCCCTGCTGCCAGCGCCCGCCCGCGGCGGCGGCGAAGGCGGCGAACCGGCCCTCCTCCAGGCTCAGGCGGATGCCCGCCATCAGCTCCTGGTAGAAGTGCAGGTTGTGGATGGTCGCGAGTGTGGGCCCGAGCATCTCGCGCGCCTGGAACAGGTGCCGGATGTACGAACGCGAATGCCGCGCGCAGACCGGGCAGCCGCACTCGCCGTCCAGCGGCCGGTCGTCCTCGGCGTACTCATGGTTCTTGACCACCAGGCGCCCGTCGCGGGTCAGCACCGTGCCGGTGCGCGCCATGCGCGTGGGCAGCACGCAGTCGAACATGTCGATGCCGGCGGCCACCCCGGCCAGGATGTCGTCGGGGAAACCCACGCCCATCAGGTAGCGCGGCTTGTCCGCGGGCAGCAGGCCGGCCGCCAGGTCGGTCATCTCGCGCATCGCCGCAGTGGGTTCACCCACCGACAGCCCGCCCACCGCGTAGCCGGGCAGGTCCAGCTCGGTGATCTCGGCGGCCGAACGGCGGCGCAGCTGTTCATCGACCCCGCCCTGCATGATGCCGAACAGGACGCGCTCCCAGCCGCCGCGCTGCGTGCGCCCGCCGAACACGTCGCGGCAGCGCTTGAGCCAGCGCGTGGTGCGCTCGACGGCGCGTTTCACTTCGGCCGGTTCGGCGCCGTACGGCGCGCACTGGTCGAAGGCCATGACGATGTCCGAGCCCAGCGCCAGCTGGATCTCCATGCTCAGCTCGGGATTGAAGAAATGCTTGCTGCCGTCCAGGTGCGAGCGGAACTCGACGCCGTCGTCGGTGATGCGGTTCAGGTCGCTGAGCGAGAACACCTGGAAGCCGGCGCTGTCGGTCAAGAGCGCACCGTCCCAGCCCTGGAAGCGGTGCAGGCCGCCGCGCCGCTCGACCAGCCCGTGACCGGGCCGCAGGTACAGGTGGTACGTGTTGCCGAGGATCAGGCGCGAGCCGGTGGCCGCCACCTGCTCGAACGTCACGGCCTTGACCGAACCCACGGTGCCCACCGGCATGAAGACCGGTGTCGGCACCTCGGCGTGGCCGCAACGCAGCACGCCGCGGCGCGCGCGCCCCTCGGCGCCCAGCACGTTGAAGGAAAACGGGGTATCCAACGGCCAGTCGTTCATGCGGTTCCCGTTCATGCGATGGTTCCGTCCGCGCCCGGCAACAGCAGCATGCAGTCGCCGTAGCTGTAGAAACGCAGGCGGCGCGCGACCGCCTCGCGGTAGATGTCGCGCCACGCACCGCCACCGGCCAGCGCCGCCACCAGCATCAGCAGCGACGAGCCCGGCAGGTGGAAGTTCGTCAGCAGGCCGTCGGCGGCCGTCACGGTGTCGGGCGGGGCGATGAACAGCCGCGTCGAACCCGTCACTTCCCAGTGGCCGCCGATCCGCCGCGCCGATCCGGTGAAGAACCCGTCGCCGGTGGATTCCCATGCGGTCCCGTCGATCGCGTCCGTCGGCAACGGCAACCGCGCCGCCGACTCGAGCACCCGCAGCGCCGTCGTCCCCACGGCGATGACGCGACCGCCGGCCGCCCGCGTCGCCGCCACCGCCGCCGCCGTGGCGGCCGGCAGCGTGATCGCCTCGGCGTGCAGCCGACGCGCGGCGATCTGCGCCGCCGAGGGCGGCTGGAACGTGCCGGGGCCCACGTGCAGGCGCACCCGCGCCGTGCCCACGCCGCGCTCGGCCAGCGCCGCCAGCACCGCGGGCGTGAAGTGCAGGCCCGCCGTCGGCGCCGCCACCGAGCGCGCAGCGGCGGACCCGGGCGCCGCGTAGACGGTCTGGTAGCGCTCGCGGTCTTCCGCCTCGCGCGCATCGCCTTCGGCTTCGCGCCGGATGTACGGCGGCAGCGGCATGTGCCCATGGCGCAGCGCGAGCGTCGGCAAGTCGGGCGCCGTCACGGTGACGAAGCCCTCGTCATCGCGCCCCACAACGGTCAGCGCGGGCGCCTCGCCGGGGCCTTCGACGTCGGCCACGCGCAGCACCTGTCCCTCGCGCAGGCGGCGCGCCGGGCGGGCCATCGCCTTCCAGGCGTCACCGTCGCCCGCCGGCTCGACCAGCAGGATCTCGACGCGACCGCCGGTGTCCTCGCGCCGGCACCACAGGCGCGCCGGCAGCACGCGGCTCTCGTTGAGCACGAGCAGGTCGCCCGCGAGCAGCAGCGACGGCAGGTCGGCGAAGGGCCGCTCGCCGGCAATGCGGCCGCCGGCGCCCACCACGAGCAGGCGCGAGCCGTCGCGGCGCGCGGCGGGCTCCTGCGCGATGAGGTCCTCGGGAAGTTCGAACTGGTAGCCGGGGTCACCGTCGTGCATGGGTGTTCGCGCCTACAGGAGCCGGCTCTGGGCATCGATGCCCTCGCCGCCGCCGTTGCCGTTGGCCTTCGCTGCCGGCGGCTCCATCCCCAGGTGGCGCCAGCCGCGAGCCGTCAGCTCGCGACCGCGCGGCGTGCGCATCATCAGGCCGGTCTGGATCAGGAACGGCTCGACGACGTCCTCGAGCGTGTCGCACTCCTCGCCCAGGCTGACGGCCAGGTTCTGCACGCCGACCGGCCCGCCGGCGAAATGGTTGGCCATCAGCTCGAGGTAGCGCAGGTCGAGCGGCTCGAGGCCGAGCACGTCGACGCCCAGCCGTGTCAGCGCCGCGTCGGCGCCGGCGCGGTCGATGGTGGCGTGCCCGTCCACCTGCGCGAAGTCGCGCACGCGCCGGAGCAGCCGGTTGGCCGCGCGCGGGGTGCCGCGGCTGCGCCGCGCGATCTCCAGCGCGCCTCCGTCCTCCAGCTGCACGCCCAGGATGCCGGCGCTGCGCCGGACGATGATCGCGAGCTCTTCGGGCGGGTAGAAGTCCAGGTGGCAGACGATGCCGAAGCGGCTGCGCAGCGCGGGCGTGATGAGCCCGGCGCGGGTCGTGGCGCCGATCAGCGTGAACGGCTCGAGCTGCAGGTTGAAGTGCCGCGCGTTGGGGCCCTTGTCGATGATGAGCTCGACCCGCCAGTCCTCCATCGCCGGGTAGAGGTGCTCCTCGATGACGCGGCTGAGGCGGTGGATCTCGTCGATGAAGATGGCGCGCCGGTCCGCCTGCTCGCTGAGCAGCGCGATGAGCTCGGCGCCGTTGCCGAACGCCGGCCCGCTCGTCAGCCGGATCTCGAGGCCCATCTCGTGCGCGAGGATCTGCGCCAGCGTGGTCTTGCCCAGGCCCGGGGGCCCGTGCAGCAGCACATGGTCGAGCACCTCGCCGCGCGCCAGCGCCGCGTCGATGAACACGCGCAGGTTGTCCTTGACCTTCTGCTGGCCGACGAACTCGTCCAGCCGCCGCGGCCGCAGGCTGGTCTCCAGCTCGCGGTCGCCGTCCTGCTGCCCGGGGTCGGTCCATCGCTGGTCGCGCACGCGTCCATCCCTCCGGCGGTCGGCCCCTTAGCCGACGGCCCGGTTCAGTTGCCGGAGCGCTGCGCGCACCCAGGCCTCGGTATCCTCGATCACCGCGGGGTCGGCCTGCCGGGCGCGCTGCAGCGCCTGCTCGGCCTGCCCCGGCGCCAGGCCCATCGCCCCGAGCACCGACAGCGCCTCCATGGTGCCCCTCGCTCTCGCGCCGCCCGCACCGCCGACCGTCATTCCCTGCGGCAACTCGGGCAGCCGGTTGCCCAGTTCGACCACCAGGCGCGCCGCCGACTTCTTGCCGATGCCCGGCAGCTTGGCCAACGCAACCTCGTCGCCGCCGCGCAGGCAGGCGGCGATCTCGTGCGCGCCGGCCTTCGACAGCATGCCCATCGCCACCTTCGGGCCGACGCCCGACACGGTCTGCAGCAGCCGGAACATCTCGCGCTCGCCCGGGTCCAGGAACCCGTACAGTGTCCAGGCGTCCTCGCGCACGGCCAGGTGCGTCCACAGCCGCACGGACTCGCCGGGCGCCGGCAGCTCGGCCGCCGCCGCCGCCGACAGGTGCACGTCCAGGCCGATGCCCCCGCCGACGCTCACGACCGCGTCGGTCCCGCCCGTCATCACGATGCCCTCGAGGAATGCGATCATGCGTCCGTCCTGCCGCCGCGGGGCGCCCGATGCCACGGACGGCCCATCCGCCCGGCCGCGACATTATGCGCCAGGCCTGCCGCCGCGGCCAGTGGTGTTCGCAAGCGAGCGCCGCGTCAGCCCGCCGCGCCCGCGCGCTGCCGGCCCTGGTGGGCCAGCGCCGCGGCCAGCGCGTCGCTCAGGTCCAGCGGCGGCTCGGTCGTCAGCCGGAGCAGCCGCATCACCATGAAGCGCACCTGCTCCTTGCCTGCGGCGCCGGTGCCGGTCACGGCCATCTTGATCTCGCGCGCCGTGTACTCGCACGGGACCAGGCCCGCCTGCGCCCCGGCCAGCAGCGCCACGCCGCGGGCGTGCCCCAGCACCAGCGCGCTGTGCGGGTTGCGGGCGTTGAACACCCGCTCGACAACCATCACCTCGGGATTGAACTCGGCGATGGCGGCCGTGAGCCCCTCGTGGATGTCGCGCAGGCGCTCGGCCAGCGGCGCGCCGGTGGCAGGCCGGATCACGCCGCCCCCCAACATACGGGCGACCGGCATGGTGTCGATGACACCGTAGCCGGTCGCGCGGGAACCGGGGTCGACGCCCAGGATGATCATGGGCGCCCTCCCGGGGTCTAGAGCTGGTCTTCGATGGCAGCCATCGTCGCGTCGTCGATGTCGAAGTTCGCCGACACGCGGGCCACGTCGTCCAGGTCGTCCATGTACGAGATCAGCTTCATCAGGGTGACGGCTTCGTCGCCCTCGACCTTGATGTAGGTGCCGGGCACCGGCATCAGGTTGACGCCCGTCGCGTTGAAGCCGGCCGTCGCCAGGCTGCCGCTGACGGTGTGCAGGTCCTCCATCGCCGTCGTGACGGTGATGGTGCCGTCCTCCTCCTGCACGTCCTCGGCGCCCGCCTCGATCGCCGCTTCCATCACCGCATCGAGGTTCACGCCCTCGGCGTCGAACGTGATGATGCCCTTGCGCTCGAACAGGTAGCTGACGCACCCGTTCGCCCCGAGGTTGCCGCCGAACTTCGTGAACGCATGACGCACGTCGGCGGTGCTCCGCTTCTTGTTGTCGGTCTGGCACTCCACCATGATGGCCACGCCGCCGGGGCCGTACCCCTCGTAGCTGACCTCTTCGACAATGGCGCCGCCGTCGGCACCCGAACCGCGCTTGATAGCCTTCTCGACCGTGTCATTGGTCATGTTGGCCAGCCGGGCGGCGATGAGTGCCGCCCGCAGGCGCGGGTTGCCGTCCGGATCGCCGCCACCGCGCGCCGCGACCGTGATCTCACGGATCATCCGGCTGAAGACCCGGGCGCGCTTGGCGTCCTGGGCCCCCTTGTGCCGCTTGATGTTCGCCCATTTGGAATGCCCGGACATTTATGCCTACTCCTCGTCCTTGGCGGTCTTCTTGTACTCGTCGATCAGGCGCCTCTGGACGTCGCCCGGCACCTCGGAACGGTGCGAGAATTCCATCGTGAACACGCCGGTGCCCTGCGTGAACGAACGCAGCGACGTGGCGTACTGGTACAGTTCGTCCTCGGGGACATTGGCCGTGACGACCTGGTACGGTCCGTCGGCCTCGCTGCCGAGGATGGCGCCGCGGCGGGTCGAGATGTCGCCCATCACGTCGCCCATGTAGGCCTGCGGCACGACGATCCGGACCTTCATGACCGGCTCGAGGATCACCGGGCGCAGCTTGTCGGCGTCCTCCTCGACCGCGTGCTTGAGGGCCAGGCGGGCGGCCGCCTTGAAGGCCGCTTCCGACGAGTCGACCGCATGGTACGAGCCGAAGAACAGCGCGCAGCGCACGTCCACCATCTCGTAGCCGGCGACCAGTCCGTGCAGCAGCGTCTCGCGGCAGCCCTTCTCGACGGCCGGGATGAACTTGTTGGGCACCACGCCGCCGACGATCTCGTCGGCGAACTCGAAGCCCGACCCGCGCGGCAGCGCATCCATCCGGATGTGCACGTCGCCGAACTGGCCGCGGCCGCCGGTCTGCTTCTTGTGCCGCCCCTGCTTCTCGGCCGACCCGCGGATCGTCTCCTTGAAGTCGATGCGCGGCCGGCGGCGCTCCACGATCACCCCGTTGAGCTTCTTGAGCTTCTCGAGGATGAAGTTCGTGTGGATCTCGCCCTGCGTGGCCAGGAGCGTCTGCGACAGGTGGCCCTGGTGGATCAGCTGGAAGGTCGGGTCCTCTTCCATGATGCGATGCAGACCGGCGGCCATCTTGTCGTCGTCGCCGCTGACCGCGGGACTGATCGCGTCGGTGCTGGTCGCCACGGGGTACTGGATGGGCGGGAAGGCGAAGTCCACGCCGGCGGCCAGCGTGACCCCGGTATGGGTGGCCTTCAACTTGGCGGCCATGACGATGTCGCCGGGGCCCGCCACGTCGATCTTCTCGCGGGACTTGCCCTGGGCCACCGACAGCTGGCCCATGCGCTCGGTGTTGCGCCCGTCGGAGCACTCGAGGTTCTCGCCGGCCTTCAGGGTGCCCGAGAACACGCGCAGCCAGGTGGTGTCGCCGCCCTGGGCTTCGTATTGGCGCTTGAAGGCATAGGCCACGACCGGGCCCTCGACGCCCGGCGTGAACTCGGTCGCCTCGTCGGTGCCGGCCTTGACGCCCTTGAGGGGCTGCCGCGTGCGGGAGAAGGCGCTCGGGAACAGGTTCACGATCAGGTGCAGCAGCGACGGCACGCCGACCTCGCTCTGCGCGTCGGTGAAGAACACGGGGTACACGGTGCCCTCGAGGGTGCCCTTCTTCAGGCCGGCGATGATATCCGCCTCGTCGAGCGTCCCGTTCTCGAGGTACTTCTCGGTCAGGACATCGTCGGCGTTGGCGGCCGCGTCCATCAGCATCTCGCGGGCTTCGATGACCGCCGCGCCCAGGTCGTCCGGGATCGGGCACTCGACGGCATGATGGCCGTCGAACTTCGAGCCCTTCATCGTGATCAGGTCGACCACGCCTTCGAACGTTTCACCGTTGCCGATCGGCAACTGCAGGGGCGCCGCGCCGGGGATGCGGTCCTTGATCCCGTTCATGACGGTGCGCCAGTTGGCGTGTTCCTTGTGCATCCGGTTGACGATCAGGAACGTCGGCAGGTGGGTCGCGCGAACCAGGTTCCACAGGTTCTCCGAAGCCACCTCGAAGCCGCCGTCGGCCTTGATCACGAACATGATGCCCTCGACAACCCGCAGGGCGGCATACACGTCGCCGCGGAAGTCGTCGACGCCCGGGGTGTCGATGATGTTGATTTTGTTGCCCTCGAACTCGGTCCAGCCCAGGCTGGCGGAGATCGTCTGCTTGCGCTCGATCTCCTCCTCCGCGTAGTCGAACACGGAGCTGCCGTCATCGACGTTGCCGCGACGACCGACCTTCTCGGTCACATGGAGCATCGCATCGGCGAGGCTGGTCTTGCCGACACCGTGAGGGCCCATCAGGGCCACGTTGCGGATCTTTTCCATGGGGAAGGTCTTCACGGATCGTCCTCCTGGGTGGTCGACGGTAGCCGGTGCAACCCTGCCGCCCCGAGGTCCGAAAACTCGGACCGGTGCGGCTGCAAACCGCGGCCCCGAAGACATACCGCGTGGCGCGCGGAAAATTGACGCCCGGATGAGAGTGGAAACCCGCGACCCCGTGAGGGGATTCGCGGCCCGGTTGACCGGGAATTTCGGCCCGGTCTCGAATGGTAATTGTCTGACAAGTGGCTGTCAACACGGCCCTCCAAGCCCGCCGGGTCGAAAGTTCTGGACACCGTGAACGGGGAACATTACCGTTACTTGGGTCCCTGAAACGGCTTTGCCGGTCGGACCCAACCATCCGCGCCCCCACGCGACCCACACATCCCGGTCGAACGGCTGCCCGGCAGCCGGCGCCTGGTCGAGGTGAGTTCATGATCGTCAGGAAACTCGTGTGGCTCTTCGCCTTCGCCGCCCTCGGCTTGGGGAGCCTCGCTGCCGCGGCCGAAGTCAAGCCGGCGGCGGCCCCTGCCGCGACCGACCCCAAGGCCGCCGTCGCCGAGGCACCCGCCCCGGCTCTCGAGTGGAAAGACTATAAGGTGAAGGGCTACCGCCTGTCGCTTTATGGCGGGTCGTTCAGCGGCGCCACCTATCTGGATCTCAAGCGCCTGGGTGAACGCACGATCCTGACGCCTGGCGCTGCCAACGTCATGGGTTACAACGGCGAGATCCTCGCCCAATCGGCCGACGATCCCCACTACATGGCCCCGCGCAAGTTGATCGAACCGGGCACCGCCATTGGTGGCCGGATCGGCATTTACCTGGGCGACGATGTCCACATGGACCTGGTCGGCAATTACATGACCGGGCGCGCGACGACCTCCATGCTCTACAACAAAGACGGCGATCGCAACAGCGCCGATTGGAACCGGGTCACCGTCGACACCGACGATGGGTTCCGTGCCCTGAAGGGCGGCATCTCGATGATGTACGACGCCCGCCCGGCGACCTTCTTCGGCGTGATGCCGTCCCTCGGCTTCGGCCTGGGCGGCATTATCAACGGCTACAGCCAGCTCGAGGACAAGACGGCTCTCTACCTGGAGGGCAACTTCGGGCTCAGCTTCCAGCCGATGGACAAGCTGCAGATCGTGGCCCGCGCCGATTTGGCCGTGTTCGCGTTCAAGGTGGATGAGTTGGGGTATTCGAACATGGTCGGCTACCGGAATTTCACGGTGGGGGCGGCTTGGTTTTTGGATGCGGTGCCGGCCGACGTGCGCGCCAAGCACGATGCAGCCAAGAAACCTAATCGGTAGGTTGTGCCCGGAAGATTGCGCCTGAAGGTCAGAGACCCGGCGGCCAGGCTGCCGGGTCTCTCGCATCAGAACCCGTACTTGAGCCGGTGGCGGCGGTTGACGGCCAGCGCCTGCGTGTCCACCTCCCCCCGGTAGTAGCG
>CAIOLW010000102.1 GCA_903859215.1 uncultured bacterium | reverse complement strand
TGATCGTCGCAAGTTGATGAAGTCGGGCCGCCACTCCAAGGGAGAGGCGGCCCGTTCTTCATGTCGCAACGCTCCCCGCCGTTTCAGCAGCGGGCGCGCTGTGCCTATGCTGTTTCCGGGCCCGTCTGTCCGCGCGCCCGCCTGCTGCAAGCGGCGCTGCGCCGCCCCCCGACAATCCCACCGCTCACCCCGTGTTCTGGAGTCCCTGGGAAATGCCTCTCACCGTCTCGAAGAGCGCCTTTTCGAGCTCCGCGTCCTGCCTGTCCGTCGCCCGCCACCGCGCCAGCAGGTCCACCTGCAGCAGGCTGATCGGATCGACGTACGGGTTGCGCAGGCGGATGCTGCGCTGCAGCGCCGGCTCGCGGTCCAGCAGTTCGTCCTCGTCGCGCAGGCGCAGCACCCACTCGCGCGTCTCTTCGAGGCGCGCGCGGATGATGGGGAACACTTCGTCTCCCGCCGGCCCGGCCAGCGCCGCGTAACGCGCGGCGATGTCGAGGTCGGCCTTCGCCAGCACCATCGCCAGGTCGGACAGCAGGTTCGTGAAGAACGGCCAGCGCGCGGCCATCTCGCGCAGCGTCTGCTCGTCGTGCGCAGCGGCGGCCTCGGTCAGGCCGCGGCCCACGCCGTACCACGCCGGCAGCAGGTGGCGGTTCTGCGTCCAGGCGAAGACCCAGGGGATGGCGCGCAGGTTCTCGACGCCGCGCCCGCCGCGCCGCGAGGCCGGGCGCGAGCCGATCTCCAGGCGCTCGATGACGTCGATGGGCGTCGCGGCGCGGAAATAGTCGTCGAACAGCGGGTGGTCGTGGACCAGGCGCTGGTAGTCGGCGCGGCCGGCGCCGGCGACCAGGTCCATCACCGTCGTCCAGCCGGGCTCGGGGCGCGAGCGCGGGCTGCACAGAACCGTCGTCTCAAGCACGGCGCCGGTCATCAGTTCGAGCGTGCGCCCGGCGATGCCGCGCAGGCCGTACTTGGTGTGGACGATCTCGCCCTGCTCCGTCAGGCGCAGGTGGCCGCGCAGCGCGCCGCAGGGATCGGCCAGCACCGCCTCGCGCGTCTTGCCGCCGCCGCGGCCGACGCTGCCGCCGCGGCCGTGGAAGAAGGTCAAGGCGACGCCGGCCTGGTCGGCCCGGTTCGCCAGCTCCTCCTGCACGCGGTAGAGCGCCCAGCGCGAGGCGGCGATGCCCGAGATCTTGCTCGAGTCGCTGTAGCCCAGCATCACCATCTGCCGGTCGCCGCGCGCCGCGAGGTGGCGGCGGACGACATCGTCGTCCAGCAGGCTGCCCAGCGTCGCGGTCGCGCGGTCGAGGTCGTCGACGGTCTCGAACAGCGGCGCCACGTCCAGGTCGATGGCGCCGTTCGCATCGCGCAGCCCGGCGCAGTGCGCCAGGAAGAGCACGGCCAGCACGTCGTCGGCGCCCTGCGCCATCGAGATGATGTAGGGGCCCAGCGCGCGGGGGCCGTGGCGGCGGCGCGCGACCGCGACCGTGCGCATGACGTCGAGCGTGCGCGTGGTCTCCCCGTCGGCGGGAAGCGCGCGCGGCGCCGGGGCCGGCAACGCGGCCCGCAGCAGCGCGGCGCGTTCGGCGGCCGGGCGCGCGGCAAACGCGTCATCGCCCAGCACGCGGCCCGCCACGCGGCGGTGCACCTCCGAGTCCTGCCTGAGGTCGAGCGTGGCGAGGTGGAAGCCGAAGGTGAGCACGCGGCGCTCGAAAGCCTCGACCAGCGACAGCCCGCCCGTGCCGCCGCCGGGCGCGCGCAGGCTGTCCCTGATCACGCGCACGTCGGCCAGCAGTTCGTCGGCATCCGCGTAGGCGCCGGGCGCCTCGACCAGCGCGGCCTCGAGCCGCGCCTGCATCATCATCAGCAGCAGGCGGTACGGCATGTCGGCGCTGCGGCGCGGCAGCGCGGTGGCCTTGTCGGGCAGCAATGCGCGGTAGGCGTCGATCCGCTGCAGCACGGCCGGGGCGATGCGCACGCGGGCGGCGCTCTGGCTCAGTTGCTCGCCCAGGTCGGCGACCTCGCTCAGGTATCGTCCCAGGACCAGGATGCGCTGGCGCTCGAGCGTGGCGGTGATCGTCGCCGGCCCGACGTTCGGGTTGCCGTCCATGTCGCCGCCGACCCAGGAGCCAAAGCGCACCACCGGGCAGGGCAGATCGCGATCGGCATCGGGACCCCAGGCGTCGTCGAAGGCCTGCGCCAGCGCGTCGTAGAAGCCGGGCAGGATGCGGTAGACCACCTCGACCAGGTGGAACAGCACGTACTCGGCCTCGTCCGCGACGGTGGGGCGGGCGGCCGGCTGTTCGTCGGTCTGCCAGGCCAGTTCGATCTGGCGGCGCAGTTCGGCGCGCTCGCGCGTCGCCTCGCGCGGCGTGGGGTCGGTGCGATCCACGCGCAGCGACAGCGTGCGCGCCATGCGCTGGCTCTTGGCCAGCATCGTGCGGCGCACCGCGCGCGTCGGGTGCGCCGTGAAGACGGGCATCACCTCGAGCGTCCGCAGCGCAGCGAGCACCTGCCCGGCATCGAGGCCCTTGGCGGCCAGGTCGCGCAGCACGGCGGCCAGGCTGCCGGGCTGGGGCTGGTGGCC
>CAIOLW010000101.1 GCA_903859215.1 uncultured bacterium | reverse complement strand
GGCGAAATTCCGCGACCTCGGCGTGGTGCAGGTGTTCCTGAGCGGCGGCGAGCCGCTCATGCGCTGCGACGACGTCTGCCGCCTGGTGGCCGGCGCCGGCCCGGGCATCGAGTTCACGCTGCTGACGTCGGGGGTCGGCCTCACGGCCGAAAGAGCGCGGCAGCTGCGCCGCGCCGGGCTGCGCTCGGTCCAGATCGCGCTCGACCACTGGGACGAAGCGAAACACGACCGCTTCCGCGGCCGCGACGGCGCCTTCGCCCGGGCCCGGCAGGCCGCGCTCAATGCGGGGCAGGCCGGGCTGCTGGTGGGCTTCGCCCTCTGCGCGGTCCGGGACTTCGTCAGCCGCGGGAACATGTGGCGGTACCTGGAGCTGGTGCGCTCGTGGGGCGGCGCCTACGTGCGCATCCTGGAACCCCGCGCGGTCGGGCGCTACGCAGGACAGACGGTGGAGCTGGAGTCGCAGCAGTCGGACCTGCTGCGCGCCATCCACGACGAGGTCAACACCGACCCGGCCTGGGCCCACCTGCCGCGGCTCAGCTGCCCCGAGTACGACCGGCGCGCCGTCGGCTGCTTCGGGGCGGGCAATCGGCTCGTCTACGTCGACGCGCGCGCCGAGATCCACGCGTGCCCGTTCTGCCGGGGATCGGTCGGCAACGCGCTCACGGGCGACCTGGCGGCGATGGTGGCCGGCCTGCGCAGGACGGGGTGCGGGGCATCGCGACCGGCGCAAGGCGTCCCGCAGACGTTGGCGCGCTGAGAAGTGCGCGCTGTTGTCGATGCTGGAGCGCCGAAAGGAGATCGCTCGTGAATGACGGGGTACAGCCCTTGAAAATTCGGTCCGCGGCATTCACCTGCGTGATTGTGCTGCTGGCCTGGGGACCATCAGTGTTCGCTGACGAGTTCTCGACCACGGGGACGATGCCGGAAGACTGCCTGACCAGGGCCAGCCTGATGATCAATCCCGGCGAGGCGCTGACGATCCAACTCTTCGACGGACGCCGGATCGACGGCAAGCTGGTGTCATTCGACCTGGAGAAGCGACTGGTGACCATGGAGAAGTGGGACGAGCTGTGCGCGGAGCAACGGCAGGTCGAGGCGGAAGATATCCGGCACTATGAATACAGCGAGAGAAGCGGGAAGGGAGGCGGCGTCACCGGCGCCATCCTGGGCGCGGCGATCGGCGCCGTGGTCGGCGTGAGCGTAACGAGCAACGACAATGAATTCATGTCCGGCATCGATGGCGCGGTCGGCGGCATGTTCATCGGCGGAGGCGTCGGTTATGCTGTCGGCAGCAACCTGAACAGCGGCTACCGGCCGCCAGGCACCATCATCTGCGGTGATGAGTAGCGATCACATGTGAAACACGCGGCCCATCCAGGTGGCCGCAACCACGGGAGCGTTCCATGGTCCACGCCGGACGCAGCAACGGGCTGCAGACGATCTTCTCCTTCTTCCTCGGCCTGATGCTGACCGCCTTCCTCGGCGTGGGCGTCTACACGTTCCACCCGCCCGCGAAAGAGCCGGACCTGCGCATCCAGGAGCTGGACCGCCGCGAACAGGCGCTCCGCAACAAGAGCCCGCATGATGAACTGTCGGTCGCGGACCGCGACGAGGTCCAGCAGATCACCGACAGCCGCAACAAGCTGTACGACGAGGCGCACGCGCGGCGCGAAGTGTGGGGCCGCGGCACCAGCATCATCCTGGTCGCGCTGGCCACGCTGGTGATGGCCGTGTCGCTGGTGCGCGCCGACCAGTTGCCGGTGATCAGCAACGGCCTGCTGCTGGGCGGCGTCTTCACGATGGTGTATGGCGTGGGGTGGATCATCG
>CAIOLW010000100.1 GCA_903859215.1 uncultured bacterium | reverse complement strand
GGGGATTGCGCGAATGTGGGGGAATGGTGCTTTGAAATGCCTGTCCTTTTTCCGGCTTCCGCCGGTCTGCGCACTCGTGGCCCTGCTCGGTGTGGCGTGCGGGAATCAGCACGCCCTGGCGCCCCCGACGCCGCCGCCGGGCCCGGGCCCGGCGACGCTTGGCGCCCACACACTGGTGGGGCAGGAAGACGGGGTGGCCGACGCCGTCGCGCGCGCGCTGCCCCTTGCGACCGCGGACAGCGGCAGTTCGTTCATCGCTTTTTCCGCAGGTTACGCGTCGAACGATTCGGCGCCGACGGACAACAAGGGCAACCAGTGGCTGCCTTTCGGCGCCCCCGTGGTCTATGCGGGGTACGGGGGCAGGTTCGACGTCAAGGCGTACCTTGTCCTGGGCGGACACGGCCGGCCGAACCATCTGGTGTCGATCGGGAAACCCGGTGAGCCGGCCGGCGAACTGACGATGCCGGTGGTCGAGATCCGGAACGGGGCCCGGCTTGTCGGTGTCGCGCGGAACTACGCGCCGACCGGCACCCGGCTCGCCAGCGAATCCGTGACGACAGACGGACCCGCGCTGCTGGTCGCGTTCTGGTGGGGGGACGGTGGCGGTCTCATTCACAGCGCTTTGCCCGACAACGGCTTCACGATCATCGAGCAGTTCACCGATCTCCCGCCGAACAGTGCCGTGCAGTGCGTCGTCGCCGCGCGCGAGGTGACCGCCGCCGGGGACTACCGTGTGACCTGGTCCACCGCTCCGGCCGAGGGCGCGCCGCTCTGGCTATTCGCGTTCGCTGCGCCCCGCTGAGCCGCCGCCTGATCCTGAAGGCAGCGCGCTGCCGGCAGCTGCTTTCGGCCCGCATCGACGAATGCCTTCGACTCAGGTGACCGAGGTGCGGTGTGTCCGCGATGGCCGTCGCGCGGCGCCAGGCGTCATAGTCGCCAAAAGTTCAGCTACATCAAATCCATGAATCCGTGCACGACTTCGCGCCGTGGCAACCTGGTGGCGCGCTACCTCTGACCACCCAGCAAAACCCCGGCGATCTCCGTCCACACCCCGAACGGCCGGCACGCCGAACCCTCGGCCGCCAGCCGCTTCGCCAGCTGCCCGGTCGCGAAGCGTCGCTCCGCCGGCACCAGCAGCGCCGGCGGCCCGTCTGTCAGCCAGCTGTCCCCCGCAAACGCGACGACGTCATCGCGCTTCAGCGCGTCGCGCACCACCGCCGACTTGTCGATGCCCAGCGCCGGGTGGATGTAGGGCGAGCCCAACGCCCGCTCCATCACCACGCCGCGGTCGGGCGCGAACCACCCCGGGTTGGCGTAGATCGTGAACGACAACCCGAGCCCCGCCAGCACGCGCTCGATGTACCACCGGCATCCCGCTGAGGCCACCACGATCTCCCAGCCGGCCGCCTGCAGCCGTCGCGCGGCGTCGGCCGCGCCCGGGGGCGGGTCCATCGCCGCCACCAGCGCGTCCACGCCCGCCTGGTCCGTGCGCAGGGCCCCCAGCACGCCCGAGATGCCCTCGAACGTCGTCAGTTCGCCGGCCAGGAAGCGATCCCAGCACGCCTGGGCGCCGGGCGGGTCGAACCGCTCGAGGATCAGGTCGAAGAAATCCCGCCGGGTGAAGGTCCCGTCGAAGTCGGTCACGAGGATCGGCATGGTGTCGCTTCCCGACCGCCGCGCCGGGCGGTCACATTCAGATTGCGCGGGCGGCGGGCGCCCGCCAAGATGAGCCCCACCAAGGAAAGGCAGGGAGGCCCGCGTGTCCAACCGATTCCG
>CAIOLW010000099.1 GCA_903859215.1 uncultured bacterium | reverse complement strand
GCGGCCGGCAGGTGCCATTGGCTGGCAAACAGCGGGTCGGCATCGCCGTTGGGAATATAGCCCGCCGGGCGGCGGATCATGTCCGGCTCGGCGCATTCCACGTCGGGATCCTCGGCGAGCTTGTTCACCAGCGCCGGGATGTCCACCCAGTCGGCGCATTTCGCCCGGAGCCAGCGGGTGAGGTCGGGCTTCCCGTCGCTGCTGCCGGCGACGGCTTTGGCCCGGAGGGCAGGCGCGGCGGCGTTCGGGAATACCCGGTCCAGGCTGGTGACGCCGTGTGCGGCGAATCGTTGGTGCAGGGCCGCCACATCCGGCAAAACGGTGGCCGCTTTGGTTTTGGCCGCCGCCGGCGACTTGAGCTTCACCACCACGCGCCCCGGGAGGTAGTCACGCCCGGCCACGAGGGCATTGGTCTTCGGCTCGTTCCTGGGGTCGAACGGCGAGTAGGCGTGCTGGGGGATGCCTTGCGCCGGGTCATTGCGGAACGGGCCGTTGGGTCCGGGCTTGAGGCGTCCGGCGGGACCACCGGGGGTGTCCCAATCCGTGGCCCAACCGAGAAACGGTAACAATGCCGCCACGACGACGGCACCGACTGCATAACGCTGCTGCTTCATAAAGTCTCTAATCTAGTCCGCATGTCCGCAACTTGACCTGGCCGCGTGTTCGGGGTCAGGCGACCGGCTGGCTATTCCAATAGCCTCACCCGGTATAGCCGATGGGCTGCGCTCGCGGCGGAAGTGTCCACACGAGAGCATCGCAGGCCGTCGGCGGTGACTTCTCCACCCACCGGGAGCCAGTCGGGAGCGGACGCCTCGTCCTGATACAACAACTGGTATTGCTTGCCCGGCACGGCAGACCAGGTGAGCACCCGGCTGCCGTCAGGATTCGCCTGGACGTCCTTGAAGGCAAACAACGAACTGCGGGCCAAGGCATCCGTGCCCGCGCGAATCTCCAGCCAATCCGTCACGCCGTCGCCATCGCTGTCCCGGTCGAACTGCGTCTCGTCCACGACGACGGCCACCGCGCCTTCGTTGACCTCCGCGCTTTCGATGACGAAATCCCCACCGCTGCTGTTCGTCAGCGAGAGCAGCAGCATGGCCCCGATGCCCCGCAACGGCACCGCGCCAGCGAAGGCGGCCCGCACCACGCCCGGGGCAGCCGCATTCGCTGCCAGCGCCAATCCGCCAGCGAAGGCGCCGGCCTGGACCCGCGCGACCCAGTTAGTAGCGGCGTTGTAGCGCAGTTTTAGATCCAAGCTATACAGCCCCGGCTCCGACACGTTCGCCAGCAGCCACAACTGCGTCCCATTAGATCGGGTCGTCAGCGAGCGCAACCCCAGGACCACCGGCGGCGAGCCACCCTTGGATCCACGAGAACCGCCGCCAAGTGGCGACAGTGCGGGCAGCGACCAATTCCCCGACACATCGCCCAGCAGTATGGCGGTGAAGTTCTGCCCCGCCTGGCTGCTGCTCAATCCGGCATAACTCCGGTTCGCCGGATCAAACACCCACACTTGGCCCGCGCCCGGGAAGGGCAGCGTGATCAGGTCCACCGCTTGCTGGAGGACGTAGAAAGCGTCAAAGGCCGTGATCTGGCCCGACTTGTTCACGTCCGCGGCGGTGGCGGCATGCCCGCTCAACGTGATCAAGCCGGCGTCGTGTTGCAGCACCAGCGAAGCATCGTAGGCCGAAATCCCGTTCACACCGTCGGCCTTGCCAGGCGTGAACGTGTAGCTGCCGGCATCCGCACCTGCCACGGTGAAAGTGCCATTGTTCCCGCTGGTTCCCGTATAGACACGGTCGCCTTGCAGCGTGCAGACAACGCCGGGCACAGCCGCGCCACCGTTCCAGAAGCTCACGGTGCCGCG
>CAIOLW010000098.1 GCA_903859215.1 uncultured bacterium | reverse complement strand
GACGCGGTGCAGACGATGGTCCAGGCGCTGGACGGCAAGGACCTCGGCGGGCGCGCGCTGCGCGTCAACGAGGCCCAGGATCGTCCCCGCACCGGCGGCAGCGGCGGTGGCGGTGGCGGCGGTCGTTGGTAGTCGGGCAGGATCGGCCCGCGGGTTGATGCTGATGGAGCCCCGCTGCCGGAAGGTGGCGGGGCTCTGCTTACAAACGGATCGTTCCGGGGCGGGCGCCGACGGCGCACCGAACCCGGAGGTCACAACGGGACGGGGACGGACATGGCCAAGACATTCAGGACGATGGACCGGCAGCTGGCGACCTGGAGCGAGCGGATCGAGCGGATGGCCGACGCCACGCCCGAGGCGCCGACGCCCGAGCGCATCGACGAGCTCCGCGCGCTGCACACGGCGGCGCACACCGCGTTCACGGGTTTCCGCGCGGCCAGCGCCGAAGCCAGGGTCGACCTCAGGCCGCAGACGGTCCTGGTGTGGAACGCGCTGGCGGCGGCCGTCAGGACGCAGCGGCCGACGACGGCCTGAGCGCTCCGCCAACCAGCTTCACGCATCAGGGCGACGCACAGTCCTTGATCCGCAGCGAGCGGAAGCAGTTGTACTCCGGGGTCCCGAGGTCACGGCAGAAGCCCTTGTAGGGGTAGGCCATCTCGATGTCGCCCTTGCCCAGGGCCGTGAAGATCAGCGTCCGGCGCCGGCCCCACGGTCCCTGGTTGAACATCAGGCAGGCACGCGCCTGGTTCTTGTAGCCGGGCGGTTCCTCGCCACGGTGGTCAGGCCGTCCGCAGAGGTGGCCGATCTCGTGGAAGACGACCGCCGTCATCAGGCGCTCGGCGATCGAGGGGATGACCGCCGGGTCGGCCATGGTGGACCAGGCGGCATTCGCATCTGCGAACGGGATGTCGGCAATCGGCCCGTGCTCGCGCAGTTCGACGCCCTCCGGCGAGTCGGGCTCGAGGATCGCCTTGTTGAGCCAGCGGTAGTCTTCCTCGATCCTCGACTTGAACCGCGCCGGGAACACGTTCACGACGATCGCCTTCTTGATGCACCAGTCGTTCTCGTCGCCGTTCTCCGCATAGGCCGGGTACGGGCTGTCCTGCGAATCATCCGACCTGACCGCGATCTTCAGGGCATAGACCCCGAAGGTCTGGCGATCCTCCGCATTGAAGTCGACCAGCGGGCTTTCCCCGGGGCCGGGATTCCCGGCCGGGTCGACCAGTGAATCGTCCAGGCGCATCGCGTCAAAGCCCGTGAGTTCCTTCCACTTGGAGGCGAGGAAAGCGCGGCCCGGGTCGATTACGAACATCTCCTTGGTGTTCGGGTCCAGGCGCTTGAACTGGCGCTTCCCGGCCCCGGCCGGATCGGGCACGGCCAGGCCCCGGTACTCGTCGTACAGGGAGATGCCGTCGCCGGTCTGGTCCTGGCCCGCGACCGTCTCGGCATCCCAGTCGAGCGTCCGGCCCACGCAGCCGTTCTCCTTCTCCCAGTTGTCGGCGATGCGGTTGCTGTTGTCGTCCTGCGGGATGGCCAGGTCCGGCGTCTCCTTGCCCAGCACCTTGACCTTGGCGTCCTTCCCCTGCGCCGTGGCGACCACCCGGAGCGTACCCCAGGCACCGTAGTCGTAGGCGTGGACGCGGATGAAAGCACCACCAAGGGCGTGCGTGGATTCCACGTGCAGGGAGTCGACGAAACTGAGGTCCGGGTCGTCCGCGAAATCCTCCTTCCGGAACCGCAGTCCTTCGCGCTCGGCTGCGCCCTTCGGCCAGTTCATGCAGACGCCCTTGTTGCGCGAGACGTACGGCAGCGAAAACGACAGGTCGGCGGTGCGCGACGTCTCGACGTCATCCGTCCGGTGCACGGTGATCCTGACCAGGAGCGGCGTGTCGCCGGGCTCGTCCGGCTTGTCGAGGTTGCCCTTGGGCAGCCATGTCGCGTAGTCGACCGGCTCGACGGTGACCTCGGGCGCGTCTTCGTCCTCCCAGGGCTCGACCGACCACGTGAACAACAGGGGCTTCGCGCAAAGGCCGAGCGTGTTCGGCCATTTCATCTGGATGGCGGGGCCGTGGATCGACCGCTCGTTCGGGACAAGTGTCCCGGTGATCTCGCCCTGCGCACCGGGGAAGCTGCCGTCGCCGGAGGCCAGCGTCAGGCCCGCGGGTGCGCTGCCGGACGCGCCGCCGGGCAGGAATTCCTGGCGCACCGATCCGTCCGCAGCCGCCACGTAACCGCTGAAGCTGAACTCCCCGGTGCTGGTGTCGATGGTCAGGCGGCCTTCGCCTTCCCCGATGCCGCCGCCGCTGATGGTCTGGCGGAACGTCGTCTCCGGTTCGTTGCTGTCCCTGCACTTCCCGCGCTTTTCCGTCACCGACGAGTAGTTGAATGTGCCTTCCGGCACGCTGTCCTTCTCCGGTCGCCAGACGGCGATGGCGCCGCGGCCGTCACGGCTGCGGACCAGCTTGATGGACACGTTCGCCGCGATCGACGCCTTGAAGCTCCCGCTTTCGGTGCAGTCCGCGATCGTGCGCTCGCTGCTCGACTGGTCGCCGGCGGTCCAGCCGAGCCGCAGGCGGTACGTCTTGACGCCGAGGTAGCTGTCGTAGGCGCCGGCCGGCGCGGGGGAGGCGCGCAACTCGCCTGCCGAGGCGCTGCACAGCAGCACCCCGAGCACGAAGCCGCACAGGCGCGTCAGGGTCCTGGTGTTCATGTTCTCCCCCGCCCGCATGACAGATCGTGATGAAGTGCCCGCCCGTTGATCCCCGGCCGGAGGATAGGCGACGTTCGGGGGCGATTCAACGACCGGATGCACGGGTCGATTGACCACGGTGGCGTGCATGGTATCATGCGCCGATTCCGGCCGCCCCGTCAGCGGCCCGACGAAACCCATGGCGTGAACGGGAGGCCGATCGTGAAGAATGCATTCATGGGTACCTGCTGCCTGGTGCTGCTGGCCCTGCCGCTTTCGACCTCCGCCGGCGAGGACCCGCCGTGCCTGAACCCGGGCAGCACCGTCATGGTCCAGGCGGGCGACGTGACCAAGGGCTGGCTCACGCGCGAAGGCGCGGACGCGGTGAAGGCGCGCCTGCTGCAGGTGGCCACCGGCGAGAAGAAGCGCTGGGACGGAGGCACGCTGGTCATCAACTGCGCGATCGGCGGCGGCACGGCGTACGAGATGTCGGCCGCCACCGTGACCGGATCATCCGGCGACGACAACGCCCCCGCCACGAAGCAGCTCAAGGACTACATCTCGGGCCTGGCCGCCCGCAGCGGCCACACCCAGAAGGAAGCCGACGATCTCTACGCCGGCTACGCCAAGCTCTCGGGGTTCTACCGGAACGTCCCGGATCCGGAGCAGGAGGGGGGTTGGATCGGCGAGGACGCGCTCATCCAGCGCCGCCTCACGAAGCAGTTCGGCGACCCCAGGCCCGCGATGGCGGCCCCCGACGCGGGGAATGCCCAGCAGCGCGCGGCCGAGTTCAAGGCGAAGATCCTCGCCGCGCAGAAGAAGGGCGATACGCAGGAGCTGATGCGCCTCGCGCAGGAAGCACAGAAGCTCCCGGGCCAGGACATGGCAGCGAAGGGCAGTCAGATCACCAGGAGCACCGATGAGCAGGCCTGGGCGATCATGGTCGCGGCGTATCCCGAGCTGGCCAAGGCCTGCTGGCCCACGCGTGTCACGATGCTGGCCGGCGCCTGCCTGCCCTGCAGCTGGATGTCGGAATAGGGCGGCCCGGCCGCACGGTCATTTCAACAACGTCATCCGCTGCGTCTGCGCCTGGCCGTCCACATCCAGGCGGCAGAAGTAGACGCCCGCGGCGGCTATACGGCCCGACTCGTCGCGGCCGTTCCAGGTGACCTCGTGGCGGCCGGCCGGGGCGGACTCGGCCGCCACCAGCGTCTTCACCACGCTCCCGGCCATGTCGTACACCGCCAGCGAGACCGTGGCCGCCGACGGCAGCTCGTAGCTGATCGTCGTCGACGGGTTGAACGGGTTCGGCCGGCACGGCTGCAGCACGGCCGTCAGTGACGGACGTTCGGGAACGCCGCTCACCCAGTTGGACGTGAGCTCGAACCAGTTCACGTTGAAGCCGGACGCCGTCGGCGCGAAGCGCATCACCTGCGTGCCCGCGTCCAGCATCACCGTGGTCGTCAACGTCGTCCAGGTCTGCCAGCCGCCGGTCGTCGGCACCGTGATCTCGCCGGTCTTGTCCACCCCGCGGAACTCGACGTGGAACTTGCCGCCGCCCGACAGCGACGAGACGCGCGCCTTCAGCGTGTACGAGCCCGTCGTCGACGCCTGGAGCGTGAACTCCATCCACTCGCCGGGATTCGTCCAGCCGGTGTTGTAGCCGCCGCCGGTGTCGGCGCAGGTCTCGATATCGACGCCTTCGCTCGGGCGGTAGAGCCCGCCGTTGTTCGTCGCGTCCAGGTCGTGGTAGGCCACGCCCTCGCCGCCGGCGTCGTAGTTCTCGGCCTGGAACCGCCCGGGCAGCGGGAACGGGTCGCCCGTGAAGCCGACCTGGCCGCAGCCGGCGCCGATGGTCAGGTCGACCGTCTGCGTCGCGAAGCCGCCCAGATTGTCGATGGCGCGCGCCGTGACCGAGGCGCAGCCGGCGGGGACCGACGCCCAGGTGAACGAGTACGGCGCCGTGGTGTCCGCGCCCAGGTACGTGGTGCCGTTCCAGAACTCGACGGTGGTGATGGTGCCGTCGGTGTCCGAGGCGGTGGCGTTGATCACGATGTCGCCGGCCGGCACGGTGCTGCCCGGCAGGGGCGAGGTGATCGCCACGGTCGGCGTTGCGTTGGGGATGTCCTGGTACACGCGGATGTAGTCGATCAGGTACTGCTGCGGAAGCGTCGCCGTGACGCAGCTCGCGCTGGTGCAGCCGGTGTAGTAGCCGCCCACGGCCGCGTTCAGGATGATGTAGAACGGCTGGTCGAACGGGGCGCGCGCGTTGCCCGGCACGGTGTTCGAGTACCACTGCGCGCTGGTCTTCGTCGAGAACAGCACGTCGTCCACGTACCAGCGCATGGCATCGGGTTCCCACTCGACGGCGTAGGTGTGGTAGGCGGCGCCGAAGCTGCCGCCGCCCATCGAGTACGACCCGCCGGAAGACGTGTTGTTGGGGGAGGTGCCGCCGAAGTGGATGGTGCCGGCGATGGAGGTCGCCGCGTTCGACGCCTCCATGATGTCGATCTCGCCGCTGGCGGCCCACCCGCCGTAGACGTTGTCCTGCGGCATCATCCAGAACGCCGGCCACATGCCGTCGCCCACCGGCAGCTTGGCGCGCATCTCCATCCGCCCGTAGAGGAAGCTCTTCTTGCCGCGCGTCGTGATCTTGCCCGAGGTGAAGCTGGATCCGCTGTACGACTCGGCGCGCGCGGTGATGACCAGGTTGCCGCCGCTGAGCGTCACGTTCTGCGAGCGGTAGTACTCCAACTCGGCGTTGCCCCACCCGCACAGCGACGGGCACCCGGTGCCGATGTCGGCGGTCCACGCGGTGGCGTCGAGGGCGGCTCCGTTGAACTCGTCGGCCCAGACCAGCGACCAGCTTGCGCGCGCGGGAGCGGCGGCGCCAAGGCCGGCGACCAGCGTGAGGGCCATGGCCAGGGCCGCGAGGCGGCGGGGCGGCATGTTGCTGATAGTGTTGGTCACCCGGGGGCCTCCGGCGGTGGGGATGGGCGCTGGCTGTGCCCTTTAATCATACACTATGTTCGGATGGCGAACAAAGTTAAATATCATATGTCAAATAATGGCGGTTGATCACGCACCGTCTGGCAGTGGAGGGCGGTTGGTCAGATCACGTAGTCATCGTCGCCGGCATCGCGGCGGCTCGTGTCCGCGGTCGGGTCACCCGCGCCACTTGCGCCGGCGCAAGTCGCCCCTGCCGCCCCGATCCCATTCGGCGCCGTCGCCACTGCGCGCCCTCCCGGCAACCCGGAGAGCACCGCCTGCAGCAGCAGCCCGGCCGGCAGTCCGTACAGCCACCCCAGCAGCCCGCCTGCTGCCAGCAACCGCGGCGCATGATCCAGCCCCAGCGCGACCACGCCGGCGCCGGCCAGCAGCCCGCCGAAGCTGAACGCCTTCACGGCCTCGAGGGTGTGCTTCGCGCGCGCCACACCCAGGCCGCCGAGCGCCATCAGGACCACCGACACCCAGCAGAAGCGGTCGAGGTAGAAGTCCAGAGCCATGTAGCTGCCGTAGCCGGCCAGTTGCAGGCCCAGCGGGAGCACGCCGTGGCACAAGGCCAGGCCGGTGATGCCGCCCAGAAGGGCGGCCAGGAGATAGCGGAGCCATCGGCGACTCAAAAATGCATCCTGTTCCCGGCGCCTGCTGCCAGGCACGGCGCCGTCGGGTAGGTTCCCATGATGAACTCCCCGCGCCCGCGCGGCAAGCGCTGGAACGCAGGGCATGTGCGCCCTCCCTGAAATCCGGATCGACCACCGGCAGCCATCTGGTATCATTATCCGCTGCACCAGCGCCGCTCGCATCGGCGGCAACCGCACCGCACCCCGTCCCGCGACCGCCGGCCGGGTGGGACCTTCAGCCAGCAGACGAGGACGATTCGTGGGCAAGGCGATGACAAACGCCAAGGGTAGCCTGCCGGCGCAGATCGCGATCCCGGCCGCCCTGGGCGCGGTCTTCTTCTGGCGCGGCCGCTTGCCGGCCGCCGTCGCGCTGTGGGCGGTCGCGGCGGTCCTGCTGCTCGCGAGCCTGTTCGTGCCCGCGCTGCACGCGAAGATCGACCGCCTGGGGCGCGCCTTCGGGCGCCTCGTGGCCACGGTCCTGACCTGGGTGCTGCTGGTGCCGATGTTCGTCCTCGTCTTCGTGCCGGGCCGGCTGGTGCTGAAGCTGGGCGGCGTGGACCCGATGACCCGCAAGTGCCCGTCGGCCGAGCCCACGTACTGGGTCCCGCGCAAGCCCGTGTCCGGCGACGCCGACTACAAGAGGCAGTTCTGATGAACGTCCTCGGCCTCAGCGCGTTCTACCACGATTCGGCGGCCGCGCTGGTGAGCGACGGCCGCATCGTGGCGGCTGCCCAGGAGGAGCGCTTCTCGCGGCGCAAGCACGACGCGCGCTTCCCGCTGCACGCGGCGCGCTACTGCCTGGACGAGCTGGCGCGCGGGGGCGGCACCCTCGATGCGGTGGCGTTCTACGACAAGCCGATCCGCAAGTTCGAGCGCATCCTCCAGACCTACTTCAGCGTGGCCCCGCGCGGCCTGCCGTCGTTCATGATGGCGATGCCCCTGTGGATGCGGGAAAAGCTGTGGATCCCGCTGCAGATCGAGACCGCGCTCGAGAAGTGCGGCGTCACGTCGCGTCCGCCGCTCTATTTCACCGAGCACCACGAGTCGCACGCGGCCAGCGCCTTCTTCCCGTCGCCGTTCGAGTCGGCGGCCGTCCTGACGCTCGACGGCGTGGGCGAGTGGGCCACCGCGGCGCTGGGCCACGGCCGCGGCAACAAGCTGGAGATCACCAGCGAACTGCGCTTCCCGCATTCGCTGGGCCTGCTCTACTCGGCCTTCACGTACTTCACCGGCTTCAAGGTCAACTCGGGCGAGTACAAGCTGATGGGCCTGGCGCCCTACGGCGAGCCCGTCTGGGTGCAGGCGATCCTGGACAACCTGCTCGACCTGCGCGGGGACGGCTCGTTCCGCCTGAACCTCGACTACTTCGGGTACGTCGACGGCCTGACGATGACCAACGACCGCTTCGCGAAGCTGTTCGGCGGCCCGCCGCGGGCGCCCGAGAGCGAACTGACGCAGCGCGAGATGGACCTGGCGCGGTCGATCCAGGTCGTGACCGAGGAGATCGTCCTGCGCATGGCCCGCCACGCGCGAAGCGTCACCGGCGAACAGAACCTGTGCCTGGCCGGCGGCGTCGCGCTCAACTGCGTGGCTAACGGGCGGCTGCTGCGCGAGGGCATCTTCAAGGACATCTGGATCCAGCCCGCGGCCGGCGACGCGGGTGGCGCGCTGGGCGCGGCGCTGATGATCAGCCACCGGATCGGCGGCGCCCCGCGCAAGGCCGACGGCCGTCGCGACGCCATGCAGGGCGCCCTGCTGGGACCGACGATCGACGATGACGACGTCGCCGCCTTCCTCGCCGCGGGCGGCTACCCGGCACGGCGGCTGGGCACTGCAGAGTGGGCGCCGGAGATCGCCCGACTCATCGCCGACGAGAACGTGATCGGCCTGGTGCAGGGTCGCATGGAGTTCGGGCCGCGGTCGCTGGGCGGGCGTTCGATCATCGGCGACGCGCGCTCGGCGAAGATGCAGTCGGTGATGAACCTGAAGATCAAGTACCGCGAGTCGTTCCGCCCGTTCGCGCCGTCGTGCCTCGAGGAACGCGTCGGCGACTACTTCGAACTGGACCGCCCGTCGCCCTACATGCTGCTGGTGGCGCCGGTCCGCGGCGATCGTTGCCTGGACCCCGGCGAGGCGGCCGCGGCGGCCCCGCGCGAGCGCATCAACCAGGTGCGGTCCGACATCCCCGCCATCACCCATGTCGACTGTTCGGCGCGCGTGCAGACGGTGTCCGCGGCCGGCAACCCGCGCTACCATCAACTGATCAGCGCCTTCGAGGCGCTGACCGGCTGCGCGGTGGTCATCAACACGTCGTTCAACGTGCGGGGCGAGCCCATCGTCTGCACGCCCGAGGACGCCTACCGCTGCTTCATGCGGACGGAAATGGATCACCTGGTGCTCGGCTCGTTCGTCCTCGCCAAGACGGAGCAGCCGCCGTGGCGCGAGGGCGCCGACTGGCGCCAGGAATACGCACTGGACTAGGCTGCGGCCGGCCCGCAGGGGGAAGTACGTCATGAGGTTTCTCGCGCACCTTGGCCGCCTGCTGGCGGAACTCGCCTCCTTCGCCTGGCACAACAAGGCGTGGTGGATCATTCCCGTCGTGCTGGTGCTGCTGGTGCTCGCCGCGCTGATCGCCACCGGGCAGGTCGCCGCGCCGTTCATCTACACGATCTTCTGAGGAATCGCGCCGACCCGATGGGGAGAACCGACGATGGCCAGGGGAAACGGACTCCGCGCGCCCGGCGGGTCGGCACCGGCTACCCGTTGCCGGGCGACGGCATCGCCCGGCGCATCGTGGAGGCGTCGAAGCGCTGGAGCGCCGCTCGGGGCGCGTGACTCTTGCCCGGAGCGGGCAATGATGGTATGAATCCCCGCGTTCCGGTCGCCTTGTCCGAGGAACCAGCCAATGTCCGGGCATTGAACCCGGGGCGGCAGCCCGCCGCAGCCCACAGGAGGGCCGAACCATGGCCGACGGCAGCAACAACGAAGTCTACGGGCCGAATCCCGACATCGCCGCGACGTCCCACATCGGCAGCATGGCCGAGTACCAGCGCCTGTACCGCCTGTCGCTGGACGATCCCGAGACCTTCTGGGGCAAGCAGGCCGAGCACATCTCCTGGTTCGTGCCGCCGCGCATGGTCTTCGACCACGACTACGACAACGTCGACTTCAGCTGGTACCTGGGCGGGCGCCTGAACGCCTGCTACAACTGCGTCGATCGGCACCTCGAGAAGCTGGGCGACAAGACCGCCATCATCTGGGTGAAGGACGAGCCCGGCCAGTACGAGCACATCACCTACCGCCAGCTAAAGCACCAGGTCGCGCGCGTGGCCAACGTCCTGAAGGCGCACGGCGTGCGCAAGGGCGACCGCGTCGCCATCTACCTGCCGATGATCCCCGAGCTGGCCTACACGATGCTGGCCTGCGCGCGCCTCGGCGCCGTGCACTCGATCATCTTCGGCGGCTTCAGCGCCGACGCCATCCGCGACCGCATCCTCGACGCGCAGTGCCACGTCGTTGTCACGGCGAACGAAGGCCTGCGCGGCGGCAAGGTGGTCAAGCTGAAGGAGACGGTCGATCGCGCCGTCGACGGCCTCGAGACCGTGCACACCGTGCTGGTGGCGCGCCGCACGGACCACGAATCGCCCATGCGCGCCGGCCGCGACTTCTGGCTGGACGAGGAGATGCGCAAGCAGCGGTCCACCTGCACCGTCGAGTGGATCGGCGCCGAGGACCCGCTGTTCATCCTCTACACGTCCGGTTCGACGGGCAAGCCCAAGGGCGTCATGCACACGACCGGCGGCTACCTGGTCTACGCCGCGATGACGCACCGCATGGTCTTCAACTACCGGCCGGGCGACATCTACTTCTGCGCGGCGGACATCGGCTGGATCACCGGGCATTCCTACATCATCTACGGGCCGCTGGCCAACGGCGCCACCTCGGTGATGTTCGAGTCGATCCCGACGTATCCCGACGCGGGTCGCTACTGGCAGGTCGTCGACGACCTGAAGGTGAACATCTTCTACACGGCGCCGACGGCCATCCGCGCCGTGGCGCGCGAGGGCGACGCGTTCCTGGCGAAGTCGTCGCGCGAGACGCTGCGCGTGCTCGGCACCGTCGGCGAGCCCATCAGCCCCGAGACCTGGAAGTGGTACTGGGAGAAGGTGGGCAAGAAGCGCTGCTGCGTGGTCGACACCTGGTGGCAGACCGAGACGGGCGGCATCATGATCACGCCGCTGCCGGGCATCACGCCGCTCAAGCCGGGCTCGGCCACGCTGCCGTTCTTCGGTGTCAAGCCCGTGCTGATGGATGTCGACGGGCACGTCCTGGAAGGGAACGGCGTCACCGGCAACCTCTGCATCGAGCGGACCTGGCCCGGCCAGGCGCGCACCGTGTGGGGCGACCATCACCGGTTCTTCGAGACGTACTTCTCGCAGTACCCGGGCTACTACTTCACCGGCGACGGTTGCCGGCGCGACGAGGACGGCTACTACTGGATCACCGGCCGCGTCGACGACGTGATCAACGTCAGCGGCCACCGCCTGGGCACGGCCGAGGTCGAGAGCGCGCTGGTGGCGCACGAATCCGTGGCCGAGGCCGCGGTGGTCGGCTACCCGCACGAGATCAAGGGCCAGGGCATCTTCTCGTACGTGATCCTCAGCGCCGACGCCAGCGGCGGTTCGGTCAGCGAACTGGTCGGCGCGCTGAAGGAACAGGTGCGGCACGTCATCGGCCCCATCGCAACGCCGGACGTCATCATGGTCGTGCCGGGCCTGCCCAAGACCCGCTCGGGCAAGATCATGCGGCGCATCCTGCGCAATATCGCGGCCGGCGAATACACCGGCCTCGGCGACATCACCACGCTTGCCGATCCAGCGGTGGTCGAACAGCTGATCGAGGCGCACAAGGCGCTGGCGCAGGCCAAGTAGATGTCGGGGGCGCTGCCGACGATCCGCATCGCCGTCAGCGCCTGCCTCATCGGCGAGCCCGTCCGTTACGACGGCCTGGAGAAATCCTGCGCCGCCGTCACGGGCGGGCTCGCTGCGTTGGCGGAACTGGTGCCGCTGTGCCCGGAAGTCGGCGCCGGCATGCCGGTGCCGCGCGAGGCAGTCGACCTGTTCGGCGCGGCGAACGCGCCCCGCATGGTGGGCGTCGTGACGGGCGAGGACTGGACGGCGCGCGCGAACGCGTGGATCGAAGCCGCGCTCGACCGCTGCGCGGCCCTGGGCGTGGCGGGGTTCGTGCTGAAGGCGCGTTCGCCCAGTTGTGGCGTGGGGACGGCGGCGTTGTACGAAGCGCCCGGGGCGTCGTCGTCGCGGACCGACGGGCTGCTGGCGGGGGCGATCCGCCGGCGCTTTCCACACCTGCCGCTGGTGGAGGACGAGGGGTTGGATGTGGAGGCGTTCGTGGCGCGGGTGCGGGCGGCGGCCAGGGGATAGGACTTGCGCCGGCGCAAGTGCCGGCCCCGCCGCGCCTACTCCGCCGCGACGGTCTTGCGATACGCCACCCACTTCGCCGCCGCCTCGAAGTCGGCGCGCACCTGCCGGGCGTCGGCCTGGATCTCCTTCAGCGGGGTCATCTGGCCGTCCGACAGGATCTTCTTCGTCGAGAAGTTCGTCGACGCACCCGCATAATCGCGGTCCACGAGCTTGGCGTGGAAGGCGCCGTAGCGCGGCTGGACATGGTCGCGCGCGGCGACTGCCGCCTGGACGGCCGGCGACGAAGGGTTCCGCCGCGCCAACCGGAGTGCCGCCTTCCTAACGCATTGTCAAGGGACCGGGCGCGGCGTTATCATCGCCGCCCCGGCGGGAGCGCCGGGCAGGTCAGAACCGGAGCGAGGGATGATGTCGGATTACCATTCGCGGCGATTGCCGAAACCGCTGGCTGCCGTACTGCTGATCGTCGCCGTTCTGGCTGCCGTCGCCGCCGCCGCGCGCGCGCAGACCGTGGTCGTCAACGAGTACATGAGCTCGAACACCGCCACCCGTCGCGACGCCGACGGCGCCTGGTCGGACTGGATCGAGCTGTATAATTCGACAGCGTCCCCGGTGAACCTGGCCGGCTGCTGGCTGAGCGATGACGCCGCGCTGCCGCTCAAGTGGCAGTTCCCCCAGGGCTCGGTGCCCGCGCACGGCTGGCTGCTGGTGTGGGCCTCGGACAAGAACAAGGTGACCGCGGGCGGCGAGCTGCACACCAACTTCAAGCTGAGCGCCTCGGGCGAGCCCGTGCTGCTGACCGCCGCCGACGGCGTCACGCG
>CAIOLW010000097.1 GCA_903859215.1 uncultured bacterium | reverse complement strand
GCGGAAACTGGGGATGGGCAGGATCGTGCACTTGCTGAACAGGCAGTTCTGCCAGCCGCCGATGCCGTGCAGCAACCGCCCGTCGCTGTGCGTGACCACGTTGCCGTTGAAGCCCAGGTCCACCTCGGTGGCGCCCAGCACGACCGCATCCAGCATCGAGGCGAAGTTACCCTTGCCGTTCCAGTTGTAGCTGGTGAACGGCGAAGTGTTGACGTGACCCGGGTTCTCGCGCATCGAGCGCACGCCCTCGAGGTCGAAGGTCTGGCCGTCCAGGATGTAGTCGGTCAGGCCTTCTTCCAGCATGCTGACGAGGTACTGGTTCGAGCCCCCGCGCACGAAACGGGCCTTGATCTTCCGCGCGCGCATGATGTCGCGCAGGAACAGCCCGAACGACAGCGCGGTGCCGCCGGCGCCGGCCTGGAAGCTGAAGCCGTCCCGGATGATGCCGGCCTCGTCGCAGAAGCGGGCCGTCAGTTCGGCGATGAGCAGGCGGTCGGGCGACTTGGTGACCTGCGTGGAGCCCGAGACGATCTTCGCCGGGTCGCCGATCGAGTCGATGACCACGACCTGGTCCACGTTGTTGCCCTGGACCTGCCAGGGGATGCACGGGAACGGCACCAGATTGTCGGTGACGACGATGACGTGGTCGGCGTACTGGCTGTCCGCCAGCGCGAAGCCGAGCAGGCCGCAGGCGGCGGGGCCGCGATCGCCGGTCGCGTTGCCGAACGGATCGGCGGTCGGCGCCGCGATGACCGCGATGTCGATGCGCACCTCGCCGTCCTGGATCGCCTGCCAGCGGCCGCCGTGGCTGCGCAGCACCGCCGTGCCGCGCATGCGGCCCTCGGTGCAGTAGTCGCCCAGCGGGCCGTTCAGCGAACCCTCGATGTGGTGGATCACGCCGTTGTCCATGTGCGCGATCATGCCCTCGTGGCAGGGGAAGCTGGCGCTCGGGAACCAGCGCAGGTCCTTCACCCCAAGCTCGGCGGCGGCGGCGAAGACCAGGTTGGCCACGCGGTCGCCGTTGCGCAGGTGATGGTGCGTGGAGATGGTCATGCCGTCGCTGAGGCCGGCGTTGAGCAGGGCCTGCCTGATCGACTCGACCCGCTTGTCGCCGTCGGCCGCGAACTCGGCGCAGCTGCGCAGCAGCGGCCCGGTCTTGCGCCCGGTCGGCTGGTGGCCGCGCGGGCCCGCGTAGGGCACGGCCGCCACGCCGTTGATCTCGACAGGCACCATGCGGCCGGCCGCGTTCTGCACCAGGCGACTCATTCGCCACCTCCGGAATCGCTGCGGGCAGGCTTGGCACCAGGGACCGGCTTGGCGGCCGCGGCAGCCAGCGCATCGCGCCATTCGGGATCCAGGCGCTCCATCCGCACGGCCAGTTCGACGGTGGCCAGCGCGCGCTTGACCACCGGCGCATCGATCATCTTGGTGCCGAGGCTGACGACGCCCAGGCCGCGGGCCTCGGCGTCCTCGTAGGCGCGCACGATGCGCACGGCCTTGTCGATCTCGTCGGCGGTCGGCGCGAAGGCGTCGTGCACGACGGCGACCTGCCGCGGGTGGATACAGCCCTTGCCGGTGAAGCCCAGCGACTTGGCCTCGAGCACCGAGGCGCGCAGTCCGGCCTCGTCGCCGACGTCGCTGAAGACGGTGTCGATGGGCAGCACGCCGGCCGCGCGGGCGCCGTTGAGCACCTGCGCGCGGGCCCAGAACGACTCGGTGCCGGCGTTGGTGCGCTGGGCGCCGATGTCGGCCGTGTAGTCCTCCAGCCCGATCGCCAGCCCCACTACGCCCGGGCTCGCCTTGGCGATCTCATAGGCGCGCCAGGCGCCGAGCGCCGATTCGATGATGGGCATCAGGAACACCTCGCCACAACCTTCGCCGGTGCGGCTGAGGGCGGCGATGCGCTCAGCGACCTCGACCACCTGGCGGGGGTCCTCGACCTTCGGGATCAGGATGAGCTGCACGCCGTGCGGCACCACCCACTCCAGGTCGGCCAGGCCCGCCAAGCCCTGGTTGATGCGCACCATGCGCTCGGCGCCGCAGAAATCGATCGTGCGCAGCGCGTTGCGCACCAGCGCGCGGGCGGCGTCCTTCTCGGCCGGGGCCACCGAGTCCTCGAGGTCGAGGATCAGGCCGTCGGGGCCGTGCAGGCCGGCATTGGGGAAGAAGCGGGGTTCGTTGCCCGGCAGGTAGAGGCGGCTGCGGCGCAGCCGGCCCCGGTCGCCGGCTTCCTTCAGCCCGGGGCGGGCTTCGGGCAGCAGCGGCGCCGTCGGCTGGTGCCCGGCGCGGCGCACGGCCGCCTCCAGGCGCGCCGCCAGCACGTACGGCAGGGCGCCCGCGTCCTCGACCGTCAGCGCGGCATGGGCCACGCCCAGCACGCGGCAACCGTCGCGCAACTGCGCCTCGATCGCGCCTCCGTACAGCGCCGCGACCCTGCTCTTGAGCGCGATCGCGATGCCGCCGGACTCGCGCAACTCGACGCTGATCCAGCAGTCCGAGCGCACGCCGGCCTCACGCTTGCCGGCCTCGCCGACCCTCGACATGGGCTTGCCTCCGCCTGGTCGCGGGTGCGGCGGCGCGCGGCGCCGGCCGGGTCCCGCGGGATGTTGGGAAAGGGGTCCGCGCGTATGATCGCGCACGCGCTGGGGACAGGCAACCGGGATCGGCCGGGGCGCGCAAATGGGTGGCGCAGCGGACGTTTCGCGCCGATTCCGGGGTCGCCGGGAGGCCTTCCGGAAGGGCCGATACAGGCCCTTGACGAAGTCATTCCGAGGCCGGGGGATAATCCCGGCGCCGTACTCAGTGCGACGAAATAAGAATTTACCTTACGATCGGTTAATTTGGACCCGGACAAGCAGTTAGTCGCGCCGAAGGGACCGTATCGGCACGTTGGGGCCCCTTCAGCACTTGGGGATAACCCGGGGACAACCTCGCGGTCGCGCCGAACAAAGTGGCCCCGCCGAAGCGGGGCCACCATGGACACAGGAAGGGGCTCAGAAAGGGGCGCCGGAAGGGTTCCGGGCGGGGCCCGCAGGCGCTCCCGCATCCGGCCCTACGCCGGTTCGGCCAGCCGCGTCACCGTCGCGGCGAACAGCTTCCAGATCTTCTGCACGGAGGCGATCTCGACCTTCTCGTCCGGCGAGTGGGCGCCCTGGATGTTGGGACCGAACGACACGATGTCGAGGTCCGGGTACTTCTCCGTCAGCAGGCCGCACTCCAGGCCGGCGTGGATCGCCAGCAGCCCGGGTTCGGCGCCGAATGCGCCGAGGTAGCTCTCTTTCGTGATCGCCAGCAGCGGCGAGGCCAAGTTCGGCTTCCAGCCGGGGTAGCCCTCGGGCTGCTCGATCTGCACGCCGGCGAGCAGGCCCAGCGCGCGGTGCTGCTCGACCAGCGCCGCCAGCGCCGACATCACCGACGAGCGGCTGCAGCAGACGATCTCCACCGTCAGGCCGTCGGTCTTGACCACGCCCAGGTTGGTGCTGGTCTCGACCAGGCCCGGGATGTCGAGGCTCATCGCGCCGACGCCGTTGGGGATGGCCGACAGCAGGTTCAGCGTGGTCGTGCCGCACTCGCGCGTGAAGCAGCGCGGCGCCTGCACGGTGGCGACCTTCCAGGCGAAGTTGTCGTCGATGCCGGCCAGTTCCTCGGCGGCGATGCGCTCGAAGCAGGCGTCGACCACCTGCTTGAACTTCCGCGCCAGGTCCTTCGGCACCGTCACCTTCGCCTCGCATTCGCGCGGGATGGCGTTGCGCATGCTGCCGCCGTTGATCGAGACCAGCCGCACATCCATCTGCGCGGCCGCGGCCTGCAGCGCGCGCGCCAGGATCTTGATCGCGTTGCCGCGATGCTCGTGGATGTTCAGGCCCGAGTGCCCGCCGCGCAGGCCCAGCACCGTCACCTTGCGGCCGACCGAATCCTTCGGGGCCTTGGCGGCGCGGTTCTTCAGCTCGTAGCGCGTGTCGCGGCCGCCCGCACAGCCGACGAAGATGGCCGTATCGTCCTCCGAGTCGAGGTTGATCATCATCTTCGCGGTGAAGAACCCGGGCTCCACGCCCGCGGCGCCGGTCAGCCCGCGCTCCTCGTCGATCGTGAGCAGCACCTCGATCGGGCCGTGCGGTACGCTGCGGTCGTCGGCCAGCGCCAGGCCCATCGCCACGCCGATGCCGTTGTCGGCGCCCAGCGTCGTGCCGGTGGCCTTCACCCAGTCGCCGTCGACGATGAGCTTCAGCGGGTCCTTCGTGAAGTCGTGCGACGTGGCGGCGTTCTTCTCGCACACCATGTCGACGTGTCCCTGCACCAGCACCGCCGGCGCGAACTCGCGGCCG
>CAIOLW010000096.1 GCA_903859215.1 uncultured bacterium | reverse complement strand
GTCGATGCCGACGAACTGACCTCGCACGAGCGTCGCGAGGGCATGTTCAGCTCGGTCTTCTGGTTCACGGTCAAGCTGGGCCTGACCGCGGCGCTGGCCGGCGGCGGCTACCTGCTGGCCGCGACCGGCTTCGACGTCGCCAAGGGCGGCGGGCAGGCCGGCACGACGATCACGCAGCTGCGCCTGTTCGACGCCTTCTTCCCGTTCGTGACATCGGCTATTGCCATCTGGGCCGTGGCGACGTTCCCTATTACCGAGCAGAAGGCGTACGAGGTGCGCGCCGAGCTGGAGCGCCGTCGCGGCAAGACCAGCGTGACCGAAACCACGAACTGACCGCGGCCTGATCGCTACTCAGACGCGGCGGCAGCCACGGACGAGTCAGGAGCCCGACATGATGCGCGCACGTGACCACGGGTTGCCGCTGCTTTCGGCGCTGACCATCGCCGCCGCCCTGACCAGCGACGGCGGCGCCTACGGCGCCACGTTTGCGCGCCAGGAGCCGTTCGCGGTCCGTGGCTACCCGCACGCGAGCACGCAGAACCCGTCCTACAATGCCATCTGCTACGGGCCCCACCGCGACGGGCAGATCCCGGGCGGCGTCGGCCCCTCGGCGGCCGAGCTGCGCGAGGACCTGCGCCTGATGCAGGGCCGCTGGCGCCAGCTGCGGATCTACGGCTCGAACGGCTTCACCGAGACCCTGCTGACGATCCTGCGCGAGGACCACCTCGACATGCAGGTGATGCTCGGCGTCTGGATCGCCCCCGATGACCGCGCCGCCAACCGCGCCGAGATCGAGACCGCCGTCCGGCTGGCCAACACCTACCCCGAGCTGATCGACTGCGTGTGCGTCGGCAACGAGACGCAGGTGTTCTGGGCCGCGCACCGCAGCCCGCCCGAGGTGCTGGTGGCGGCCCTGCGCGAGGTGCGCGCCCGCGTGGCGCAACCGGTGACCACCGCCGACGACTTCAACTTCTGGAACAAGCCCGAGAGCCTCCCCATCGCCGCCGAGGTCGACTTCATCACCCTGCACGCCCACCCGCTGTGGAACGGTCGCCAGCTGGGCGAGGCGATTCCATGGCTGCAGGAGCGCCTGGTCGAGGTGGCGACGCTGCACCCGGACCGCAAGGTGGTCATCGGCGAGACGGGCTGGGCCACCGCGCGGATCGACGAGGGCGACCAGGGCCGGCTGATGAAGGGCGTGCTGGGCGAGGCCGAACAGAAGGCCTTCCACGAGCAGGCGCGCGCCTGGGCCGACAACGCCAAGGTGACCGTGTTCTTCTTCGAGGCCTTCGACGAGAACTGGAAGGGCGGCGCCCACCCCGAGGAAGTCGAGAAGCACTGGGGGCTGTGGCGCGCAGATCGCACGCCGAAGGCCGCCATGAGGCCGGCCGACTGACCCGCGCCGCGGTCCTCCGTTGACCCGCACCGCGGTCCTCCGTTGATCAGCGCCGCGATCTCCCCTATGCTGCGCGGCACGATAGCTGGCAGCCTGAGGGGGGCGGAACCATGTATTGCGAACTCTGCGGCGGGAAGATGAACGATGACGCGCGGTTCTGCAGCCACTGCGGGGCCCAGCGCCACGTGGCGTCCGAACCGCTCGCCCCGCTGCCCGCCCACGAGCCCTTCACTGCGGCACCGCTACCGGCGGAGGCATCGCCGCAACTGGATCCCGACCAGCTCGGCGAGGCCCGGCCCTGGCTGCGCTACTGGGCGCGGACCTTCGACCTGACGCTGCTGGGCCTCGTCGGCGGCGGCGTGCTGGGCCAACTGGCTCCCCACGCGATCGAGGACAAGGTCTTCGGCAACCTCTTCGGCTTCGTCTGCATGGCCGTCTGGGTCCTCATCGAGCCGCTGCACCTGGTCGCCGGCGGCACGACGCCCGGCAAGTGGCTGTTCAAGTCGCGCGTGATCACGACCGACGGACGGCGGATGACCTACGAGGACGCGCTGATGCGCAGCTTCCGGGTCTGGTGGCGCGGGATGGGCGCGGGCGTGCCGATCGTCAGCCTGGTCACGCTGATCATGGCCCACGAGAAGCTGTCCAGCAAGGGCGTGACGTCGTGGGATCGCGACGGCGGTTTCACCGTGGTCCACCGGCGGCTCGGGGCGGGCAGGGTCGTCGCCATCCTCTTCGTGACGATCGCGATCCTTGTGCTGATCGGCTGGGGCATGACCCAGGAGAGCTAGACGCGGACAACGCGGGCGCCGCGGGACCGAATCCCCGTCAGCGCAGGAACTCCTGCGCCCACGAGTCCGGCAGCGTCCCCTCGGGCGCCACGAGCGCCATCGCCAGGTCGCCGTCGATCCACACGCGCGCGTCACAATCCCACGCCTTGCCCTGGAAGACCCGGCGGCCGTCGATGACGGTCGAAGTGGCGCCCTTGAGGTCGATGTTGGCGGCCGGCACGGCGAACAGCAGCGCGCGCTGCCCGTGGCCCAGGTCGTAGGCGGCCAGCGCCGACAGGCGGCCGACGGTGTGCCAGACGCGGCCGCCCTCGAGGCGGAACGCGCTGTTGGAGGCGGGCACCTTCACGTTGAAGCTGAGCGACTCGCTCAACCACGAGGACAGGCCACCGTTGTCGGTAATCGACACCTCGAGCGGCCGGCCGATGCGCGAGAACAGGTAGTGGTCGTGGGTGACGTCCTGGATGTAGTTGCCGATGTTGCGCCGGACCTCGGCCGAGGGCGCGGACCCGCCGAAGTCGGCGCGGTTGCCGATCAGCATGCCGACCGCGAGCGTCGCGGCCATGGCCAGCGGGTAGAGCGCGCGGCGCACGCGGGGCGGCAGCAGCAACACGTTCGAGCGGGCGGGCGCGGCGGCCACGGCCTCGTCGAGCTGCGCCAGCAGGCGGGCCTTCAGGGCGTCGGGCATGGTGGCGTTCAGCGCCTCGTGCGAACGCAGGCGCCGGCCCAGCTCGGCAACGCCCTCCAGGTGGGCCACGCAGGCGGGACACCCGGCGGCATGCGCGCGCGTGGCGGCGTCCCAGGTGCTTCCCCGGGGATCGTCCTGCACGAGGCGGCAGTGCTGCTCGTTGTCATGCTGCGCGTTGTTCTTCACG
>CAIOLW010000095.1 GCA_903859215.1 uncultured bacterium | reverse complement strand
CTACCTCGCCGAGGGGCGCGACGAACTCCTGGCCGACATCCGCGCGCACGGCGGCATTGCGATCAAGGACGCCGGGACGCTGGCCTGCTACTGGGGGATGGTCGACGACTTCGAGGCGGTGGCGGAGTCGATGGAGGATTTTGAAGAGGTGATGCGGCTGTATGGGGTGGCGGTGGGGTAGGGAAAGTTGGGGACTTGCGCCGGCGCAAGTGGCGTTCGAAGCGGGACATCTGAAATCCGTCGACAACGCGCGGAAATTTGTCTGGCCGTGCCGCGTCGATCGCCTAGAATCACCGGCGCGCAGACTCAGGTCGTGGCACCTGGCACAAGCGTAATGAATACTGATTTGATCCAAATGGGGGCGCCGAAATGAAACGAATCTGCTCGCGAATTCTTCCCGCGTTGCTGCTCTGTTTGTTGGCATCAGCCGCGTTCGGCCAGGGATGGAGCGGGTGCACCGCTTACGACGACTATCTGCACCTGAAGTCGCAACTATGGCTGGGCTCGGCCGCCCGGGACGTCGCCGTGCGTGACTCCCATGCCTATGTGATCATGGACTACGTCGTTAAGGTCGTGGATGTGACAGATCGTGCGAATCCCCTGTTGGTCAGGACAATCAACACCACTTACGCGCCGACTCGAGTTTCCGTGAGCGGTGCGAACCTGTTCCTAGTTTCCAGCGATGGCTTGGCGATCTATTCACTGGCCGACCCATCGTCGCCGACACTCCTTTCGGAGATGACCCTGAGCGGCGCCAGGGCGGTTGCGGTATCTGGGAATCTGGCTGTCGTGGCTCGCTACAACTATGGCGTGACGATCGTGGATATCTCCGAGCCGTCGTCTCCGATTGTGCGCGGCACGGCGTACACTTCCTACAGTTACAACGATGTCGTGGTTGATGGAGCCTTGGCCTATGTCGCCGCGATGGGCCCATACTATTGGTACCAGAATCCGTATCTTGAGGTTGTCGATTTCTCCGACCCGCTTGCGCCGTTTGTCCGCACTGATATCAACATCTCCAACGGTCCGAACTGCGTCGCGAAATCGGGCAATGTTCTGGCGGTTGGCAGCAGCAGTTCCGTGCAGTTTTTCGATGTGACGACTCCGGCGGCGCCGGTTTCAATCAGTTCGTACTCGACTCCTGAAGGTGTTACTGATGTGCGCCTGGAGTCAGGGCGTGCGTGGCTGGCGTGTGGATCGTCGGGCATCATCTCGCTGGATGTCTCCAACCCACGGTATCCGACGTTGCTTGGCCGCTTGGACACCTTTGACTACGTCCAGAACTTCGACGTCGTTGGCCATGACATCTTCCTGGCCAACAACACCGTCGGCATGACGATCGTCTCTTCCTCCGCCGACGCATCGCCGCCTGTCGTCGGTCGTTGGACCGCGAATCAGCAGGTGTACCGCGTCGCCTCGCAGGCCAATATGGTCTTTGCATTGACCGGCGACGGCCGCATGTGGGCGATCGACTGTGCGGACCCGCACAACCCGGTGCTGAAGTCGTGGCTCGACACCAGTTATGGCCAGGGTCGCGTCGCGCTAGGCGGCCGGTATGCGTACGTGGCGGCCCCCGGCTACGGCCTGCGAGTCGCGGACATCGCCAACCCGATGCAGATGCAGTTCGTCGGCAACTACTCGTTCGGCGGCGCGAGGGACATTGCCTACTCCGGCGACAAGGTGTACATCGTGACCGATTCCAGCCTGCGAATCATCGACGTTTCCAGCCCGACGGCTCCGGTCATGGTGTCCGAATTATCGACGGTTCCTGGCAGCAGCGTTTCGGTTGACGGCCGGACGGTTGTCATCGGCTACAACAACCAGGTGACTGTCGTCAGCGTCGCGGACCCGACGCGGCCACGGGCGTTGGGCACGTTGACCTTGGCACAGCCGGTTCAGGATCTCGATCTGGTTGGTTCGCGCGTCGCGGTGGCGGCTGGCAGTATGGGACTGGTTGTGGTCGATATCTCGTCGCCGGCTCACCCGGTGATCGCGGGCATCGGCGATACCCCGGGTACTGCACAGTCCTTGTCGGTATCGGGGGACATCGTAGCCGTGTCCGATGCTAGCAGTGGTATCATGTTGTTCGACCTGCAGGATGTGGCGCATCCCCGCATCGTCGGATCCATCTTGGAATCGGGCGGCTCCTACGATGCGTGCCTCCAGGCCGATTACCTGTTTTCAGCCAGCTATACGAACAGCGTGACCTTGTTCTCTGCCCCCTGCCCGAGCCTGAACAAGGCCGTCATCTCAGTCGTCATCGGCAGCGTGGAAGACTCCGGCAATCTGGCCGCCGTCCGCAGCGGCGCCGCGGCGGGCCTCGACCCGAATCTCGAGTCCAACTCGCCGCCGCCGGCGCCCGGCGCCTACGTCGACGTTTCCTTCTACCACCCCGAATGGGGTTCGCCCCTGGGCGACACCTACGGTTCCGACATCCGCCCGCCGTACGACCTCGACACGGCCTATGACACTTGGCCCATCCGCGTCGAGACCAATCAGTCGGGCGTGGTCACGCTGCGCGTGACGCCCAACTTCGGCATCGGGACGGGCTGGGGCCCTTGGCTCCGCGACCTCGTCTCGGGTCGCTTCGTCGGTTTGGGCCCGGACTACGAGTACACATACGAATCGGTTGGGACGACGGACGATCCCGACATTCGCGACTTCGAACTGGTGATGGGCGGGCAGTACGGCATCCCGCCGCTCACCCCGGACAATCGCGACCTCGCGGCTGGCTGGTCTCTCGTCGGGTTGCCGCTCACGCCGCAATATGGCCTGCAGACGCTCGGTGACATCGTGCTGGGAGATGTGTCGGGGCAGACGTACCTGTATTCCTACAATGCAAATGGCGACTACGTGCCGCGCTCCAGCTCTGAGACGGTGACAGCAGTGGAGGGCCTCTGGGTCGGCGCGATGACACCGTTCACGTGGGACATGTCCGGCATCCCCGCCATCATCGGCGTGCCCATGCCGCTGCGCCGTGGCTGGAACATGGTCGGCTATCCGCTCTGGATCGGCACCGACCTGGCCGGCATCCAGGTGGACTATTCCGGCTCCCGGTACACGTGGCAGGCGGCCGTCGCTCAGGGCCTCGTGGCCGGTTCATTCTTCGACTACGACACCGCTACGCAGGCCTACCAGGCCGCCACGACGCTCTCTACGTGGCACGGCTACTGGTTGGCTGCCTACCAGGACAACATCTCGCTGTGGTTCGACTACCGGAACGCGACCACGAACCAGAAATTCGCCGAGCAGTGCAAGGTGGCTGACACTTCCGGCGACTGGTCGCTGTCCATCTCTTCGAAGGACGGAAAGGCTGCCGTTGCCATCGGCGCGGACGCTCGCGCTACGCAGGGCTTCGACGCCCTGCTCGACCTCCCGTGCCCGCCGGCATCGCCCGGCGCCAAGGCCACCGACGTTGGCTTGTCCATCGACCACACGCCGTGGCAGATCAGCACGGGAACGAGCTTCCTGGCGGACTACGTCGCCCCGGGCTGCGCTTCCTATGCTTGGGAGATCAGGGTCAAGGCGCGCGGAGCGACCTCGGTCGAACTGCGCTGGGATCCAGAGTCCCTGCCCACGAGCGGTGACCTCGAACTCTGGGTGCCCTCCACCGGCCAGGTCCTCGTCCCGTCCCTGCGCAACGCCTCCTCGTGCCTGGTCTCGCTCACCAGCGGCCGCCAGACCGTCGAGGTGCGCCTGAACGCCCAGGCTTCACCCGTTGCACCTGTGCCGGCGGCGACGAGCCTTGGCGCCAACTTCCCCAACCCCTTCAACCCCTCGACTACGATCGCCTGCGACCTGGCCGCACCTTCGCGTGTCAGCCTGCAGGTCTTCGATGCCTCGGGTCGCCTCGTGCGTGTGTTGGCTGCCGGCCAGGATATGCCCGCCGGTCATCACGAACTGACCTGGAACGGCCGCGACGACGCCGGCCGCGCCGTGGCCGGGGGCGTGTACTTCTATCGTTTGGACGCGGGCAGCTTCCATGAGACGCGCAAGATGATGCTCGTCAAGTGAGCTGAGCACGGTCACTCGGAAAGAGGACGGCCGCCGGACCCTGTGGGTTCGGCGGCCGTTCACTTGATGGACTTGCGCCGGCGCAAGTGACCGCACACCTGCGCGACCTTGGTGTCCTAGAGGCGCCCCGCCATGTCATCAACCGCGGCCACGGCTCTTCCCAGGTCGAACGTTGCGAAATCCCGGGGCCGCAGCACCGGCCGCAGATCCGCGGCCAATTGGGCCTGCAGTTGGCGATATCGCTCCGGCGACGTGCCCCGCCGCTCGTATCCCGGGACAGACATCTTCCGCCTCACGAGTTCGACCAGCGCGCCGGATCCTGTGTCCAGCCCCCAGTGCCTGACGGCGACGTCGACGTCATAGAAGTCCCGGATCGCCACGTCACGTCGCGAAAGAGCCGCACGGAACTTCTCGGCCATCGCTTCGAGCCAGGAGATACAGGGTACCGGGATGTCGGGCGCGAGCGGGCCACCAGTCGCGGGTTCGCGGATGATCGTTCGGGCGCGTCCAGCGTGAGCCGGTGTCAGGAGCGGTTCGCGCAGGGAAATATCGAGCCTGATGTACTCATCGCGGTCCAGTCCCGGCGACCTGTAGCGGATGCCCGCGGTGTACTGGCTCGAGTTGTTGGCGCCTTGCAATGGCACGGCGAGGTGGAAGACCGGCAACTCGCGATTGATGCCGGACAGAGTTTCCCTGAATGTTCCCGTGCACCGACGACGAGCCGATCGCCCTGCCTCGACGGGCAGTGGGACGGTGAAGTCCAGATCCTCGCTCAGTCGGTAGAATCCCGCATGCACCTTGGTCAGGCAGGTGCCGCCCTTGAAGACGAGAGCCGGTTCCGCCCGGGACAGGTAGTCCAGCAGGAGCGTGCAGAAGTAGTCCTTTTCGACGAGGGCGGCGGAGAACGAGGTGACGGCGGCGGTATAGCTCACGGCCGCCCGGAAGTACTCCGGGTCGTCATGAGCCTGCCTCGCCGAAATCCCCGACGCGCCCATTGACCAGGACCCCCCAGCGACGAACGACAGTGCCTCGCTTCGGGCGACCTGGAATCCATGGGATCAGGCTCGACGTCGGCGTCAGCGACCGCTCGATCCGCGCAAGGACCTTCTCCGGCGCTCCCGCCTGTTCCAGCAGCACGCCCAGACGGCGCCGTGTCCCCATGTCCCCGAAGCGAAGGGCTGTACGCACCAGTTGTGCCGCGTCGATGCGGCGGGCGTCCAGGTCGTTGAGGATCCACGCATACGCGCGCGGCAGGCTGTTGAAGCGGGACCAGTCGTACACGGCGTCGACCAGCGTTCGTGCGCGCGACGCGTAGACCAGCGTCGCTCCGTCAACGCCGCGCAACGTCTCGACGTCGCCGAGTCGCTTCGCGTTGACCTTGATCAGCGTCAGGGCGACGGCGCCGACTGTCCGGTCACCGGAGATGCGGTCGTTGTAGGCGTATACCCGCATCGGCAGCTGGTCGGAGAAGCCATGGCGATGGAAGGCGTTCGGACCGCATACCTGGTAGGTGCCGCCGCAATCGGCCATGAGCGACGAGATCGCCAGCGCCTCGTCCGGGGTCCAGGCCCCGCCGAGCGGCAACCGTTCCGGGACGAGGTAGAGCCCGGGGCGCACCCGTGCGATCAGCCCGCCGCGCGCCAACCGGCGCAGGGCGTCGCACTCCTGGGCCGCCGTCAGTTGCAGGGGCTCCCCGAGTTCACCGGCTTCGACGAGCCTCATGCCTCGCAACTGCAGGTAGGCCAGCAGCAGGGCTTCTATCCGTCCGATGCCGGGTTTCAATGCGGTGCACACTCCTTTACTGATATAATATAATAGATAAATAACATAAAATACAATGCACTCATGTTCCGTCCCGGGAGCAAACTGCGGCACGCCATGCCGCAGGCCCATTTCCTGCCCTGCGAACTCCACTCACGGAGTCCGAGACAGGCAAGGAGACGGGAGTGACGGTATGTCCAAACGGGCATATTATCACAGTTGAACAATCGCAGCAGGACGCTGGTCTGGCTCCATGGGCATGTCAAGATCCCACCCATGTCGGCAAAGGCTCGCGTGGAGGCAGGCCAGTCGCGCGTGGCCAAGATGGAGGGCGTCGATCCCGCCGCCACCGTCGACCTGCTGCTGAAGGCGTTGCTCGCGATGGGTGTCACGCGCAGGCAACTGGCGAGGCTGATCGCCTGAGAACGCCAAAGGGGACTTGCGCCGGCGCAAGTCACCTACCGCCTCTGCGCCACCATCCCAAACACCGCCCCCTGCGGATCTGCCACATACGCGATCCACATCGGCCCCGGCACCTCGTGCGCCTCGACCTGCACCTTCCCGCCGGCGGTCCTCACGCGCGCAACGGCCGCGTCGAGGCCGTCGACGTTGAAGTAGAACGTCCAGAACGGCGCCGGCGCCTCGGGCATCTTCGTCATCATGCCGCCCACCGCTTCGCGACCGGCCGCGAACAGGTGGTAGGTGCCCAGCGGGCCCATGTCGACGCCGCCGGCCTGCGTCCAGGCGAACTGCTCCGTGTACCACGCGAGCGCCCTGTCGCCGTTGGCGGCGTGCAGTTCGCGCCAGCCCACGACGCCCGGCGTGTTCTCGGGGATCGTCGGCAGCGGTTCGGTGCTGGTCGGCTTCATGACGATGAACATCGCCCCGTCGGGATCGGCCAGCACCGCGAACCGGCCCACAGCGGGGATGTCGGCAGGCGCGCACAGCACCTTGCCGCCCGCATCCGCGACCTGCGCGCAGGTGGCTTCGACGTCGTCCACGCCCAGGTAGGACGACCAGCACGGCTGCATGCCGCCGTCGCCGGCTTCCTCGGGGATCGTCATCATGCCGCCGACGGCGTACGGGCCCGCGTTGGCGATCAGGTACTCGTGGCTGCCGAGCGGCGACTTCGAGACCGACCAGCCGAAGACCTGCGAGTAGAAGGCGAACGCGGCCTCGTGGTCGCTGGTCATCAGTTCGTACCAGATGAACGGCGTGGGGGAGCGGTGGAGGTGGCGCATGCTGTCTCCTTGGGCGCCGCATCGCGGTGGGGGGCGACGCGGCCGCGGCGAGTCCGTGCGGGGGCCATGACGGACTAGATACGAGTGGGCGGGTGGGGCGGCAAGGGGTGGGAAGCACGAAGGGACTTGCGCCGGCGCAAGTCCCCTCATTCGAGCTGCTCATCCACAGGTCAGCGGTAGGTCGCCTTCAACCCGCCCCAGCTCGCCCCATCCACCGGCACCGCGCAGTCGTAGTTCACCGTCACGACGTTGCTCGTGAACGCGATGGGGACGTTGGCGCCGTCGCGCAACTGGCCGCCGCGGATGCCGATCGTGCTCGCGCCGCTGGATTGGCCCTTGAAGACGATCGAGAGGATGGTGCCGGGGCCGCTCGCCGAGCAGCCGAGATTGGCGATGTCGACCTGGAGGCTGGTGGACGAGGCCGGCCCGACCCAGCTCAGGAAATTCGGGCACGCCGCGGCGGTGATCAGGCCGCCGGCGTTCACGGACTGCGGCGTGATGATGCTGTTGTCGTATTCGAACACGAGCGAGAATCCGCGCAGGTCGGTCGTGGCTTCGTCGAGCACGACGTCGATGGTCCAGGTGTTGCCGCAATGAAATTCGCCTGTCAGCGGCACCAGCGACAGCGTCGCGGCGCGGGCGGTCGTGGCCGCGAACAGGCTGCAAACGGCTACCAGAAAGGCGAAACGAAATGCGTGACACCTGTATCGCGATGTCGTCGAATTCATGATGAATATCCCCCGTTACATAGAACCCAGCACGCGCATCGTGGCCGTGCATCAGCCAACAGCCTAGCACGTATTCCTGCCTCGTGTACAAAAAAGCTTAATGCACGCGTAAAATCCACTCGTTAGGCAAGGTAGGTTGCGGTATTCGATAGTAGCCAGCGAAGTGATGGGCGCAAATATGATAGACGCTACTATAAACTGATGTTATGTAATCGTGAATAATGATGATGAAAGTCATGTATGTCTAAAGAACCGCGAGAAAAGCGCAAGAACCTTGACTAGCATATTGCAAACGTGCCATCATACCCGCCGACCGAAGTCAGTCTTATGCTTGGCATGAGCGACCAAAATTCGGTGATGATGTCCTTAGGTAAAACGATTGGGAGCCCGCCGGAAAACAATTCATTCGTTTTCGCTATGATCTCGGCGTGCTTTCGCCCAGCACTCCAGATGACGGCCAACACGCTCATCGGAGGAAAGCACCATGAATTCTCGCATGAGATTCTATCTGCTCTGTTCGCTTCTCGCCTGCGCGGCCACGGCGTACGCCGCGGGTCCCGCAATTTCTCCCGAAGGCGCTGCACCCGCCGCGCGCGAAGCTGCACCTGGTTCGGCGATCAAGTCGCTGGACAAGGCGTGGGGTGATCCCCGCGATCTCGGCACGGCTGCGGCCTCGGGCGCGGCGTACATGCGCCGCCTGCAGGCGGACGTGACCGAGGACAACGCCGGCAACGGCAATCCCGACATCGATCCCGAGGACGCGGGCTGGGACTGGACGACGCTGTCGTTCACGCACTCGGCGGACGCCAGCGCGACGAACTGCTACGGCGTCAATGTGCTCGGCGTGTACGAGGCGTACAAGCTGAGCGCTACCCCGGCGCTGTTCACGGTGATGAAGGACGCCGCCGACCAGATCATCGCGGTGGGTCCGGCGACCTTCCGCTATGCCGGCGACATCACCTTCCTGCTCGACTTCGCCGCGCTGCCGGGCGTCGTCAATCCCGCCGCCTACGTCGCCGGCGCGCGCGCCATCTGGGACTACCGGATGGCCAACTACGGCGACCACACGCCGGCCGGCTTCGCGGCCTACCTGCGCGACTCGCGGCATGGCCAGGGCTACGACAACGGCGTCATCCCCTGGGATGTCTCCCACTACGTGGAGGCGGCGGCGCGCCTGGACGCAGCATTCCCCGGCCAGGGCTTCGACGCCGCGGCCGACGCGATGGCCGAAGTGCTGTGGCAGGACAGCTTCGCGGCGAGCCCGGGCTACTTCCAGCCCAACGGCGTGAACAAGGGTTTCGACCCGGCGTGGAGCAACACGCGCTACTGGTGGTACAGCCTGGGCGTCAGCGGCCTGATCAAGTCGTTCAGCGCCGCGGGCGTGCACTCGGCTGACCTGCCGCTGCTGCAGACTCTGCTGCTGGCCTGCCAGTACAGCGACGGCGCCTTCAGCGACCAGTACGGCAACGACCCCGCCTACAACTTCCGCGACTTCCAGTCGTCTGCCTATGCCGTCACGTCGTGTGCCCGGTTCCTGCCGGCCAGTGCGACGACGCAGGCTGCCACAGCCAGCGGCGCCTACTGGCTGGCCTACTGGCAGGACATCAGCGGTGGTTGGCTGTGGAGCGACAACTCGCACACGCCGGAAGTGGGCGCCGAGTGCGCCGCAGCGCTCGCGGCCGCCGCGACCACGTCGAACGTGACGCTGGGCGCAACCGTGACCGGGCCGAACCCGGTGTCCTGCGGCGCGACGAAGGTCGTGACCGTGCGCTTCGACCGCAACGCGGCGACGCCGGGCCTGCGCGGCTACGAGGTCACGTTCCGCGTGACCGGCAGCGCGGTCGCCTTCGGCGCCGGCGACATCGCCGACGCCGGTTCGCTGGGCGGCCTGGGCCTGCACTACTTCCAGCCCGTCCACAACCTGGACGGCTCCTGGACCGTGAACGACGCGATCCTCGGCGCCACGCCCGGCCTGCTGGCCGACGGCGACCTGTTCCGCGTCTCGCTGGCGACGGTCGGCGACGGCCCGGTGTCGTTCGACCTGGTTTCGTACAAGCTGCGTGACCCGGCCAACGCGCCCATCATCGCCGGCCTGGCCGGCACCGCGTTCGTCGTCGACTGCACCGCGCCCGCGGCGGTGACGGGCATCACGGCGACGCCCCGGCACAACAAGGTCAATGTCAGCTGGACCCACAACGGCAGCGACACCGTCACCTACGAGGTGTACCGCGGCCTGATGTACTACGGCGGCCTCGGCCTGTCGGCGTACCCCGAGTACGACGACCTGCCGGGCATCATCCCGACGCGCCCTGTGAACCGCGCCGCTGCGGCGACCATCGGCGAGTGGGAACTGGCCGGCACCACCATGGTCGGCACGACGAGCTTCGTCGACGCCGGCCCGTTCGTGGGCGGCCGGGGCATCTACTACTACGAGGTGTTCGCGATCGATGCGGCCGCCAACGCCAGCCCGCGCGCGTCGGCCAACGACCGCGCGACCAACTACTGGCTGGGCGATGTCTGGGGCGCCGACAACCTGCACCCGGTGCCCAACGGCCTGGTCGAGTCGTTCGACGTCAACCGCCTGGGCGCCGCTTTCGGTCGCAACGAGAGCATGCCCGGGTACGACAACGTCGTCGACGTGGGCCCGACCGACGACTGGAGCGGCGTCGGCATCCCGACCACCGACAGCGTCATCAACTTCGAAGACCTCATGATCTTCGCCCTGAACTTCGGCCAGGTCTCCCCGGCCAAGAGTTCGGCGACGGCGGCGGGCCCGGTCACCCTGGCCTGGCGCAACCTGGGCGACGGCCGCTGGGCCCTCGACCTGACCGGCGGCAGCGGCCTGCAGGGCCTGCGCGTGTCGGCTGACCTCGCGGTCGGCGCCGTCACGGCCGGCGACCTGCTCGCCACCGACGGCCAGGCCTTCCTGGTCAACACCGGTACGGGCCTCGACGCGAACCTGGCCGTCCTCGGCGCGGGTCGCTCGTTCGCCGGCACCGGTTCGCTGCTGGTCATTTCCACCAGTGCCGACCTGTCCACCAGCCGCGTGGCCATCGACGCCCGCGGCACCGACAACGCACGCCTCGAGGTCAGCTTCAGCCGCGCGAGCGGTGCGCAGACCCCGGGCGTCTTCAGCCTGCACGGCAATTACCCCAACCCGTTCAACCCGAAGACCACGATCAGCTTCAATCTGCCGTCCAACCAGCAGGTCAAGCTCGCGGTCTACAGCCTGGACGGCCGCAAGGTGGCGACGCTGCTGGACGAACCCCGCAGCGCCGGCGCGCATGAAGTGACCTGGATGGGCCTCGACGATGCCGGTCAGCCGGTGGCATCGGGCTCGTACATGTACCGCCTCGAGGCGGGCCCGTACAGCCAGGTCATGAAGATGACGTTGGTGAAATAGTACGGATGGATGCAGCGCCGGTCGGGCGCTCTCGGGACTCACCCCCCGG
>CAIOLW010000094.1 GCA_903859215.1 uncultured bacterium | reverse complement strand
CTCGTCGTCCAGCCTGGCCCACACCGGGTACAGGGTGCGCAGCCAGGGGAACAGCTCGCTGTCGACCGCGCCGCGCCAGGCGCGGGTGCGCGTCTGGTACAGGTGATGGTGGGTGTTCACCAGGCCGGGCAGGACCACGCAGCCGGTGGCGTCGAAGCGCTCGTGGTCCTGGGCCAGGACGCCGTCCACGAACACCGGCGCCGGGCCGTGCCCCACGGCCGTGACCAGGCCGTCGCGGGCAGCCACCCAGCCGCCAGACAGGACCTCGCGCGCGCCGTTCATCGTGACCAGCGTCGCCGCATTCTCGAGCAGGAATCTCCGGTTGTCGGCCATGTGTTTCCCCGGCGTGGAGGGTGCGAAGTTGATCGCCCGGCAGGTTACATTATACTGGTCCGGTACGCCGGACCCAAGGCCAAGGGGGAACGTGATGTGGGAATTGAAGGAATACCGGATCGCCGGCAGCATCGGCGAGGCGGTGGCGATGATGCGGCGCGGCCCGGGCAAGGGCGTGTACATCGCCGGGGGCACGGACCTGTTCCTGTTCCCGCCGGCGTGTGACTACGTCGTCGACATCAACCATGTCGGCATGTCGAACATCGCGCGCACGCCCGACGGCGACCTGTTCATCGGCGCCGCAGCCACGCTGCACGACATCGCCACCTGTCCGCTGGTGACCGGCTTCGCGGGCGGCCTTGTCTCCGCCGCGGCTGCGCACTGCGGCAACCGCCCGGTGCGCACGACCGCCACCATCGGCGGCAATCTCTGCAACGCCCTCCCTTCGGCCGACCTGGCGCCCGCGCTGCTGGCGCTGGACGCCGTCTGCTACATCGCCGACGAGGACAGCCAGGAGAGCCTGCCGCTGGAGGAGTTCTTCACCGGCCCGCGTCGCACCGTGCTGGACGGCCGGCTCCTGGTGGGCATCGCGCTGTCGGCGGCGTCGGGCGGGTGGCGCGCGGCGGCGCGGCGCCTGACACGTTCGGCCGAGGACATCGCCCTGGTGCAGGTGGCCGTGGCGCTGGAGATCGACGGGGACCGCGTGGGCGCGGCGCGCATCGCGCTGGGCTCGGTGGCGCCGGTGCCGATGCGGGCGATGCTCGCCGAGGCGCTGGTCGAGGGCGAACTGATCGCCAACCTGGATCCGGACCGCCTGGCCGACGCCGCGGCGATCGCCGCCGGCGAGTGCGAGCCCATCGACGATCACCGCGCGAGCGCCGAATACCGGCGCGAGATGGTGGGCGTGCTCACCCGCCGGTTGCTGGCGAGCGTGCTGGCCGGATCGACGGACACGTCGCCGGGCACGGACAACGAGGGAGGCGCCGCGTGAAGATCGTCGTGAAGCTCAACGGACGGAACCGGGAGTGGGAAGCGGCGCCGGGCGCCACGCTCCTTTCGGTGCTGCGCGACGGCCCGCAGGAACCGCGGATGACCTCGGTCAAGCGCGGCTGCGAGACGGGCGACTGCGGCGCCTGCACGGTGCTCCTGGACGGGCAACCGGTGAACAGCTGCGTCGTGGCCGCGGCGCGCGCGCACGGCCATGCCGTCACCACCATCGAGGGCCTGGCCGGCGACCCGCTGATGACGGCGCTGCAGGCCGCGCTGGTCGAGCACGCGGCCGTGCAGTGCGGCTACTGCTCGCCGGGCATGCTCGTCAGCCTGTACCACCTGCTGAAGGAATGCCGCGCCGCAGGGACGACACCGGGCGACCACGCCATCCGCGAGGCGTTGTCCGGGAACCTCTGCCGCTGCACCGGCTACGTGAAGCCCGTCGCGGCGGCGACGGCCGTGGCAGCGACCCTGGCTGCCGTCGGCCGCGCGGAAGCGGGGGCGCGATGACCGACTTCGTGAACAACCGCGCCGGCGGCGCGCAGGTGGGCCGCAACGTCACCAAGATCGACGCCTTCAAGCTGGCCCGTGGCGAGCCCGTCTACACCGACGACGTGCACCCGGCCGGCATGCTGTGGGCCAAGGTGCTCGGCTCGCCGCACGCGCACGCGCGCATCCTCGACGTCGACGCCTCGCGCGCACTGGCGCTGCCGGGCGTCGTCGACGTCGCCTGGCACAGGCAGGTCAAGCCGATCCTGCATACGCGCGCCGGGCAGAGCCATCCCGAGCCGTCGCCGTACGACACGGTCATCATGCCGGACAAGGCGCGGCACATGGGCGACCGCGTGGCGATCGTCGTGGCCGAGACGCTGGCGATCGCCGAACAGGCGCTCGGCCTGATCGACGTGAAGTACGAGGTGCTGCCGGCCCTGACCGACATGGACGAGGCGCTCGCGCGCACCGACGTGCTGGTGCACGAGGTGGCCGACCCGCGCGGCATCGCCGAGGGCGGGCGCAGCAACGTGGCCGCGCGCATCGACAAGCAGGTGGGCGATGTGTCGGCGGCGCTGAAGACATGCGACCACGTCGTCGAGCGCACCTACTGGCTGCCGCGCGTGCAGGCCAGCCACATCGAGCCCCACGTGGCCATCTCGTGGCTGGACGAGGACGGCCGCCTGGTCGTGCGCACCAGCACGCAGGTGCCGTTCCACCTGCGGCGGATCCTGGCGCGCATCCTCGAACTGAAGGAAGCGGACATCCGCGTGGTGAAGCCGCGCGTGGGCGGCGGCTTCGGCGACAAGCAGGAAATGGTGATGGAGGACATTGTCGCGCTGATGACGCTGCGCACGAAGCGTCCGGTGCGGCTCGAGTTCACGCGCACCGAGGAGCTGACCAGCGCCCGCTGCCGCCATCCCCAGCGCATCGTGATGACGACCGGCGTCATGAACGACGGCACGATCATCGCCAACCGCATGAACGTCACGGCCGACACCGGCGCCTACGGCAGCCACGCGCTGACCGTGCAGGGCAACACCGGGCAGAAGGTGCTGCCGATGTACCCGTGCGCGAACATCCACTTCCAGGTCACGTGCCTGTACACGAACAACCCGATCAGCGGCGCCTTCCGCGGCTACGGCGCGCCGCAGGGCTGCTTCGCGCTGGAAAGCCACATCGACGAGGTGGCGAAGGTGCTGGGCATGGACCGGCTGGAACTGCGGAAGAAGAACCACATCCGCCTCGGCGACACCGACCCGCTGTCGGCCAAGCTGGGCGAGGGGCGCGAGGGCCTGTCCCGCGTGATCCGCAGCACCGGCCTGGAGACGGCGATCGAGATGGGCTGCGACGCGATCGGCTGGACACGGAAGCGGCCGCCGTCGGCGCCGCACCTGAGGCGCGGCCTGGGCATGGCGCTGGCCATGCAGGGCTCGGGCATCGCGGGCGTGGACTGGGGCGCGGCCACGGTCAAGCTGAACGAGGACGGCTCGGTCAACCTGGCGGTGGGCGCCACCGACATCGGGCAGGGCTCCGATACGGTGCTGGCGCAGATGTGCGCGCAGGAACTGGGCATCTCGTACGAAAAGGTGCGCGTGCTGAGCTCGGACACCGACCTGACTCCGTTCGACGTGGGGGCCTACGCCTCGAGCACGACCTATGTCTCGGGCGGCGCGGTGGTCAAGGCGGCGCAGCAGATGCGCGACCAGCTGGCCGGCGTCTTCGCCGAGAAGTGGGCGTGCCCGGCCGGGGACGTCGTGTTCGGCGACGACAATGTCAGCTGCGGCCCCGACAAGGCGATGACGATGGCCGAGCTGGCCACCCACGCGCTGTACGCGGCGAAGATGCAGCCGGCCGCCACGGCCAGCCACATGTCCAACGAGTCGCCGCCGCCGTTCGCGGCCCAGTTCGCCGACGTCGAGGTGGATCCGGAAACCGGCGAGGTTTTCCTGCGTAGATTCGTCTCTGCGGTCGACTGCGGGACGCCCATCCACCCCGGCATGGCCGAGGGCCAGATCGAGGGCGCGGTTTCCCAGGCGATCGGCTACGCGCTGTTCGAGGAAGTCATCGTCGACCGCGCCGGCAAGGTGAAGAACCCGAACTTCCTGGACTACAAGATCGCTTCGGCGCTCGACATGCCGGAGATGGTCACGATCCTGGTTCCGACCATGGAACCGAGCGGCCCCTACGGGGTCAAGGCGGCCGGCGAGGTGCCCATCGACGGGCCCGCGCCGGCCATCGTCAATGCCATCTGCGACGCGGTGGGCGCCCGGCTCTGCCGGATCCCCGCGACCCCTGAACGCGTGTGGCGCCAGATCAAGGAGGCAGGCGAATGACGGGATACATCGCGCGGTTCATGCTGGTGGTCGCCATCGTGGCGGCCCTCGCCGGATGCGCCACGAAGAAGGAAGTCGTCCGGACCGAGGCCGGTGCGCGCATCGACCTCTCCGGCAACTGGAACGACACCGACGCCCAGCAGGTCTCGGCCGCGCTGGCCGACCAGATCTCGCGCGGGCCGTGGATCGAGAACTTCCTGGCCGAGAAGGGCAGGAAGCCGACCCTGATCATCGCGCCCATCCGCAACAAGACGGCCGAGCACATCGCCACCAAGACGCTGGTGGACGAGCTCGAGCGCGACTTCATCAACGGCGGCCGGGTGCGCATCGTGGCGTCGGCCGAGGAGCGCGAGCAGGTGCGCACCGAGCGCGCCGACCAGCAGGAGTTCTCGTCGCCCGAGACGATGAAGAAGTGGGGCCTCGAGAAGGGCGCCGACGTCATGCTGATCGGCGAGGTCAACCAGATCGTCGACAGCGAGGGCAAGCAGTCGGTCCGCTACTACCAGGTCGACTGCTACCTGGTGGACCTGCAGGACAACACGAAGCTCTGGGCGGGTTTCGAGAAGATCAAGAAGCTGATCAAGGGCTGACGGCGTGTCCGCCCATATCCGTAGCCAGGGCCGGCGGTCCCCGCGGATCGCCGGCCGGCTTCAGCGGGCAGGCGCCCGCCTCGCCTTGTGCGTGGCGGGCGCCTGCGTGCTGGCCGGCTGCGCCGGCTATTCGGCGAAGATGGTCGACCTCAGGCCGCAGCTGGCGACGGGCGACTTCGACGGCGCGCTCAAGACGATCGACAAGGGCGCCGGTGGCCATGACGTGCTCCTGGCCGGGCTCGAACGGGGTCTGGTGCTGCGCCACGCGGGACGCTATGCCGAGAGCAACGAGGCCTTCGCCGCGGCCGAGCGGACGGCCGACGCGCTGTTCGGCCGCTCGCTGGCCGAGGGCGCCGTCGCGCTGCTGACTTCCGACGCGAACGTCGCCTACCGCGCGCGCCCGTACGAGATGGCGCTGGTGCCCTACTACAAGGCGCTGAACTACGAGGCGCTCGGCCAGCCCGGCGAGGCGGTCGTCGAGGCGCGCCGGGCCAGCCAGGTGCTGGCGAAGTACGTCGACGTCACGCTCGGCGCGGTGCGCGACCAGGACCGCGGCGACCTGCAGAAGGTGCGCAACGACGCCTTCCTGCTCTGGCTGAGCGGGATGCTCTACGAGGCGGACGGCGAGACCAACGACGCGTTCATCGCCTATCGCAACGCGGCCGTCGCCTTCGAACAGAATGCGTCCCTCCTGGGCCTCGAGGCCCCGCCGGCGCTGGCCGGCGACCTGGCGCGGACGGCCGACCGCCTGGGCTTCGGGCCCGAGTTGGCGGCGGCCGCGGCGGCCTGCCCGTCGGTGTTCGCCGCCGCCGGCGACACGGCCGGCGGCCTGGCGTCGCTGCGCAAGTCGTCGCGGCCGGGTGCGGGCACGGGCGAGCTGGTGCTGCTGGTCGAGACCGGCTACGTGCCGCCGTTCGCGCAGGAGCGCTTCGACTTCCCCGTCTTCAAGGGGCAGGATGACGCCGACCGGGAGCGCTGGGGCTGGTCCCTGTGGGACGGTCGCGACCGCTGGCACGCCGCCGGGTCCGGCAGCGAGGTGGAGTACTGGGTCGCCGTCGCCGCGCCGGCGCTGCTGGACGATTCGGCGCCGCCGTACGCGGGCGTGCGCGTGAGCGCCGGCACCGCGGCGGGCAACGCCGTCGGCACGCGCGCGGTCGACCTCGGGCGGGCGGCGCGCGTGACGTTCGAGGCCGAGAAGCCGACGATCATGGTGCGGACGATCGCGCGCGGCCTGGCGAAATACCTGGCCACCCGCGGCGCCGGGAAGCTGGGCAAGGGCGCGGGATTCCTGGCCAACCTGCTGGGCGCGGCCACCGAGGCCGCCGACACGCGCAGCTGGCTGACGCTTCCGCGGCAGGTGCACGTGGTGCGGCTGACGTTGCCGGCCGGCGTGCGCGACCTGCGGCTCGAGCTGCTGGACGCGCAGGGGCGGGTGGCCGCCGAACAGGTGGTTGCCGGCGTGCGGGTGCGCCCCGGCGAGTGGACGTTCGTCTCGCGCCGCGTCTTCTGACCGTTCAACCATGGCGGCCGGGCCGCCGGGAGACCGATGCACGAACCACTGGCTGCCCTGCGGGAGCGCCTCGACGCGATCGACGCCGGGCTCCTCGACCTGCTGGCCGAGCGCGGGACGCTTTCCGCCGCGGTGCTGGCGACCAAGCAGCGCGAAGGGCTGTCCATCCTCGACGCCGGTCGCGAGGACGCCAAGGTCGAGTCCTTCCGGTCCGCGGCGGTCGCGCGCGGCCTCGACCCGGGCTGGGCCGAGGATTTCCTGCGCCTGGTGATGGGCGCGTCGCGGGAGCAGCAGTCGACCGGCGCCTTCCCGCAGGCGGCCGGCGGTCCGCGCACGGTGCTGATCGTCGGCGGTGGCGGTCGCATCGGTTCGCTTTACGGGGGCGTGCTGGCCCGCAGCGGCCACCGGGTGCGTGTCCTGGAAGCCGGCGACTGGGATCATGCCGCCGAACTGGCGCAGGGCTGCGACCTGGCGATCGTGAGCGTGCCCATCCGCGACACCGTGTCGGTGATCACCCGGCTGTCCCCGTTCCTCGATCCCGGCACCCTGCTGGCGGATTTCACCAGCCACAAGGCAGATCCCGTGGCGGCCATGCTGGCGGCCCACCCGGGGCCGGTGCTGGGGTTGCACCCGCTGCACGGCCCGGATGTCCACAACCTGTCCAAGCAGTTGATGATCGCGTGCGTGGGGCGCGACCCGGACGCCGCGCAATGGCTCCTCGAACAGGTCCGCCTGTGGGGGATGCGCGTGGCCGAGATGCCGGCCGGGCGCCATGACGAGGGGATGCACCTGGTGCAGGGGGTGCGGCACTTCCTGGCGCTGCTGCACGGCTCGTTCCTGGCCGCGCGCGGCACGCCGCCCGCCGACATCCTCGGTCTGAGCAGCCCCATCTACCGCGCCGAACTCATGATGACCGGCCGCATCTTCGCGCAGAACCCCGAGCTGTACGCGGACATCGTGTTTGCCGATGCGGAACGCCGGGGCCTTCTTCTGGAACTGCTGGAGCATCACCAGCGGCTGGCCGACCTGGTCCGCAACGACGACAAGGCGGGTTTCGTCGCCGAGTTCCGGCAGGTCGCGGAATTCTTCGGCGACTTCGCGCCCCAGGCGCTCGCCGAGAGCAGCTACCTGATCCACCGGCTGGCGGACCGCTTCGCCTGACCCTTCCCAAGGAGCAACCATGGCCCGACTGATCGCCAAGCCGACCATCATCGAGGCGGCGGGCAACCTGCCCAAGAAGATCGAGGAGTTCTTCGGCCGCGTGAACTCCGGCACGGGCGCGGTGAGCATCGCGCGCATGACCAGCCCGCCCGGCTGGGTGGAGCCGGGGCAGACTCCGGCCTTCGACGAGTACACGGTCGTGCTGGCCGGCGTGCTGCGGGTCGAGACCCGCGACGGCGCGCTGGACGTCGGCGCCGGCCAGGCCGTCCTGTGCCCGGCCGGCGAGTGGGTCCGCTACGGCTCGCCGGATCCCGCCGGCGCCCACTACATCGCGGTGTGCCTGCCGGCGTTCTCGCCCGACACCGTCCACCGCGACGCCGACTGAGGCGCGCCCAACCGCGAGGACCCCGGCTTGGAAACGCACGTGAACGCCCTGATCGAGCGCATCCGCGAAGGCATCATCGGCGATGACCGCGCGCTGGACGGGCCGTACGGGCCGCGGCGCCTGACCTACGCCGACTACACGGCCAGCGGCCGCTCGCTCGCGTTCATCGAGGACTTCCTGCGCGAGGAGGTGCTGCCGCTCTACGCCAACACGCACACCGAAACCTCGAGCACCGGCCTGTGGACGACGCGCTTCCGCGAGGACGCCCGCCGCGTCATCCTCGAGGCGGTCGGCGGCACGGCCGACGACGTCGTCATCTTCTGCGGCGCCGGCGCCACCGGGGCCATCAACAAGCTGGTCGACATCCTGAACCTGCGCCTGCCGCGCGACCTCGACCAGCGCTACGGACTCTCGACGCTCATCCCGGCCGACGAGCGGCCGGTCGTCTTCATCGGTCCCTATGAGCACCACTCGAACGAGTTGCCGTGGCGCGAGACGATCGCCGACGTGGTGACGATCGCCGAGGACCAGGACGGGCGCATCGACCAGGCCCACCTCGCGCGCGAACTGGAACGATACGCTGCGCGGCCGCTGAAGATCGGCAGCTTCTCGGCGGCCAGCAACGTGACGGGCATCGTCTCGGACACGGCCGGGATCTCGACGCTGCTGCACGCGCACGGCGCGCTGGCGTTCTGGGATTTCGCGGCGGCGGCGCCGTACGTGAAAATCGAGATGAACCTGCGCGGGCCGGGGCCGGACGGCGCCTTGGCGTACAAGGACGCGCTGTTCATCTCGCCCCACAAGTTCATCGGCGGCCCGGGCACGCCGGGTGTGCTGGTGGTCAAGCGGCGCCTGGTGGCCAATACGGTGCCGACGGCGCCCGGCGGCGGCACCGTCTCCTACGTGAGCCCGGACGGGCACACGTACCTGGCCGACCCCTCGCATCGCGAGGAGGGCGGCACGCCGGCGATCATCGAGGCGATCCGCGCCGGGCTGGTATTCCACCTGAAGGAAGCGGTCGGCGCCGACAACATCGAGCGGCGCGAGCGGGAGTTCGTGCAGCGCGCCATCGCGGCGTGGTCGGCCAACCCGCACATCGACATCCTGGGCAACCTGACGGCGCAACGCCTGTCGATCGTCTCGTTCGTCGTGCGCCGCGGCGAACGGCTGCTCCACCACAACTTCGTCGTGGCGCTGCTGAACGACCTGTTCGGCATCCAGGCGCGCGGCGGGTGCTCGTGCGCGGGCCCCTACGGGCACCGCCTGCTGGGCATCGACCTGGCGCACAGCCACCGCTTCGAGGCCGCGATCAACGCCGGCAGCGAGGGCGTCAAGCCGGGCTGGGTGCGCGTGAACTTCAACTACTTCATCAGTGAGCCCGCGTTCGCGTTCCTCCTCGCCGCGGTCGACTTCATCGCGCGCGAGGGCTGGCGCTTCCTGCCCGACTACGCGTTCGACCCGATCACCGGCATCTGGCGCCACCGGCAGGCCACCCCGCTGGTCGGCGCCGGGTTCGGCGCCATCAGCTACGGCGCCGGCCGCATGGACTGGCGCGCCGAGCACCGCACCGAGCCCGAGTCGGCCTTCGCCGGCTACCTGGAACAGGCCGGGCGGCTGGCCGCCGAACGCGATGGCCGGGGCGCCGGCGCGGTCGATCCCAGGGAACTGGCGCCCGAGTGGGAGAGCCTGCGCTGGTTTCCCCTTCCCGGCGATGCCGACTGAGCCGGACGCCGGTCGCGGACTTCCGCAGTGAATTGCCCGTTCCCCGCCGCGTCGTCGCCGTGGTAGCGTGCGCGGGCAACACCTGTTCGACGGCGGGGCCTGGTCACCAACCCGGGGGAGGGGACGATGGCGCGCCCACGCATCCTGTTCGAAGTGCTTGCCTGCCTGCTGGCGGTGGGAGCCGGCCGGGCGGACGCCACGACCTGGCGCGTCGAGAGCGACGGCTCGGGTGATTTCACCGACATCCAGCCCGCCGTGGATGCCGCCGCTTCCGGCGACACGATCCAGGTCGGGGCGGGGCGGTTCGACACGTTGCGACCGGTGCCCGGGAAGGCGGATGCGCAACAGGCGATCGTCGCCGTCGCGCAGGCCGACCTGACCATCATCGGCGCGGGGCGCGACCAGACGTTCATCGGCCCGGACGCCTGGTACAGCCCGGCCGGGCAATGGCCGGCGGGCATCCGCGGCGCCGGCGACCAGGTGCTGCGCCTGCGCTCGCTGACGGTCGAGCACCTGCCGCGAGCGGTGGAGTGGGCGGCCGGTTCCGTCGACATCGGGGACTGCCTGCTGCGCGGCGGCGGCTTCGGGTTCTACGGCCTGTTCACGGGCGCCGCGCAGGGCATCGTGCAGGACTGCGCGTTCGAGACGACCGAGGAGGACGGCTTCGCCGTGTGGCTGGAGCAGTCCGTGGCGTTCATGATCGCCGACACGCGGTTCGACGGCCTCGGCGTCGGCGTCGCCGCCACGGTCGGGTCGCAGGGCATTACCATCACCGGTTGCGCGTTCAGCGGCTCGTTCGCCGCGATCACGTTCGGCGACGGCGCGGCCGGCGCGATCTCCGACTGCACGGTGACCGGCGCCGCGGTCACGTCCCTGAGTGCCAGCGGGGGCGCGCACGTCACGGTGGACCGGTTGATCGCCGGGGGCGGCAACAACGGGATCACCGCGGGCAGCGGCGCGGTCGTCACGGTGAACGACTCGGCCCTCGAGCACACGCTCGTCGCGGCGGTCAGTGTCGGCGGGGACGCCGTCGTCACGATGCACGGCAGCCACCTGCTGCCGGATTCGGGCCTGGCCGTCAGCAGCTACCTGTACCCGGGCGCGCCGGTGGTGCTCGACTTCACGGGCAACTACTGGGGCACCACCGACGGCGCGGCCATCGCCGCGCTCATCCACGACAGCGTCGACGACGCCGCCATCCACTGCACGGTGGATTTCGCGGGCGCCTCGGCAATCCCCCTGGACGAGACCCCGACCACCTGGGGCGACCTGAAGGCCAGTTTCCGCTGACGCGGGCGGCCTGCTGAAGGAGACCGATGATCGCGTACGCCGCCTGGGTCGCGCAGAACCCCTGGCTCTCGGCCGCGCTGCAGTTCGCCGTGCTCGGCACGCTCGGCGAGGTCGTGGCCGCGAGCGCGCGCAACCGGATGCTGTCGTTGCCGTGTTCGCCGGCGCGGCTGTCGCTGAAGGTCGTCGCCTGGGCCGTGCTGGGCCTGGTGATCAAGGCGGGCTTCACGGGCATGAAGGGTTTCACCGCGGCGCTGCTCGAGCGCGGCGCGCTGCCTGCCTGGTGCGGCGATGGCCTCGGCCATGCGCTGGCGCTGTCGGTGCTGACGAACGTGTTCTTCGGGCCGCAGATGATGGCCTTCCACCGCTGGGAGGACAACCTCATCCTCGGCCGCCGCGACTGGGCCGGCATGGACAAGGCCTGGCGCACGCTCATCTGGTTCTGGATCCCGGCGCACACCATCACGTTCAGCCTGCCGCGCGACTACCAGATCGGCCTCGCGGCGGTGTGGGGGCTGGTGCTGGGGATCATCCTGGGGTGGTCGGGCGGCGAGCGCCGCATCAGCCGTCGCCGAGCAATCTGAGCGCGGCCGCCTGCGCGTCGGCCACCGACGGCAGGGCGCGTCCCGGGCAGAACAGCGCCTCGTGCCGCCCGAACCGCGGCAGGTAGCGGAACGGCGGCGTGTCGAAGAAGAGCCCCACCGTGGGTGCGCCGGCGGCGATGGCCAGGTTGCGCGCGCCGGTATCGTTGGAGACCACGAGCGCGGCCGCGCCCACCCAGGCCGTGAGATCCTCGTCAGGCCCCGCCACGCGCACCCGCGGCACGCCGGCCAGCGCGCCTTCCAGTTGCGCCGCTGTCGCCCGTTCCCAGTCGGCCAGCCCCGCCAGCACCACGTGGTCCAGCCCGGGCCGGTCGGCCGCCAGCGCCGTGACCAGCGCCGCGAAGCGTTCGGCCGGCCAACTCTTGCCCGGCGTCGAGGCCGTGGCGAAGTAGGCGATGTACGGCGCCGCCTGCGGCCGCGGCGGCAATGGCAGCGCGAAGTCGGGCGGCCACGCCGTGCCCAGCCCCACCGCGCCCAGCAGGTCCAGGAACGACTCGGCCTCGTACTTGAAGCCCGTGCGCGGCACGACGACGTCGTACAGGCGCCCGTCCAGCCGGCTGCCGGCCAGCCCGACGGCCAGGCGCGGCTTGTTCAGCAGCACCAGCCACCGCGAGCGCGCAGTGGCCGTGAGGTCGAAGATGATGTCCTGCGGCCCCAGTTCCCGGTAGTTGGCCAGCGCCGCCCGCCAGGGCAGGCCGCGCTGCACGATGTGCGTGGCGTCGGCCAGGTCGAGGGGGGCGCCGCGCTGGTAGTTGCTCGACAGCCCGATGGTCAGGTGCGCGGCGGGGAAGTGCCGGCGCACTTCGCGCAGGAAGGGGCGGCACAGCACCAGGTCGCCGAGGGCGGCGTGCTTGATGACGGCGATGCGGCCCACCGTCGCCGGGTCGATGGCCGCCAGCTTCGCGGCGGCGCCCGGCCGCGCGCGCAGGAAGGGGTCGTTCCACAGCGTCAGCGTGCCCGGTTGCGTCATCTGCCCGCCTCCTCAGCGCTGCCGCGCGTCGCCGTGGATCAGCGCCGCGATCGCCTCGAGGCCCACGCGGTCGATGTCCCCGAAGGCCGCGGGCCGGTCCGAATCCACGTCCAGGACGGCGACGATGGTCCCATTCCGGTCGCGCACCGGCACGACGATCTCGCTCTGCGAGCGCGCGTCGCACGCGACATGGCCCTCGAACGCGTGCACATCGGCCACGACGATCGTGTCCCCGCGCCGCACCGCCGCCCAGCACACGCCCTGCGGGCCCGGCAGCACGGCGCAGGCCAGCGGGCCCTGGTACGGGCCGACCACCAGCGAGCCGTCCTGCACCCGGTAGAACCCGGTCCAGAAGAAATACGGCATCTTGTGGTGCAGCAGCGCGCAGGCGGTGGCCATGCGGGCCACCGGGTCGGTGGTCTTGACGTAGAGGTCGGCCAGCTGGTCGCGCAGGCGCTCGTAGCGGCCGGCCAGCCCGGTGGCGCCGCTGTTCGGGCGCTCGCCGGCGGACTCGGCGTGGGGTGTGTCGCTGCTCATCGCTCAGTCGTCCTTCGTCACGGTTGCCGGGTCCAGGGCGCGAGGCAGGAACACGCCGCCGGGTTGATCCGCGCAGAGCGCGCCGTCCCCGACGACGCGCGCCCCGCGCAGCCACACGTCCGTCACGCGGCCGGTCACCGGCCGGCCTTCCCACAGCGATCCCGCGACGTCGCTGTCGCCCAGCGGGTGCCACACGTCCCGCGCCTCGGGATCGAACAGGACGATGTCCGCATCCAGGCCCGGCGCGAGCCGGCCCTTGCGCGCGGTGAGGCCCATCAGCGCCGCGGGCCGCTCGGCGAACACTTCCTGCCAGCGCCACGGTTCGAGCTTGCCCTCGGCCACGGCCAGCGTGTGGCTGATCACCAGGCGCTCGCCGACGCCGCCGCAGCCGTTGGGCACCTTCGGGAAGCCGGCGCCCGCGGCCCGCCTCTTGACGGCCAGCGCGAACTCGCAGTGGTCGGTCGACAGGATGTCGATGGCGCCCTCGGCCAGCCCCGCCAAGAGCGCGGCGCCGTGGCCCGCCGGCCGCAGGGGCGGCGAGCAGATGGCCGCCAGCGCGGCATCGTCATCGGTACGGTAGCAGGCGTCGTCCGCGAACAGGTGGTGGATGCAGGCTTCGCCCAGCGCGGCCGGCCCGGCGCCGGCGCGATCGGCGCGCGCGCGCCGCAGCGCCGCCAGCGTGCCGGCGGCGCTCATGTGCACGACCAGCAACGGGCAGCCCGCCTGGTGCGCCAGGTCCAGCGCCAGCGTGGCCGCCTGCACCTCGGATTCCAGCGGATGCGCGTCCGGGTGCCAGCGCGGGGCGGTGCGTCCGGCGGCCAGGAGCTCGGCCTCCATGGTCGCGTTCATCTCGCCGTCCTCGGCGTGCACCAGCAGCAACCCGCCGGCGTCGGCCACGGCAACCATCAAAGCGGACATCCGCTCGGAGGTCAGCATGAGGCGGCCCTTGTAGGCCAGGAAGCCCTTGAAGGTCGGGACGCCCGCCGCCAGCAATGCCGGGATCTCGGCCAGGCGCGCCGGCAGGGCCTCGACAACCGTCACATGCAGGCCGTAGTCGCACAGCACGCGGCCGTCGGCCATCGCGCGCCAGCGGGCGACCGCCGCGCCGAGCGATTCGCCGAAGTCGGGGTTGGCGAAGTCGACCACGGTGGTCGTGCCGCCCAGGAGCGCCGCCGCGGAGCTCTCGCGCCAGCCCAGGCTGGCCAGCCCGCGGCCGAGCGGCATGCCGAAGTGCGTGTGGGCGTCGATACCCCCCGGCAGGACCCAGCGACCGGTCGCGTCGATGTCGCCGCTCTCGACCGGGCCCGCGCGCGGGGGCTCCACCGCGAGGATGCGTTCGCCCTCGACCACCACGTCCGCGGCCTCGGGGCCGGACCTGGTCAGGATTTTGCCGCCTTGAATTCTCATAGGTTCATGAATACTCTCTGATTGCCTTATCGACCACCAGAATTCCCCCGTGAATCCCTGACCGGACCTTTACAGGAGAGGACCCGTCATGAAGAGAATTGTCTCGCTCATGCTCATTGTCGCACTGCTGGCGGCCGCCGGCTGCGCGAACATGAGCCGCCAGCAGAAGGGCGCCGTCATCGGCGCGGGCTCCGGCGCCGTGCTGGGCGGCATCATCGGCAAGCAGGCCGGCAACACCGCGCTCGGGGCCATCCTCGGCGCCGCGGTCGGCGGCGCGGCCGGCGCCTACATCGGCAACTACATGGACAAGCAGGCCGCCGAGATCGAGCGCGATCTCGAGGGCGCGCACGTCGAGCGCGTCGGCGAGGGCATCAAGATCACGTTCGACTCGGGCATCCTCTTCGCGGTCGGCAAGAGCGAACTGCAATCGGCGGCCCGGACGAACCTGGACAACCTCGCGACGATCCTCAACAAGTACCCCGACACCGCGGTCCTGATCGAGGGCCACACCGACGCCACCGGCAGCGACGAGTCGAACCTGACCCTGTCGCGCAACCGCGCGCAGTCGGTGGCGAACTACCTGCAGTCGCTGCAGGTGATGCCGACCCGGTTCACCATCATGGGCTACGGCGAATCGCAACCGGTGGCCGACAACGGGACCGAGGCCGGCCGCCAGGCCAACCGTCGCGTCGAACTGGCCATCATGGCCAACGACAAGCTCAAGGGTGTCGCGCAGAAGAAGGCCGGCCAGTAGGCCGGACGGGCAACAGTCGCGCAGTCCAGCAGTCCAGTATGACAGGGGGGCGGATGAAGCGGATCGCCAGCCGGATCAGCACGAACGACGCGGCGTTCCGCGAGAACGACCGCATCAACCGCCAGCGCGCCGCCGACCTGGCCACCTTGCATGCGCAGGTGGCCGAGGGCGGCGGTGCGCGCGCCCGCCAGCGGCACCTCGAGCAGAAGAAGATGCTCGTGCGTGACCGCATCGAGGCGCTGCTCGACCCCGGGTCGCCCTTCCTGGAATTATCGCCGCTGGCGGCGCACGGGATGTACGACGGCGAGGCGCCGGCCGCCGGCGTTGTCACCGGCGTCGGCCGCGTGCACGGCCGGCAGCTCATGATCATCGCCAACGACGCCACCGTGAAGGGCGGCAGCTACCTGCCCCTGACGGTGAAGAAGCACCTGCGCGCGCAGGAGATCGCGCGCGAGAACCGCCTGCCGTGCGTGTACCTGGTCGACTCGGGCGGCGCCTTCCTGCCGCTGCAGGCCGACGTGTTCCCGGACCGCGACCACTTCGGGCGCATCTTCTACAACCAGGCCCAGATGAGCGCGATGGGCCTGCCGCAGCTGAGCGCCGTGCTGGGCTCGTGCACCGCCGGCGGCGCCTACGTGCCGGCGATGAGCGACGAGGTCGTCATCGTCAAGGAGCAGGGCACCATCTTCCTGGGCGGGCCGCCGCTGGTGAAGGCCGCCACGGGCGAGGAAGTGACGGCCGAGGAACTGGGCGGGGGCGACGTGCACACGCGCATCAGCGGGGTGGCCGACCACCTGGCCAACGACGACGCGCACGCGCTGCAGATCCTGCGCGACGCCATCGAGAACCTGGGCCCGGTGCAGATCGCGCGCACGCCGTGCACCACTCCCGAAGACCCGCACTACGACCCCGACGAACTGTACGGCGCGGTCAGCCACGACCCGCGCATCCCGTTCGACGTCCGCGAGGTCATCGCGCGCCTGATCGACGGCAGCCGCCTGCACGAGTTCAAGCCGCGCTACGGCACCACGCTCGTCTGCGGCTTCGCGCACCTGCACGGCTACACCGTCGGCATCATCGCCAACAACGGGATCCTGTTCAGCGCCGAGGCGCTGAAGGCGACGCACTTCATCGAGCTGTGCAACGCGCGCTCGATCCCGCTCATCTTCCTGCAGAACGTGACCGGCTTCATGATCGGCCGGCAGTACGAGCACGGCGGCATCGCCAAGGACGGCGCCAAGATGGTCAACGCCGTCAGCAACAGCACCGTGCCCAAGTTCACGGTCATCATCGGCGGCAGCTACGGCGCCGGGAACTACGGCATGTGCGGGCGCGCCTACCAGCCGCGCCTGCTGTTCATGTGGCCGCAGGCGAAGATCTCGGTGATGGGCGGCGAGCAGGCCGCGGGCGTCATGCTGACGGTCAAGAAGGACCAGTTGGCGCGCGCCGGGCAGGCGCTCGACGCCGCCGGCGAGAACGCCATCACGGCGCCCATCCTCGCCAAGTACGAGGAAGAGGGGCACGCCTATTACAGCAGCGCGCGCCTGTGGGACGACGGCGTCATCGACCCGGTCTCGACGCGCGACGTGCTGGGGCTGGGCCTGGCCATGTCGCTGAACGCACCCATCCTGCCGGTCCGTTACGGCATCTTCCGGATGTAGGAGCGCAAGCCGATGGCCCTTCGCCAACATCCTGTCGGACCGGTGCTGGTCGTCACGCTCGACGACCCGGCGTCGCGTCACGCCCTCTCAGCGGCGATGGTCGCGTCGCTGCACGGACTGTTCACGGAGCTCGCGACGCGCGAACCGCTGTCGCCGGCAGAGGCGGCTGCCCTGCAGCCGGACATCGGCCCCGGCGGCGCGTGCCGCCCGCGCGCGGTGGTCCTGCGCGCGAGCGGCAAGGTCTTCTGCGCCGGCGCGCACCTCGGCGAGATGGCCGAAGCCGGCCGCGCCGAGCCGGCGGCCAACCTGGCGGCGGCCGTCCGCCTGGGCGAGATGTTCCGCGCCATCCACGACTGTCCCGCGCCGGTGATCGCGCGCGTGCAGGGCGGCGCCTTCGGCGGCGGCGCCGGGCTGGCGGCCGCCTGCGACCTGGTCGTGGCCGGGCCGGCGGCGCAGTTCTGCTTCTCCGAGGCCAAGCTGGGCCTGGTGCCCGGCGTGATCAGCCCGCTGGTGGTCGAGCGGCTGGGCGTCGCGCGCGCCCGTGACCTCTTCCTGACCGCGCGCACCTTCGATGCGGCCGAGGCCTATCGCGTGGGGCTCGCCGACCGCCTGGCGCCCCCCGGCGGCCTCGACGAGGCCGTGGAGATGGTCGTGCAAGACCTGCTGCGCGGCGGCTCCGCGGCCCTCGGGGCGGCGAAGGACCTGCTGGGCGCCGTCGCGCGCCTGGGCTACGAAGGCAGTGCGTCGGAGTGCGCCGGCCGCATCGCCGCCGCGCGCGCCGCGCCCGAGGCGCAGGCCGCGCTGGCGGCGTTCACCGAGCGCAAGCCGGCGCCGTGGGTGCCCGGGGGCGCCTGGAGCCTGCCACCCTGTGAAGGCGAGGAACGCGCATGACCGTCGCCCGTCGCGAGATCCGCACCGTGCTGGTGGCCAACCGCGGGGAGATCGCCGTGCGCGTCATCCGCGCCTGCCGCGAGATGGGCCTGCGCACGGTGGCCGTGTGCTCGAGCGCCGACCGGCGCGCGCTGCACGCCGAGCTGGCCGACGTCGTCGTCGAACTGGGCCCGCCCGAGCCGGCGGCCTCGTACCTGCGCGGCGACCTCATCATCAAGGCGGCCCAGGACACCTTTGCCGATGCCATCCACCCCGGCTACGGCTTCCTGGCCGAGAACGCCGGCTTCGCCGAGGCCTGCGCCGCGGCCGGGCTCGTGTTCATCGGCCCGTCCGCGCAGGTCATCCGCACCATGGGCGAGAAGACCGCGGCGCGCGCGGTGATGGAGAAGGCCGGCGTGCCGGTGGTGCCCGGCTCGCTGCTGCCGCAGCCCGATCCGGGCGGCGTGTTCGATGCCGCCGCGGTGGGCAAGGTCTGCGACAAGGTCGGCTACCCGCTGATGGTCAAGGCCGCGTTCGGCGGCGGCGGCAAGGGCATGCGCCTGGTGCAGGATCGCGCGCAGGTGGTGGCCGCCTGTGAAGCGGCCGCCCGCGAGGCCCGCGGCGCCTTCGGCGACGGCACCGTCTACGTCGAGCGCTACATCGCGCGGCCGCGCCACGTCGAGTTCCAGGTCTTCGGCGACAGCCAGGGTGGCGCGGTGCACCTGTACGAGCGCGAGTGCTCGATCCAGCGACGGCACCAGAAGATCATCGAGGAAACGCCCTCGCCGGCGCTCGACGCTGCGACGCGCGAGGCGATGGGCAAGGCCGCCGTGGCGGCCGCGCGCGCCGTGGGCTACGAGGGCGCCGGCACCGTCGAGTTCCTGGTCGACGCCCAGGGCGACTTCTTTTTCCTGGAGATGAACACGCGCCTGCAGGTCGAGCACCCGGTCACCGAGCTGGTGACGGGGCAGGACCTCGTGCGCGCGCAGATCCTGGTCGCCGGCGGTGCGCCGCTGCCCTGGACTCAGGAGCAGCTGAGCTCGCGCGGCCACGCCATCGAGTGCCGCGTCTACGCCGAGGATCCCGAAGACAACTTCATGCCGTCGCTGGGGCCGCTGCTGCTGCTGCGCGAGCCGTCGGGCCCCGGTGTGCGTGTCGACAGCGGCGTCCGGCAGGGCGACGAGGTCAGCCTCTACTACGACCCGATGATCGCGAAGCTGAGCGTGCACGCGAGCGACCGCCGCGCCGCCATCGAGCGCATGGCCGCCGCGCTGCGTGACTACCCGATCCTCGGCGTGACGACGAACATCGAGTACCTGCTGACGGTACTCGGGCACCCGGCGTTCGCCGCCGGCCGCCTGCACACCGGTTTTCTGGACGAGCACCTGCCCGGCTGGCGCAGCGCGCGCGGCGAGGATGCGGCGCTGGCCCTGGCGGCCGCGGGCGCCGCCGAGCTGGGTGGGGGCGCGCGCATGGGCGGCGTCGCGGCGGCAACGATCGATCCGGCGCAGCCGGCCTCGCCCTGGGAGCGCCTCGGTCGCTTTCGCCACCCGGGCCTGGGCTAGGCCCGGCCTGAAGGAGCCATGGTGCAACTGAAATTCCGCGACGAATCCGGCGAGCATGTGCTCGATGTCCGTCGCCAGGACGGGGCCACCCTGGTCACCGTCGCTGGAGCGCGGGACGCCACCAGCGTGACCGCCGCCGGTGACGGTGCCTGGCTGGTGGCCGGGGCCGACGGCGGGCGCCGCCGCGCATGGGTCGTCAGCCACCGCGACGAGCGCCTGGTCTTCTGCGACGGCCGCGTGCATCGCCTGCGACGCCCCGACCCGGTCCACGCGGACGAGGCTGCCGGTGGCGGCGCGGAAGGCCCGGACCTGCACGCCCGCATGCCGGGCAAGGTCGTGCGCCTGCTGGTGGATGTGGGGCAGGACGTCGCCGCGGGCCAGCCCCTGGTGATCATGGAGTCGATGAAGATGGAAACGGAACTGGCTGCGCCCGTGGCCGGCGTCGTGGACCGGATCGCCGTGGCCGAAGGCCAGGTCGTCGCGCAGGGCGACCTCCTGGTGGCGGTCAGCCCGCCGCCGGCCCCCTGACCCCGCGCGGGAGAGCGATGGACCGCCGCCTGCAGGACCTCATCGCGTCCACCGGGGAACTCCCCGCGCTGCCGTCGACCACCGCCCGCCTGCTGCAGCTCCTGGATGACGACACGGTCGGGGCCGGCGAGGTGCTGGACGTCATCGGCCGCGACCCGGCCCTGACCGCGAACCTGCTGAAACTGTGCAACAGCGCCTACTACGGCCTGCGTCGCCAGGTCGGCACCGTGCACGAGGCGCTGGTCCTCTTGGGCAACAGCGCCGTGATCTCGCTCGCGTTCGCCACCAGCCTCGGTGACGTGTTGCGCGGCCCTCTGGCCGGCTACCGCCTGGAGCGGGACGCGCTCTGGAGGCACGCGCTGGCCGTGGGCATCGGCGCGGCCCACCTTCTGGAGGCCGCCGGCAGCCGCGACCGCCGCGAGCGCGCGTTCACCGGCGGCCTGGTGCACGACATCGGCAAGCTGGTGCTGAACCGACCCCTCAAGGCGAAGCTGCAGCAACTGCCCCCGGAAGGGGATTTCCAGGTGCTGCTGGACGGCGAGCGGGCCGTCCTGGGCTTTGACCACGCCGAGGCAGGGCGCGCGCTGGCCGAGGCCTGGAATTTTCCGCCGGCGCTGGCGGGCGTGATCGGCGCGCACCATGATGACGCCGGCGGGACGGTCGCCGCCCGATCGCCCGACACCGAATTGTCCTCCAAAACCGACCTGCCGCTCCTGCGGGCCGTGCAGGCGGCCAACCTGGTCGCCAGTCGCGCCGGCCTGGGCGCCGGCACCCGGCACGACCAGGACCAGTGGCGCGCCGGCCTGGCGGCCCTCGCTGTCGACGAAGCCGTTGCGATCGCGCTGCAGGCCCGCCTGCCGGGCGACGTGTCCGCCCTCTGCGAAGCCCTCGGAGGCCGAAGGTGAACGTCCTGTTCATGTGCACCGCCAACGCCTGCCGCAGCCAGATGGCCGAGGCCTGGGCGCGGCACCTGTTCCCGTCCGGCTGGACCGTCGCGAGCGCGGGCCTGATCACCCATCCGATCCACGAGCGCACGCGGACCATCATGGCCGAGGCCGGCGTCGCGATGGACGGCCAGTACTCCAAGTCGATCGACACGCAGGACCTCGACACCTTCGACCTGATCGTCACGCTGAGCCCGGAAGCGGGGCGCTTCCTGCCGGCGCTGGCCGACCCGTCGCGGCACCGGCATTGCCCGGTGGCCGACCCCATGGCCGCCCGCGGCTCGCCGGAACAGATCCGCGCCGCCTACCAGGCCGGCCGCGACGCTATCGGGGCCCTGGTCAAGGACATCGCCGCTTCCCCCTAGGCCCGCGCGGTGCCCTCGAAAACGCCCGAAATGCCGAAGATGTTCAAAGTCATTGAGTTGTATGAAGATACAGAAAGCCTTAATCAGGGACGTGGCTCGTCTCGATCTTCCCGGAGGGTTGGCGTACGCGCGGACCAGCGGGCACGGGAAAAAATCTTGGGGCCCACAGATGGCCTCCAATGCCGGGTCCGGCTGGTCTTTTCGACGGTTGCGCGGACCCTGTCGCGGCCTCGGCTTCCACGGTTAGAATTTTGTTTTGAATCGCATGGGGGATGTCTCCTATCGTGCCGCTGACGCCACTAAGTGGTGTGGTCAAGTGAGTCCAACTCCCCCAGATGTTGGGGGTTAGTCGTCGGATAGAAAATCAAGCGCGACCTGATTTTTCCTCAGGAACCGGGCGCGGCAGGAACCGGAAATCCTGTCCAGCCGCACCCGCAGTGCCGACCCGTTGGCAGCGGAAATCGTCAGTCGGGCAGTGGGAATCGCCAAGCCGGGCAGCGGAAATAGCCAAGCCGGGCAGTGGGAATTGCCAGGCAGCGGAAATAGCCAAGTCGGGCAGCGGAAATAGCCAAGTCGGGCAGCG